>NZ_JBJTER010000157.1:0-75831 GCF_046093005.1 Aestuariivirga sp.
GGGCTTCGTGTTCATGGACACGCCGGGTTATGACCCCGTGGCGGCGACCGGCCAGGTGGCGGGCGGCGCCAATCTCCTGTGCTTCACCACGGGCCGCGGCTCCGCCTATGGCTGCAAGCCGGTGCCGTCGATCAAGCTTGCCACCAATACCGATATCTACAATCGCATGATCGACGACATGGACATCAACTGCGGCGACATTCTCGATGGCGTGTCGATCGAGGAGAAGGGCCAGCAGATTTTCAATCTGATGCTGAAGGTGGCGTCGGGCCAGCGCACCAAGTCCGAGGAATTGGGCTATGGCGACAATGAATATGTGCCCTGGCACATCGGCGCGACGATGTGACGGCGTCAACGCCAGTCATGATTGCACCATGATTTGAGGGGAATGACGCGGCGGGCCCCCAGTCGCTGCTTCACCAAACGTCAATGCGCCGCTGCTAGTGCCTGAGGCCCTTGAGCAAGGGGGCATGCGCCTGTCGAAGAAGAACAACAGCAAGGCCGAGCGCCAGGAGCCGCGACTGTTTTCCGGCGAGCCGCGCCGCAAGGCCGGCCGTGCCAGATCCAAACCGGCAAGACCCCGCCGCCGCCGCTCCTTCTTCTGGGCGCTGATCCGTTTTTCGCTCACGCTTGCGGTGGTTGGCCTGGCCGGTCTTGCGGTGCTGTTCGGAGCGGTGTGGTCATCGCTGGAGCGGCAGGGCGTGCTGCAGGTTCCGGAGCGCGAGCCGGGCGTGATGATCCTCGCCTCGGACGGCACTGTTCTGGCTGAGCAAGGCTCGTTCAGCGGCGACGAGGCACGCCTCGCCGACCTGCCGGACTATGTGCCCAATGCGCTGATCGCCATCGAGGACCGCCGCTTCCGCAGTCATCTTGGCGTCGATCCCCTGGGCTTGCTGCGCGCCATGTATTCGAACTACCGGGCTGGCCGGCTGGTGCAGGGCGGCTCGACCATCACCCAGCAGCTGGCCAAGAACCTGTTCCTGACGCCCGACCGCACGCTCCAGCGCAAATTGCAGGAAGCGGTGCTGGCCATCTGGCTGGAACATCATTTCAGCAAGGATGAGATTCTTCAGCTCTATCTGAACCGCGTCTATTTCGGCGCCGGCGCCACGGGAATCGAGAAGGCGGCGCGGGTCTATTACCAGAAGTCCGCATCTGACCTGACACTTGCCGAGGCTGCCACGCTGGCGGGCGTCGTCAAGGCTCCGAGTGCCGCCAACCCCGTGTCCAATCCGCGGGCGGCCGCGGAGCGCGCAAAGCTGGTGTTCCAGAGCATGGCGGAGGAAGGCTTCATCACCGCGGAGGAGGCGGCCGCCGCCATCGAGCGGCCAGCGGAGGCCAGGACGCCGTCCTATGTGTCCGCCAAGTATTTCGCGGTGGACTGGGTGGCCGAGCAGCTTCCGGAATTCGTCAAGGATTATCAGCAGTCGCTGGTCGTCGAAACCACCATCGATCCGGCGATCCAGGCGCAGGCGGAACTGGCGATCAACAAGGAGCTCCGCAGCGAGGGCGCCAGGCTCGGCGCGTCGCAAGGCGCCATGGTGGTGATGGATGGATCTGGCGCGGTCCTCGCCATGGTCGGTGGCACCTCCTACAAGCGAAGCCAGTTCAACCGTGCCGCCAAGGCGAAGCGCCAGCCAGGCTCTGCCTTCAAGCCTTTCGTGTTCCTCGCCGCGCTGGAGCGCGGACTGACGCCCGAGACCCGGGAGGTTGACGAGCCGATCCGCATCGGCAACTGGCAACCGGAAAACTACCGCAAGAAGTATCTGGGCAGCGTATCGCTGGAGACCGCGCTGGCGCTGTCGCTCAACACGGTGGCCGCCAGGCTCGCCATGCAGGTGGGCCCCGCCGCGGTGGCGGCCGTGGCGCATCGCCTGGGCATCACCTCGCCGCTCGGAGAGGATGCCTCGATCGCGCTGGGAACTTCCGAAGTAACGCTGCTCGAGCTGACGTCGGCCTTCGTGCCGTTCTCCAATGGCGGCTATCCGGTGACACCCTATACGGTGACCCGGGTGCTGACGCGCGATGGCCGCGTGGTTTATGAGCGCAACGGCTCCGGCTTCCCAAAGGCTGTCAGCGACGGCAATCTCTACGGCATGAACCGCATGATGCGGCTGGTGGTCACCGATGGTACCGGCAACCGCGCCGCCTTTCCCGGCTTCGACATCGCCGGCAAGACCGGCACCAGCCAGGATTACCGCGATGCCTGGTTCATCGGCTACACCAGCGAGTTCATCGCCGGGGTCTGGGTTGGCAATGACGACAATTCACCGATGAACAAGGTGACCGGCGGCCTCATTCCCGCGGTGATCTGGCGCGAGGTGATGGAACCTGCCCATCGCGGCCTCACGCCCCAGCCCTTACCGGGCGAAGCGCTGGTGGCCTCGGCGGAGCAGCCGTCGATCTCGAGTTCCGTCTATGACCAGGGCGCCGCCGAGGAGCCGGTGCCGCCATCGCAGCAAGAGAGAAAAGGCTTCTTCGAGAGGCTGTTCGGCGGATCGTCAAACAATTCCGGCAACGAGCGGCTGTCCGCTTTCGAGCGGATGAAGCGGGCGCGGGAAGACTATTGAGCATGTTTACCCTTAGGGGTGCCCCGGCCGTATGCCCCACTGCAGTGAGAACCCGGCGCAAGGCTCTTTTCAGGCGGACGGATTGAAGGCATAAGCGGCGCCGTTCAGCCCAGAGGGTTCCATCATGGCCACAATCGTCCCGCGCGTGTTTTCCGGCATGCAGCCGACCGGCAATCTGCATCTCGGCAATTATCTGGGCGCCATGCTGAACTGGATTGCCATGCAGGACACCCATGAATGCATCTATTGCGTTGTTGACATGCATGCGATCACCGTGTGGCAGGACCCGAAAGAGCTGCGCGAGGCGATCATCGATGTGACCGCCGCCTATCTCGCCTGTGGGCTCGACCCGAAGAAGAGCATCATCTTCAACCAGTCGCAGGTGGCCGAGCACGCCGAGCTCGCGTGGATCATCGGCTGCACCGCGCGCATCGGCTGGCTCAACCGCATGACCCAGTTCAAGGAGAAGGCCGGCAAGGACAAGGAGGCGGCCTCGGTCGGGCTTTACACTTATCCGGTGCTGATGGCGGCGGACATCATCGGCTACCGCGCCACCCATGTGCCGGTGGGCGAGGACCAGAAGCAGCACCTCGAACTGGCACGCGACATCGCCAACAAGTTCAACCTCGATTATGCCGACAGCATCAGAGCCGCCGGCCATGAGGACGGCATTTTCTTCGTGCCGCCGGAGCCTTACATCACCGGCCCGGCCACCCGGGTGATGAGCCTGCGGGACGGAACCAAGAAAATGTCGAAGTCAGACCCGTCCGATCTCTCGCGCCTCAACCTCACCGATGACGCCGACACCATCGCCAAGAAGATCCGCAAGGCCAAGACCGATCCGGAACCGCTGCCCACCGAAACGGCGGGCCTCAAGGGCCGCCCGGAGGCTGACAACCTCACGGGGATTTACGCGGCGCTGTCGGGCGAGAGCGTGGACAAGGTGCTGGCCCAATATGGCGGCGGGCAGTTCTCGGTGTTCAAGAACGCGCTGGCCGATCTGGCGGTCGCCCGGCTGGGCCCGGTTGGCGAGGAAACCAAGCGGCTGCAGGCCGATCCCTCTTATGTGGAGGCCGTGCTGCGCGACGGCTCCGCCCGCGCCCGGGCGATCATCGCGCCGGTGATGCGCGAAGCCCGCCAGATCGTCGGTTTCATCGTGTCCTGATCCCAGGATGAATTGTTTTCTCCCGTTGGCAAAACCAGCGGAAGACTATCGGCAAACCACGACTTTTCTTTCCGGTTTGCGGTGCGATGGAATCGCTGCACTTTGCGTCCGCGATTGCCCGATCGATGACGAGAACTTTCAGCTCTGCGCCGAAAAGAGTTTTCTCACCAATCTCCGGCCTTGCGACACCGGTTCTTGCTCTCACCTTGGCTGCGGTAGCGCCGGAACAGAGCCGATGGATGGGCAAGAAACAAGATCACTCGGAGCGGCATCCTCAGGCCGCGAAGCTCGCCATGACCGGCACGTGATCCGAGGGCTGTTGCCAGCCGCGTGCCTCTTTCAGGATTTCGATCTTCCGGCACTTGGGCGCCAGCCCGGCGGTTGACCAGATATGGTCAAGACGGCGGCCGCGGTCACTCGCCTCCCAGTCCCGCGCCCGGTAGCTCCACCATGTATAGAGCTTGCGGTCCGCCGGCACGTGGCTCCGCATGAGATCAACCCATTTGCCCTGTTTCTGGATGCGCAGCAGCCCCTCGGTCTCGGCCGGGGTGTGGCTCACCACCTTCAGAAGGTCCCGGTGCGACCAGACATCATGTTCGAGCGGCGCGATGTTGAGATCGCCGACCAGAATACTCTCATGGCCCTTGGGCACACAATCTCTGGTGAACCAGTCTCCCAGCTCATCGACGAACTGCAGCTTGTGAGCAAACTTGTCATTGACGCGGGGGTCCGGCTCGTCGCCACCGGCTGGAACATAGAGGTTGTGGATGGTGATGGGCTTGCTGGCAGCGAGCGTCACCGAGATATGCCGGCAGTCATCCTTGCCGCAGAATGAACGGGCAGCCTCGGTGAGAAACGGCCGCTTCGAAACGATCGCCACGCCGTGATAGCCCTTCTGCCCGAACTCGGCGATATGGTCATAGCCCATGGCCCGGATCGGCGCGGACGGAAACTGGCCCTGCGGGCATTTGGTTTCCTGCAGGCACAGGACATCGGGCTTCCACAAATCGAGAAGGCGGGTGACGAGGCCGATCCGCAGGCGGACCGAGTTGATGTTCCAGCTGACGACTTTGAGCGGCATGTAAGGCCATTAGCGGCCATGGCTGGCGGCTGCAAGCCCGGGCGTCAGGGGCTGGACCGGTGCTTATCCTTGCGGTCGATCTTCACCACGAACAGCTTGGGATCGGGATCGATCCCGGCCTCGATATTGTCCAGCGATACGGTGGTGCGGCGGCCCTTGCCGTCGATCACCACCCACTGCTGCAACTGGTTTCGCGCGGTGTCGAAGACAAGGGTCAACTGGCCGTTGGCAAGGGTGTTCTTCTTGTCCTCGAGGGTGATGGACAGAATACCGTCCTGGTCCTGGTAATCGAGGATATGAGTATCCCCGGCGATGTCCACCTGATCGGCCAGCACCAGGCGCAGGGGCGTCTGCGATAAGGGGAACTGGTCGCCCTTTTCCTTCTTGACGTTCTTGACGGTCAGCCAGGTGCCGTCTGCCACGATCAGATAGGGGTTGGGCGGCGCGTATTCGAAACGCATCTTACCAGGCTTTGAAATATAGAAGACACCCTGCGACATGTTGCCTTTGGGGCTGATCTGGGTGAATTCGCCCTGCAAGGTCTTGAAGCTGTTGAGATAAGCCGAAATGCCGTCAACCGCCGCTTTCTGTTCCGGCGTAAGTTCGAGCGGCGTGGCGGCCGGGGTGGCCGAACTCGCGAAGGCCAGGACGGCCAGGCTGAGGAAGACACGGCGCGAAATCTCGAGACAGTTCATCATTCCATCGGTTCCGGAATCAGGCGGTTAACGAGGGAAGTCCCTATTCGATACCAGCGTTTTTCGCAACAACCGGCCAATTTCAAGGCAAGCGCGGGCCAATCAGACACGGGCGCTGTCGCCCGGCACCAGAATCTCGCGTTTGCCAATGGCATTGGCGGGTGAGATCAGGCCTTCCTTCTCCATTCGCTCGATCAGGCTGGCGGCTTTGTTGTAGCCCACTTGCAGGCGGCGCTGCACATAGGAGGTGGACACCTTCTTGTCGCGCAGTACCACCGCCACCGCCTGGTCATAGAGATCGTCGCCAGACCCGCCGCCCTCACCTGCAAGACCGCCCGGCTCGCCAAACGCGTCCTCCTCGGCATCCTCGGTGACCGCCTCGACATACTCCGGATGCCCCTGCGCCTTGAGGTGAGCCACGATCTTCTCCACCTCGTCATCCGCGACAAACGGGGCGTGCAGGCGCGAAATACGGCCGCCACCCGCCATGAACAGCATATCGCCCTGCCCCAACAGCTGCTCGGCGCCCTGCTCGCCGAGAATGGTGCGGCTGTCGATCTTTGACGTGACCTGGAATGAGATCCGGGTCGGGAAATTGGCCTTGATGGTGCCGGTGATGACATCGACAGACGGGCGCTGGGTGGCCATCACCACGTGAATGCCGGCCGCCCGCGCCATCTGGGCGAGGCGCTGCACGGCGCCCTCGATGTCTTTCCCCGCGACCATCATGAGGTCCGCCATCTCGTCGATGATGACCACGATATAGGGCATCGGCTCCAGATCCATCGCCTCTTTCTCGAACACGGGCTCGCCGGTTTCGGGGTCGAAGCCGGTCTGCACGGTGCGCGAGATCTCCTCGCCCTTCGCGGCGGCGGCCTTCATGCGGGCGTTATAGCCATCGATGTTGCGCACGCCGACCTTGGACATCTTGCGGTAGCGTTCTTCCATTTCGCGCACCGCCCATTTTAGCGCGACCACGGCTTTGCGCGGATCGGTCACGACGGGCGCCAGGAGATGCGGAATTCCTTCGTATACGGACAACTCCAGCATTTTTGGATCGATCATGATCAGCTTGCAGCGTTCCGGCGGCAGCCGGTAGAGCAGCGACAGGATCATGGTGTTGATGCCCACCGATTTGCCGGAGCCGGTGGTGCCGGCGATCAGGAGATGCGGCATGCGGGCGAGATCGGCGAAGACCGGCTCGCCGCCGATGTTCTTGCCCAGCGCCAGGGCCAGGTTGAGGCTGGTCTTCTCGAAGGCTTCCGAGCCCAGCATCTCGCGCAGGAAAACAGTTTCACGCTTGGCGTTGGGAAGTTCGATGCCGATCGCGTTGCGGCCCTGCACCACGGCGACGCGCGCCGAGAGGGCGCTCATCGACCGCGCGATGTCGTCCGCGAGGCTGATCACCCGCGACGACTTGATGCCGGGAGCGGGCTCAAGTTCGTAGAGGGTGACGACCGGTCCGGGCCTCACCTTGATGATCTGGCCTTTCACGCCGAAGTCCTCGAGCACCCCTTCAAGCATGCGGGCGTTCTGTTCCAGCGCCTCGTCGGAAAGCTCGACGGCCTTGCCCACGCGCTTGGGCTCGGCCAGCAGGGTCAATGGCGGAAACTCATAATCATCGCCGCGATCAAAACCGAGTGCCGGCTGAAGATCCTTTGTCAGCCGTTTTCCTTGCTTCAACGGCTTGTTGTTGCGGGTCACCCGCGGCGGCGGGGCAGCCTCTGCAAAGGACGCGGAGTCATCGGCGGCAGTACCGGGTTCTTCATCGAACTCTATCACCGTTTCCATTTCGCCGTCGTCCGGTTCCGCGATCCCGGCCGCGGCGCGGAGCGGCGCATGACCAAAGACCGGTTCGATGCGGGGGCCGGGGCCGGAGCCGCGGCGGGCTGGTGCATCAGGCTGCGGCGCAAGCCTGCGAATGATATCATCCTCATGCCGCGGAAACTCCGGGTCTGGTTCGCCCCGGCGCAGGCCGCGCCACTGAGTGGCCACGAAGCTTCTTGCCACCTTCGCGTGGCGAAGCATGGCCAGCGCCGCTGCGCGCCCATGGCCCACAGCACCGGAGACCTGGACGAACGCCGCGGGAGGGGCGACACCAAGCGCCCGCAGCCCAAGAAACACGGCGGCGGCCAGCATCAGCAATCCGGCAAGGACCTTGGCGAGCATGCCAGGCAGCGCGGCAGAGACCATCACCATGAGCAAATTATGCAGGATGTCGCCGGCGTTGCCGCCCAGCCCGGAGATCAGCGGCCAGGACGGTGGCGCAGGCACGGCTGACAGCGCGGCGCTGACCGCGACCGTGCAGCCTATCCAGGCCAGCACCCGGCTGATGGGCCGAACCAGGCCGCGGAGCGCCATACAGTCGATTGCCCAGCGCATCGGAATGATAAACAGCGGCAATACGCCAAGGCCCACGACCTGCATGAGTTCATCCGCCACCACCGCACCCGGATAGCCAAGCCAATTGCTGGCCGCGCGGTCAAGCGCGTGATTGAGCGAGGGATCATCGAGCGACCAGGTCGCAAGCGCCAAAGCCAGCGCGATCAGCGCCAGGAAAAGCAGGACGCCGGCAGCTTCCTGAAGCCGGTTCTTGAGGAAGACCCGGACCGCCTCCGGAACGGCATCGTCATCGGTGTCATAGGTCGGCTGATACGCCATTTCGAGCCTCCGCCGCGGAGGAACTCCGCCAGCCGCAACACTTCGTTAAGGCCATTCTGGCGGAGCGTGGTTAAGGGCTGGTTTAACAGCTGCCAAAAGAACGGCCGGCGGGGATACCCCGCCGGCCGCATGTCCCAAAATTGAAGGATATCAGTTGTAGGCGCGCTCGCCGTGATCGACGAGGTCGAGACCTTCGCGCTCCTCCTGCTCCTTGACCCGCAGGCCGAACACCGCCTTGCAGATCATCAGCGCCACATAGGACACGACCGCCGTCCAGATCACCGCGATGATCACCGCCACGATCTGGGCATACATCTGCGTACCGAAGGAATAGGCCGCAACGGCGACGGAGGTGTCTGCGGCGAGATAGTCGGTGACGCCCATGCCGCCCAGCGCCGGATTGACGAACACCCCGGTGAGGATGGCGCCCACGATGCCGCCCACGCCGTGAATGCCGAACACGTCCAGCGCATCGTCATATCCCAGCCAGGACTTGAGCGAGACCACTGCCCACAGGCAGACGAGACCGGCGATGAGCCCGATCACGATGGCGCCCCCAGGGCCGACCCAGCCGCAGGCCGGGGTAATTGCAACGAGGCCGGAAATGACGCCCGAGGCAGCGCCGAGCAGGCTGGGGTGGCCGCGGAACATCCACTCGCCCGCCGTCCAGGCCAGGGCCGCGGCGCCCGCCGCGATGGTGGTGTTGAGGATCACCAGAGCGGTCAGACCGTTGGCCTCAAGGCTGGACCCGGCATTGAAGCCATACCAGCCGAATAGCAGCAGACCGGCGCCAGTGAGCACGAAGGTCAGGTTATGGGGCATGAACGCATCCTTGCCGACGCCGAGGCGCTTGCCCAGCACATAGGCGCAGACCAGGCCAGCCACGCCGGCGTTGATGTGCACCACGGTGCCGCCCGCGAAATCGAGCGCCCCGAGCTGGAAGAGATAGCCATTGGTGGCGTTCACGAGCGCGGCATACTCGCCAAGCACGGCGGCCTTGGCCTCGTCCGTGGCGGCGGCAGCCAGCGCGTCGAGGAGCTGCTTTGCCTTTTCTTCACCCACCATGGCCGACACGATCGAGAGATTATCGGCCGACAGGGTGTAAGCGTCGGGACCCGCCCAGAACCACACCATGTGCGCCATGGGAAGGTAGGCGAAGGTGAACCACAGCACCATGAACAGCAGCACGGCCGAGAATTTCATGCGCTCGGCATAGGCGCCGACGATGAGGGCCGGCGTGATGCAGGCAAACGTCATCTGGAAGATGACGAAGGCCAATTCCGGAATATTGGTTTCCTTGGAGAAGGTGCCGATCTCCGACGCGGTGGTCACGCCCGAGAGGAAGAACTTGGAAAACCCGCCGATGAACGGGTTGAGGCTGGCACTGGCATTGCCGGTGAAGGCCAGCGAATAACCGTAGATCACCCAGAGAATGGAGATGATCGAGAACACGATCAGCACTTGCATGAGGACCGACAGGACGTTCTTGGCGCGCACCAGGCCGCCGTAGAACAGGGCAAGGCCCGGGATGGTCATCAGCACCACGAAACAGGTCGCCACCAGCATCCAGGTGGTGTCACCCTTGTTCACGGTGGCCGCCGCCTGGGCGGTTGAGGCGAAGACGGCGCTGAGCCCGAGGCCGGCCAGCCCGGCCAGCATCGGCCGGCGCATCATATTTGAAAGCATCATGGTCATTTTTCCTGTCAGCATGGAGTTAGAGGGCCGCCTGGCCAGTTTCACCGGTGCGGATGCGCACCGCCTGTTCCAGCGGCAGGACGAAGATCTTGCCGTCGCCGATCTGGCCGGTCTGGCCCGAGACCTGGATGGTTTCGACGACTTTGTCCGCCAGGTGCTCGTCCACCGCGAGTTCGATCTTCACTTTAGGAACGAAGCTCACGGTGTATTCGGCGCCGCGGTAGAACTCGGTGTGGCCGCGCTGGCGGCCATGGCCCTTGACCTCGGTGACGGTGATGCCCTGGATGCCCAAGGCCCCCAGTGCTTCCCGCACCTCCTCGAGCTTGAACGGCTTGATGATGGCGATCACGAATTTCATTCAGAACCCCCTGTTAGTTGCCAGAGGGTGAGTCACAAGATTCGTGCCAGTTGGGAAGCTGCCGCTAAGTATATGAAAATAATAGGGTTGTAGGACGTCCAACAACTCGTACTGCTGTAAATTTATGCAGATAGACCACGCAAGGATATGGTTGCATAATTATTGTGCATCTCAATCCGCGACGCCGCGACCCCTGTTCTTGTCAGGCCAGACCGAGTTATCTCGCCCAATGGATCAGCGGTCCGACATCATAGTCATCGGGGCGGCCCTGAACGGGCTTGCGGCAGCTTTGGCGCTGGGTGGCCGGCGGGTGCGGCGGCCCCTCGACGTCACGCTGGTCGACGCCCGTGACCCGCGCGGCTTCGCCAGCAATGCTTTCGACGGACGGGCCACGGCGATCAGCGCCACCGCCAGGCGGATGTTCGAAGCCCTGGGCGTGTGGGACAAGGTCTCCCATGAAGCGGAGCCGATGGCCGAGATCATCGTAACCGATAGCGCCACGCCCGGCGAGGCACGGCCGGTCCTGCTGCATTTCGGGCCCGAGGACATGGCCGGCGGGCCAACCGCCCATATGATCGAGAACCGTTTCCTCTATGCCGCCATGCTCGCCGAGGCGGAGCAGAGCCCGCATATCCGGTTCGCGGTGGGCCAGCCGGTTGAGGGGTTTCATTTCGCACCGGGGCTTGCCGCGGTGACGCTGGCCGGTGGCGCGGAACTGCGCGCCGAGCTGATCGCCGCCGCCGATGGCCGAAACTCCCCGGCCCGCGAGGCGGCTGGCATCAAGCTGGTCGGCTGGCCCTATGACCAGATGGGGCTGGTGGCCACCGTTGCCCATGAGCTGCCGCACCGGGGCCGTGCGGAGGAACACTTCACGCCCTCGGGCCCGTTTGCGATCCTGCCGCTGCCCGGCAACCGCTCCTCATTGGTGTGGTCGGAGCGGACCGAAGACGCCCGGCGCATGCTGGAGCTTCCACTTCCCGCCTTCGAGGAGGAACTGCGGCTCCGGTTTGGACCCCATCTCGGCGCGGTCAAGCTGGTGTCCGGCCGCCATGGCTATCCGCTGGCCATGTATGTGGCCGACCGCTTCACCGGTCCGCGCCTCGCGCTGGTGGGCGATGCCGCGCATGTACTGCACCCGCTGGCGGGCCTTGGTTTCAATCTGGGGCTTCGTGACGTAGCCGCGCTCGCCGACTGCGTGCATGACGCCGCCGCGCTCGGCCTGGACCTGGGCAGCGAGACCGTGCTGAGCCGCTACGCCAGCTGGCGGCGCTTCGACACGGTCACGACCGCCGCCGCCATGGATGGCATGAACAGGCTGTTCGCCAACACCAACCCGGCGCTGACCCTGCTGCGCCGCGCCGGCCTGATGGCGGTCAATCGCATGGGCGGGCTCAAGGCGGTGTTCGCCTCCCAGGCGGCTGGACAATCCGGCGGGCTGCCGCGCCTGCTACGCGGCGAAACCGCCTAACGAAACGCACACGCAACACAACGCGGTTTCAATGAGACGCCGCAACGGCCAAAGGCAGCGCCAAGCTCGAGAGCGGCAGCCGTCCGGCTGGTCGCGGTCCGCACCCATGCGACCGAACGGCAGTGTTTCAATGACGCCAGTTCTTGCTTTAGAAAGGCGCTCTGCATGACGGGGAGTTACAGCCTTGCCGGAGCTTCTGACCAAACTGTCGTTTGAAGGCAAAGTGGACCAGCTTCTTGCCAATCCGGACCGCGGCAGCGGGCTTGAGAAAGGGGCGGTCTCCAAGGCGTACTTCCGCTTTTCCGGCATGGAGGGTGATTGCCACGGCGGCCTGACACGGGCCTCCGACAGCCGCATGCTGAAACAATACAAGCGCGGCACCGAGGTGCGGAATTCCCGGCAGGTGTCGATCCTTTCGCGGGAGGAGCTGGCGGAGGTTGCGGCGCGCATGGCAATCCCTGCGGTGAAGCCGGAATGGGTGGGCGCCAATATGCTGGTCAGCGGCATTCCCGATCTGACGCTGTTGCCGCCTGGCAGCCGTCTGCAGTTTCCGTCCGGCGCCATGCTGGTGGTCGATGCCGAGAACCACCCCTGCCGCTACCCGGCCGAGATCATCGCGCGTCATCACCCCGATCCAGCGGTGGGTTTCGTCAAGGCGGCCATGCACAAGCGCGGCGTGGTCGGCTGGGTGGAGGCGGAAGGGCTCATCAGCAGCGGCGACCGGATCACGGTGTGGATACCGCCTCAAAGAATCTTCGCGCATAAATGAAGCTTGTCGCGGTAATCGTGGCTGGTGGCCGCTCGGCGCGGATGGGCCGCGAGAAGGCGTTCGAGCCAATCGGGGGCGTCACGATCCTCGACAGGATCATCTCCCGGCTGGCGCCGCAGGCCGCCAAGATCGTCATCAACGCCAATGGCGCTGCGGAGAGATTCCGGTCTACCGGGCTGCCGGTCGTGGGCGATCTCCGGCCTGACGCGGCAACACCTTTGGCCGGGCTTCACACGGCCCTGCACCTGGCGAAGGCTGAAGCGTTCGAGGCCGTGCTTACCGTTCCGTCCGATGCGCCGTTCCTGCCAGCTGATCTGGCGATAAGGCTGGCGAGCGCCGGGCGTGCGGCAGCGATTGCGGCATCGGCCGGGCAATCGCACTATCTCACGGGCCTGTGGTCAACGGCATTGCTGCCGGGGGTCGCGCGGGCGCTGGATGAACCGCGGATCCCTCGCCTCCAGGATTGGGCGGCACAGTGCGGAGCCGTGGCCGTCGCATGGCCGACGGAGCCCTACGACCCGTTTTTCAACGTCAATACACCGCGGGAACTTGCCGAAGCGCAGAGGATTGCGGCAGAGTTCATGCCATGAACAGGGTGATCGGCGTTGCCGGGTTCAAGAACGCGGGCAAGACCACGCTGGTGGAGAAGCTGGTGGCGGAGCTTTCGCGCCGTGGTCACCGCGTCTCGACGGTGAAACACGCCCATCACTCCTTCGACATTGATCACGAGGGCCGGGACAGTTTCCGGCACCGCAAGGCAGGCGCATCCGAAGTGGCGGTCGTCTCGCGCCACCGCTGGGCCATCATCCATGAAACGCGTGACGGCGAGGAACCGAGCCTGGCGGATATTCTTGCCAAGCTTGAACCCTGCGATCTCGTGATTGTCGAAGGCTATAAGCGAGACAGCCACGACAAGATCGAAGTGCGCAATCTGGCGCTCACCCATCCTGAACTCGCGGGCGACGACCCGACAGTCGTGGCGATTGCCGCCAATGGCCAGATTGCCGGCGCACCGGTGCCGGTATTCGACCGTGACGACGTTTCCGCCCTCGCCAGCTTCATTGAAAACCATACAGGGATTTCATGACACCGCGGCAGGTGACGGATTTCTGGGAGCAGGCTGGCGAAACCCGCTGGTTCACCAAGGATGCCGCCTTTGACGGGGCGCTGAGGGTAAGGTTTGGTGCTGCCCTGGCACATGCGCGCACCGGCGCTTTCGATCAATGGGGAGAAACGCCGGAAGGAGCATTGGGTCTGGTCATCCTGCTCGACCAGGTGTCGCGCAATGTCCATCGCGGAAGCCCGCTGGCCTTCGCCGCTGACCAGCGGGCGTTGCGGCTCACCAAACAATGGATCGGGCAGGGCTTTCACCACAAGCTCACCCCGCCCCGGGCGCGCTGGCTGATCCTGCCGTTTGAACATGCCGAAGACCTTGACGCCCAACACCGCGGCGTGGCGCTGTTCCAGACCATGGGACTGAGCGACATGGCCTATTGGGCGCAGGTTCACCTCGACATCATCGCCCGGTTCGGCCGCTTTCCGCACCGCAATGCCGTACTGGGCCGGCCATCGACGCCGGAGGAGATGGCGTTTCTGAAGGCGGGTGGTTTCGCCGGGTAAGTGTCGGATTCAGGCCGGTCCCGGTCGTTCCGCCTAGCGCCCGACGGGCAAGGCCGACTAATCTCCATTCAACTACCTTTTCTCGCTGTTCCAAGGAACTCTCCCATGAAAACACATGCTCGGGTCGTCGTCATCGGGGGAGGCGTGGTCGGCGTCGGCACCCTCTATCACCTGGCCAGAAAGGGCTGGAGTGACGTTGTCCTGATCGAGCGCAAGGAACTCACCTCCGGCTCGACCTGGCATGCGGCGGGGCTGCTGCCGCTATTCAACCTGTCCTATTCGGTGGGCCAGATTCACAAGTATTCGGTCAATCTCTACAAATCGCTTGAGGCCGAGACGGGCCAGCCGGTGGGCTTCAAGAATGTTTCCAATATCCGTCTGGCGCGCACGCCTGACCGCTGGGACGAGTTCATGTATTATGCGGGCGTCGCCGAGACGATCGGCGTCAAGGTCAACAAGCTGACACCGGCCCAGATCAAGGAGATCTGGCCGTTGTGCGAGACCGATGGCCTCATCGGCGCCATCCAGCACCCGGACGATGGCTATATTCAGCCGGCTGATCTCACCCAGGCCATGGCCAAAGGCGCGCGCGCCCGCGGTGCTGAGATCTACCGCCATACGGTCGTGACCGGCATCGACCAGAAGCCCAATGGCGAATGGATCGTCAAGACCGACAAGGGTGACATCACCTGCGAGCATGTGGTTTCGGCGAGCGGCAATTTCGCCCGCCGGACGGGCGCCATGGTCGGCCTCGATATTCCGGTGATCCCCGTCGAGCATCAGTACATCGTCACCGAGCCGCATCCGCTGATCAGGGAACGTCAGGCCAAGGGCCTGCCGGAGATGGGCGTTCTCCGCGAGGCAGATTCCTCCTGGTACATGCGTGAGGAGAACGGCGGGCTGTTGCTGGGTCCCTACGAGAAGGGTGCCCCCTGCTGCTACATGGATGGCCCGTCCGACCAAAGCGAGTACGAGCTCTTCCAGGAAGATCTGGACCGCCTTGCCCCGCACATTGAAACCGCGATCGCCCGCGTGCCGGCCTTCGGCGAGGTTGGCATCAAGAAGGTCTATAATGGCGCCATTGCCTATACGCCGGATGGTTCGCCAATCATCGGCCCCGCCTGGGACAAGCGGAATTTCTGGCTCAACGAGGGCCATTCCTTCGGGGTGACCGCGGCCGGCGGCGCCGGCTGGCAGCTCGCCGAGTGGATCGTGGAAGGCGAACCATCGATCGACATGATGGGCGTCGACCCCCGCCGCTTCGGCCCTTACGCCACGCGCGGCTACCTGAAGCAAAAGAACGAGGAAGCCTATGCCAACGTCTTCACGCCGCATTACCCGGATGAGGAGCGCGCCGCCGCCCGGCCCTTGAAGCGGACACCCTGCTATGACCGCATGAAGGCCCTGGGCGCGGTTTTTGGCTCCGTCTATGGCTGGGAGCGGCCAGGCTGGTTCGCGCCCAAGGATTATGCTCTGACCGAACAAGAGCTCAACAGCCCTGACGTACTGACAAATCATAATTATGCTCCGCCTACGGATGATGGCCGGATCGTCGAGAAATGGTCGTTCCGCCGCTCGAACTATTTTCGCTTCGTGGGCGAGGAATGCCGCAATGTGATGAGCAACGTGGCGCTCCAGGACATGTCGGCCTTCGCCAAGATGGAGGTTGCGGGCCCCGGCGCGCGGACCTGGCTCGATTCGATCTTCGCCAACCGCATCCCGAAGAAGCGTGGCCGGATCGCGCTCTGCCATTTGCTGACGGTGCGCGGCGGCGTGCGGGCGGAGTTCACCGTCTATGAATGGGCGCCGGAGCGGTTCTACCTGGTTTCAGCCGGTGCGTATGAGCGGCATGACCATGATTATCTGCGAAAGCTCTGCCCTGCCGATGGTTCGGTACGTCTGACGCCGATCACCACGCGTCTCGGCGTGCTGGTTCTCGCGGGACCAAACGCCCGAAAGGTGCTGCAGAAACTTACCGACACCGACCTCTCAAACGAGGCCTTTCCCTGGCTCTCGGGCAAAGAGATCAGCGTGGGCCATTGCTCAGCCCATGCGCTGCGGGTGAACTTCGTGGGTGAGCTTGGCTGGGAATTCCATCATCCCATCGAGCAGCAGGTGGCGCTCTTCGACCTGCTGATGGAGGCTGGCCGGGAATTTGGGATCAGGCCTTATGGCATCAAGGCCATGTCGTCCTTGTCGCTCGAAAAAAGCTACCGGCTGGTGCCGCGCGAGCTCTCCATCGAATACTCCGCCTATGAATCGGGACTTGATCGCTTTGTACACCCCGACAAAGGCCCGTTCATCGGGCGCGAGGCCCTGATCGAAGGTAAGCGGAAAGGCCTGAACTGGAACTTTGTCACCATGGAAGTCCATGGTGTGACCGATCGGGATTTGGATGCGCGTGGCTCGGAACCCATCTACCGCCATCGTGAGCTCATCGGTCGCGCTACCAACGGCGCCTTTGGATTCCGGGTGAACAAATCCTTGGCGCTGGGCATGGTTCGTCCCGAACATGCCGCTGTGGGCACGGAACTTGAGATCAAGATCCTGGGCCAGATGTTCAACGCCACGGTCATCCCAGAAAGCCCCTATGACCCGGAAAACAAGGCGCTGCGCGCCTAGACTCACGAAGGCTCCGTGGTGAACGAGGAACTGCCGCGCTACGGAACGGGCGTTCTGTTTGTCCTGCTGGCCACGGTCGGCTGGAGCCTGGCCGGTGTCTTCGTCCGGTTTCTGCCGGGGCTTGACGGCTGGCAGATCAATTGCTGGCGCGGCTTCTGGATGTCTATCTTTCTGCTCGTATACCTGGTGGCTGTCTATGGCGGAGAAACAGCAAGCAAGTTCCGCCAGATTCCGCTTCCAGCACTGGTGGCGACAGCGGGGTTCTTCACCGCTGGATCGACGCTTTATGTCACGTCACTCACGCTTGCTGGAACCGCCACCGTGTCGGTGATCGGCGCTTTGTCGCCGGTCTTCACCGGTCTTCTGAGCCCGTGGATCACCGGCGAGCGGCCCTCGCTTGCTTCTTGGCTTGCCGCGCTGATGGCGGTGGCAGGCGTGGGCGTCATCGCCTGGGATGGCGTGTCGGCGGGCAATCTGCTCAGCATCTTCGTCTGTCTTCTGGTGCCCGCTTCCTTCGCGGCGCAAACCGTGGCGCTCAGGCGCTACCGGTCGTTCGACATGGTGCCGGCGATCTGTGCCGGTGGCTTCTTCACGTTTCTTGCGGCCGGCGTGCTGGGCTATGTGTTTGGCGGCCATCCTGGGGGTGGTTGGCAGGTCTCGGGCTACGAGATGCTGCTCTTGGCGCTGATGGGTCCCTTGCAGCTCTCGATCCCGCTCGCCCTCTATGCCAGGGGCGCCAGACACGTTCCCGCCGTGACACTGACCATGATCGTCATGCTTGATGTGGTGCTGAACCCGCTCTGGGCCTGGCTTGGCGCTGGCGAGCAGCCGGCGCCATCTGCCTATGTGGGCGGCGCGGTGATCGTGCTGGCAGTGGTGATTGCCATCTTCGGCGACCGCTGGCTCGGCCGCCAGGACATGAGGCCCGCGTGATGGCAAGATCGCGCGCCACGCTGATCGGCTTCACCGCCATTCTGATGTGGGCCTTGTTGGCCATGTTGACTGCAGCGAGCGGCGCTGTACCGCCGTTTCAACTGGCAGCCATGACGTTTCTGATTGGTGGCTTGCTCGGTGCCGTCACCTGGCCTTTTCGAAAGGGTGCTGTTGCGGCACTGCGCCAAGGCCTGCCGGTATGGCTGCTGGGGATCGGCGGTCTGTTCGGATATCATTTCGTCTATTTCAGTGCGATCCGCGCCGCGCCGCCTGTCGAGGTGAGCCTCATTGCCTATCTCTGGCCGTTGTTTCTTGTCGTTTTCACCGCTTTCCTGCCGGGTGAGCGGGTGAAGCTTCACCATATCATCGGGGTGCTGCTCGGCCTGGCAGGCGCCGCGGTCATCATCACCGGCGGACGGGGCGTCGACATTTTCTCCAGCTTCGGCTTCGGGCATCTTCTGGCTTTCGCCTGCGCCCTCATCTGGTCTGGCTATTCGGTGCTGTCGCGCCGTTTCGGGGAAGTTTCAACCGATGTGGTGGCGGGCTTCTGCCTGCTCACGGCGGTGCTGTCGGCCGCCTGCCATGTGATGTTCGAGACCACTGTATGGCCGCAGGATTCCTCGCAATGGGGCGCGGTTCTGTGCCTGGGTCTTCTGCCTGTAGGCGCCGCCTTCTACACCTGGGACTATGGCGTGAAACACGGTGATATCCTGGTGCTGGGCGCGGCCTCCTATGCCTCGCCGCTGCTCTCTACCATGGTTCTCGTGGCGGCAGGCTTTGCGCCCTTCACATGGCCCGTGGTGATGGCTTGCCTGCTGATCACGCTGGGAGCGCTGATCGCGGCGAAGGATATGCTGTTCAGGCGTAAGCCCGCTACTTGAAAGTATCCTTGCGGCGGCGCAGTTCTGCGAAGACCTCGGCATCGGAGGCGCTGTCAAGCTTGAGCGCGCGGCGGATTTCGGCGCTGCCGGTGCGCAGGAAAGGATTGGTGGCAAGCTCCTGGCCGGTGGTCGACGGACAGGTCATCTGGCCTGCCGCGCGCAAGCGGTCCACCTCCACGGCGCGCTGCTGAAGGGCGGCGTTTCCGGGTTCGACCGCCAGCGCGAAACGGGCGTTGGACTGTGTATATTCGTGGCCGCAGAACAGCCGTGTGTCTGGCGGCAGTTCGCCGAACTGGGAAACCGAGCGGTACATTTCGTCCATGGTTCCCTCAAACACCCGTCCGCAGCCAAGCGAGAACAGCGTGTCGCCGGCGAACACCGCCTGGTCCGATGGCAAGTGGAAGGCAATATGACCCTTGGTGTGTCCCGGACAGTTCAGCACTGAGAGCGTGTGGCCGCTCCAGGAGATCTGGTCACCCCCGGAAACAGACTGATCGATGGCGGGGATCTGCGCGGCCTCCGCGCGGGGGCCGATGATGATGCAGCCGAACCGCTGCTTCAGGGCCTCGTTGCCCTCGATGTGATCCTGATGGTGGTGGGTGGTGAAGATATGCGTGAGCTTCCAGCCGCGGGCCTCAAGATGGGAGGCGATAGCCGCTGCATCCGGGGCATCGACGCTGGCCGTCGCGCCGGTTTCGGGATCGTGGAGAAGGAGGCCGTAATTGTCAGACCGGCAGATGAACGGATGAAAGACGATCGGCGTCATGGGGATGCTCTTTTCCGTGAAGGAGGCTATGTTCGGCGCCGATGGATATCGTCGACCTCAGGGAATTCTACAGCACCCGGCTTGGTCTGGCCACCCGCCGTTGCCTCACGGGACAGCTGAAGCCCCGGCTTGCCGGGCTGAGCGGGCGGCGTGTCATGGGGCTTGGCTATGCCATGCCCTATCTCATGGATTGCCTGGACCCCGCCGAGGCGCCGCTGGCCTTCATGATGGCCCGGCAGGGGGTGTTCCGCTGGCCGGAAGACGGTCCCGTCCGCTCCGCCTTGATCGATGAATGCGACCTGCCCCTTCTGGAAAGCGTTGTCGACGTCGCGCTCGTCGTTCACGGGCTTGAACTCACGGATGCACCGCAGGACATGCTTCGGGAGTTGTGGCGGGTCCTGGCGCCACAGGGGCGGCTGTTCCTGGTGGTGCCGAACCGCCGCGGCGTCTGGGCGCGGTTCGACACCTCGCCCTTCGGCCAGGGTCAGCCGTTTTCCCGTCCACAGCTTTCGGCCTTGTTGAAGGAAAGCCAGTTCTCGGTGGTCTCCTGGGCGCATGCGCTCTATTTCCCGCCGTCGACCCGAAGCACGGTGCTGTCCGCCGCTGCAGCCATTGAGGGCATCGGCGCGCGGCTCATGCCCGCGCTTTCCGGGGTCATCATCGTCGAGGCGGTGAAGCAGGTCTATGCGGTCGCCGCGGGCAAACGGGTGCGAAGGCTCTCGCCACGGGTCCGGCCGGCACTTGCTCCTGCGCCCGCCACGCGCCTCTAGCCCGGGATTGCTTTTCCCAGCCCGCCGCCTATGAATAGCGCGCTCGTGGCCTTCCGGCGGCCGGGGCAGAAGTTCAAGCGAGTCCGACCCCTTATGACTGCCCCTCAGCCCGAAAACAGCCTGGACGCTTTGCGGCGCGAGATCGACTCGATTGATGATCAGATCCTTGCCTTGCTGGTGCGCCGCTTTGCGGCGACCGCCAGGGTGGGGGCCAGCAAGGCCATGGACGGGTCAATATCGTCCTCACCGATCCGGCCCGCCCGTGAGGCAACCATGCTCCGGCGGCTTTCTGCGCAGGCGGGTGCAGATATGTCCCCGCAACTTCTGGTGCGTCTTTGGCGTGTGATTCTCTCAGCGTCCAGCCAGTCCCAGGCGCCCATCACCCTCCATATGGACACGTCACTTGGCCAGGATCTTGGTGCCAGGCTTCTGGTGTCCCAATACTTCTGCGACATGGATGTGGAACTTCACGGAACACCGGCGGCGGCGCTGGAGGCTTTGAACCATCGGCGGGGCAATCTTGCGGTGATCGCGGCTGCTTCCGCCTGGCCGGGAAGCGTGTCACAGGCCAATGTCATCGGCGCCTTGCCGTTTGTCAGAAACAGCTCTGAACCGCAGCTCCTGGTGTTCGGCCATGCCGAACCGCAGCCGAGTGGAGATGACGAGACGCTGCTGCTCGCTCCCGCGGGAACGACGCCGCCATCCTCCGCGCTTTGGAACGTGCAAGCTGGCAGCCATATGGTGTTCGCCGTACCCGGCTTTCTCACAATGCAGGCGCCGGTGCTGCAGGATCTGCTGACGCGTTTTCCGGAAACCCGAATTGCCGGGCGCTGCCCGCGCCCCATGAGAGCATGAGCATGACATCGTTGAGCAACCGCCGCCCCCAGCCAAATCCCGGCATACTGGAGATCGCGGCCTATGTCCCCGGCAAGAGCGGCGCCAGGACCGGCAAGGTCCACAAGCTTTCATCCAACGAGTCGCCTCTTGGCGCCAGTCCAAAGGCCATTGAGGCCTACAAGGCGTCGGCGGCATCGCTGGCGCTCTATCCGGATGGTGGCGCGACGCAGCTTCGTGAGGCCATCGCTACCCGTTATGGCCTCAAGGCAGAGAACATTGTTTGCGGCGCAGGCTCGGATGAGCTGCTGCAGTTGCTGGCCCATGCCTATCTGAAGCCTGGCGACGAGGCGATCTACAGCCAATATGGTTTTCTTGTTTATCCGATCGCCATACAGTCCAGCGGCGCCAAATCCGTCATCGTGCCGGAGCGCGACTATCTCGCGGACGTCGATGCGATGCTGGCCTCGGTGACGGCGCGGACCAAAATGCTGTTCCTCGCCAATCCCAACAATCCCACGGGCCGCTATCTGCCCTTCTCCGAGGTCAAGCGCCTGCATGCCGGATTGCCCGCAGATGTGCTTCTGGTGCTCGACGCCGCCTATGCCGAATATGTGAGGCAGAATGATTATGAATCGGGGATTGAACTGGTCGCGACATCGGAGAACGTGGTGATGACGCGCACCTTCTCCAAGATTCATGGGCTTGCGGCCTTGCGGCTCGGCTGGGCGTACTGCCCGGCACATGTTGCCGATGTGCTGAACCGGGTTCGTGGACCTTTCAATGTGAGCGCGCCAGCAATCGCGGCGGGTGCGGCGGCCATCGCCGACCATGATCTTGTTGACCAGGCGGTTGCCCATAATGACCACTGGCTCTCCTGGCTCAGCAGCGAGTTGACCGCGCTCGGGCTGTCGGTCACGCCGAGTGTGGGTAATTTCGTGCTGGTGCATTTTCCCGCGGACGCAAAGCGCAATGCTGCCACTGCCGACGGCTATCTGCAGGAGCATGGCTATGTCGTGCGGCGGATGGATGCCTATGGCCTGCCGGGCGCCCTGCGCATCTCAATTGGCAGTGAAGAGGCGAACCGCGGCCTGGCGGGCTGTCTCAAGGCATTCCTGTCATGACCATGATGTTTGAGCGCATTGCGCTGATCGGCATCGGGCTGATTGGATCCTCGATCGCCCATGACGTGCGCCGCCTGAGGCTTGCGGCGGAGATCACCGGCTACGCCAGAAGCGAGGCGACTCGCAGCAAAGCGCATGAGTTGGGGCTGGTCGACAGAGTCTACCCGACGGCCGCTGAAGCAGTTTCTGGCGCTGACCTGGTGATGCTGTGTTCTCCGGTCGGCACGTATGGTGATCTCGCCAGGGAAATTGCCGCCGCCCTGAGGCCGGGAGCAATCCTGAGCGATGTTGGATCAGTCAAAGGCGCAGTAGTGCGCGATGTCGCGCCGCATGTTCCGGCGGGTGTACATTTCATTCCGGGGCATCCGATTGCCGGGACGGAACAGTCTGGCCCTGAAGCGGGTTTTCCCGGACTCTTCGCCAATCGCTGGTGCATTCTCACGCCACTGGCCGATGCCGAACCGGCGGCAGTGGAACGGCTTGCCGCCTTCTGGCGGGCCTGCGGCTCCAATGTCGATACCATGACGCCTGAGCATCATGATCTCGTGCTCGCCATCACCAGTCATCTTCCACATCTCATCGCCTACAACATCGTGTCCACGGCGGCCGATCTCGAGGAGGTGACCTCGTCGGAAGTTATCAAATACTCGGCCGGTGGCTTCCGCGATTTCACCCGCATCGCCGCTTCCGACCCCACCATGTGGCGCGACGTCTTCCTGAACAACAAGGAGGCGGTGCTGGAAATGCTTGGGCGTTTCTCGGAAGACCTGTCCGCTCTGCAGCGGGCGATCCGTTGGGGCGATGGCGAAACGCTGTTCAATATCTTCAACCGCTCGCGCCAGATCCGCCGCGGCATTATCGCGGCGGGCCAGGATACCGCCGCGCCAGATTTCGGACGCGGCCAGCCGAATACGGGGCTCAATAAACCGGCGGGAGATCGGTGATCTTGAATGGCCCCAGATAGAGCGCGCCGTCCTTGGCGATGACCGATGCCTTGGTCTCGCTCCCCAGCAAGCCAAGCATGGTGCGCAGGTTGTTCGTCTGAGTTTCGGACAGGC
Organism: Aestuariivirga sp.; assembly: GCF_046093005.1. Classification (GTDB taxonomy): domain Bacteria; phylum Pseudomonadota; class Alphaproteobacteria; order Rhizobiales; family Aestuariivirgaceae; genus Aestuariivirga. The sequence continues at coordinate 23,071 of NZ_JBJTER010000157.1, forward strand.
GAAGTTGCGGCGCCAACAGGGCAAGCAGCGCATCGATGTCGTTGGTTTCCGCATCGATCTTCCCGGCCAGCCGGCGCTGTTCATCGAGGCTCACTGAGCCCGATCCAGAACAACGGAGCTGGCCTTGCAGCACCTCGATCTGGTCGATCTTCAGGCTGTCATCATCCGGGGCGGTGCCGAGCAAATTTGCCTCTTCAACGGCCAGAGGTGGCTTGCCGGGAGGCTGATAGTTCAGCTTGCTGACTGAGACGGCAATATCGGTTCCATTGACCGCGGCCGGGCGGCTGTGCAGCCGCAGCATCCCTGCCGTTCCGAAGCCGTCAATCACAATCGCCGGAAACTCCGCCGACACCTTGGGCTCGGCGCCGCCATCGAAGGTGATTGCGGCAACCGCACGTTCATGCTTGGCGGTCATGGGTTTCAGGGTACTGGTTGAGATTGTGGTTGGGCCGTCGAGCAGCGCCACGACCTGCCGGGGCGCATAGGCGAGCGCAACAAGCAGGAGATTTTCCGAGCGAGCCTCCGCCTTGCCCGCCAGCATGATGACGGGCGATGTGCAGGTAAGCTCAAAATGGAATGGAAACCCGCCCCAGCTTTCTTTTGCGCAGACAAGTGTCAGCCCCTTCGCGGCAAAGCGCTCGCGCATGTCCTGAAACCGGTCTCTTGCAATACCCGATGCCACGAACCAGTAGATGGTCCAGACCGCGGCAAGAACCAGGACGATTCCCAGAGGCAGGAACATCCGCCATGGGCGGGGGCTGGCATTCGGCATTTGCTCTTTGCTCGTCTTTTGCGTTAGTCAGGCCATCACAATGGATCAGTTCTGGGTCTTTGGCTATGGTTCGCTGATGTGGCGGCCGGGCTTCGCCTATCTGGTAAGCGAAGCGGCCCGTCTGCACGGCTATCACCGCAGCCTATGCGTCTATTCGCATGTTCACCGCGGAACACCCGAGGCGCCCGGGCTGGTGTTGGGCCTTGACCGTGGCGGCTCATGCCACGGCATGGCCTTTCAGGTTGCGCCAGAGGATTGGCCGGCGACGATCGGCTATTTGCGGTCTCGTGAGCAGGCCACGTCAGTCTATCTCGAGCGTCACAAGACGGTGCGGCTTCTGGCCAGCGGCCGTGTGGTGCGGGCGGTAACCTTTCTGGTCGACAGGGCACACCGGCAATATGCCGGTGTGCTGGAGGACGAAGAGATCCTGCGTCTGGTGCGTCGTGGCCAGGGCGTGTCGGGTCACTGCATCGACTATGTCATGAACACACTTAGCCATTTGCGCGAGATGCGAATCCATGACCCGGCGCTGGAGCGCCTGGCACTGCGGCTCGGCAGTCAGGCCGCCAGCAGCAATTCAAGCTGAACCGGTTTTGCGCTGCCCTTTCGTTCGGGCGCCTGCCGTCCCGGTCCAGCCATCGCTTCTTCGATGTCACGCAATATCTCGATGGCCGCCTTGGTATCGCGCGCCAGAAGATGAAGGTGGATTTCTTCCTCGCCTGCCGATGGCGGCGCCATATCAGGGATTTTTCCGTCGACGCCAATCCGTCCGGCACAGATGGCATGCCGGACATTGCCGTGCCGATGCACGATCACAAAAACGGCGCCGGGCACCGGTGGGCAGAGTTCGCGGGAATAGATCGAATGGATAAAGGCCTGGCCGGAAGCGCCCCGCCAATACCAGAAACGCTCAGCGAGACCGATGTCCTGAGGCAGAGAGCTGGAAAGGGAGTAACCGTGCAGCATGAGAACAAATATAGAACATCACATCTCGCTGTCAAGCTGTTTCAACTGCATTTTGAATAGCCACAGGAGAGGCAGGTTGCACAACCCTCCTGGAAGCTGAGCGCGCCACTGCCGCAGCGCGGGCAAACCGTGGCACTGCTGCCGCTCTCGGCTTTCATGAGAGTGGCGGCCTGCGCGGGTGACAGAAATCCGGTGTCGATCATATGCCGTTCGATCACCCCGCCGATCGCCGCCAGCAGGCTCGGCACATAGTGTCCGCCCATCCACTGCCCGCCGCGCGGATCGAAAACCGCCTTCAACTCCTCGACCACAAAGGAGACATCGCCGCCGCGCCGGAACACCGCGGAAATCATGCGGGTCAATGCCACCGTCCAGGCGTAATGCTCCATGTTCTTGGAGTTGATGAAGATCTCGAACGGCCGTCTGACATCGTCAATCAGGATATCGTTGATGGTAATGTAGATCGCGTGGTCAGTCTCGGGCCAATTGAGCTTGTAGGTCATGCCAGGCAAGACGTCTTCACGGGACATCGGCTTACGGCCTTCTTCGGCGGCCGGAATCATTCCTTCGGCCTCAGGCACCGACAGGACCGAGCCGGTGACCGGGTTCGGCCGGAATGTGGTGCAGCCTTTCAGCCCGATGTCGTAGGCGTCTTCGTAGATCGTCTTGAAGTCCTCGAACGGAAAATCGACGGGGATATTGATCGTCTTGGAAATCGCGCTGTCGACGTGCGTCTGCATCACCGCCTGCATCAGGATATGTGCGGATGGATCCAACTGATCGGTGGTGACGAAGGCGGGCGGCAAGGGCGCGTCCGGACCGTGCAACTGCCAGTAAAGCGAGGCCGCATAGTCGGTAACTGTTTCGATGCGGTGCGAACCATCGGGCTGCAGTACCTTGCGCTGCTGGCGGATGCTGAAAATCGGTTCGATGCCGCTTGAGACGTTTCCTGCCAGCAACGAGATCGTGCCCGTAGGCGCGATCGAGGTGAGAAGTCCGTTCCGGATGCCATAACTGGCGATCGAACTCCTCAGTTCTTCACTGGGCTGTGACGCGCCGCCATTGACGGCGAATTTCTCTGCATCGAACAGCGGAAACGGACCCCGCTCGCGGGCCAGCGCGACGCTCGATTCATAGGCGGCAAAAGCGATGTTGCCCATCCAGTTGCGGGCGGTTTCGGCGGCTTCGCGGGTGCCGTAGACAAGCCCGCACATTGCCAGCGCATCCGCCAGCCCGGTGACGCCGAGACCGATCCGGCGCTTGCTGTGCGCCTCCTCGCGCTGCGCAGGCAGCGGATAGTTCGAGATGTCGATCACATTGTCGAGAAACCGGACGGCGGTTGCCGCCGTCTGCCTGAGCGCCGCGAAATCGAAGCCTGAATACCGCTCGAAAGGGGTTGTGACAAAGCGGGTGAGGTTCAGCGAGCCAAGAAGGCAAGCGCCATAAGGCGGCAAGGGCTGCTCGCCGCAGGGGTTGGTGGCGCTGATGGTTTCGCAATAGGCGAGATTGTTCGTGGCGTTGATTCGGTCGATGAAAATCACGCCGGGCTCGGCAAAATCATATGTCGCCCGCATGATCTGGTCCCACAGCTGCGCCGCATTCACGGCTCTGTAGATTTTTCCGTCAAACACCAGCGGCCAATCCTTGCGCTCCTTCACCGCCGCCATGAAAGCGTCGGTGACAAGCACCGAAAGGTTGAAGTTACGCAGCCGGCGGGAGTGCTGTTTGACCTTGATAAAAGCCTCAATATCCGGATGATCGCAGCGCATCACGCCCATCATTGCGCCGCGGCGGGCACCGGCCGACATGATGGTCTTACACATGGCGTCCCACACATCCATAAAGCTGAGGGGACCGGAGGCATCGGCACCGATGCCCTTGACTGCAGCTCCCTTCGGACGGATCGTCGTGAAATCAAGGCCAATACCGCCGCCCTGCTGCATTGTAAGTGCTGCTTCTTTGAGCTGCGTGAAGATGCCATCGAGCGAATCCGGGATCGTGCCCATTACAAAACAATTGAACAGCGTGACCTGGCGGTTGGTGCCAGCCCCGGCGAGGATGCGGCCGGCCGGCAGGAAACGGTAGTCCTCGAGGATGCGATAGAACTCGGAAGCCCGGAAGGCGCGATCCTCGGGCCGTTCAGCTGACGCGACGGCAAGCGCTACCCTGCCCCACGTATCTTCGATCGACGCTTCCTCAATGTCTTCATCGGGGTCATGGTAACGATACTTCATCGCCCAGATTTCCCGGGAAATGGGATCGAGGGGAAAGCGGCCGCTGGTCATCTGCAAACTCCTCTTTTGAGACAGTTTAGCCGCCATCGGTCAGCGAGTCGAGTATTTGTTCACTATTTGTACCTATCGACTTCCGTCCAGCCTTCGGCAACCAGTCGCTCGGTTTCGGTTTCGATAGCGGATTCAAGCTTGGATTGAAAAATTCTGCGGTCAAGTCCGGGCTGAATCGGCGGAAGAAACGAGACTACAATCGTTCCCGGATACCGGAGGAAACTGCGGCGCGGCCAGTAGAGGCCCGAATTGAGGGCGAAAGGAACGCAGGGAACCGACAACTTCCGGTATATGGCTGCCGCACCCGGCTTGTAGTCCGGCGCATCCCCTGGTGCGCGACGGGTTCCCTCCGGCATGATCACCACCTGGCGCTCGTCGTCAATTGCCCAGGCCGCCGCCTTGGTCAGAGAGCGCAAGGCCTGCGCTCCGGCCGATCTCTCCACAGGTATCATCCGGAATTTGAGAATGTACCAGCCGAAGAGCGGGATGTAGGAAAGCTCTTTCTTCAGAACCATCGCCGGATCGTCCAGCAAGGGCAGGATTGCGAAGGTTTCCCAGAGAGATTGGTGCTTGCCCGCGACAAGACAGGCGCCAGTTGGAATATTCTCCGCGCCGCGCACTTCCATCTTGATGCCGGCCACAATCCTGAGCCAGAACAGCGAGGAATTCGCCCACACCCTCAGCGCGCGGACAGACCACCGCCGCGGCGTGAGAAAGAACACCGCACCGAACACCATGAACACGATCAGATTGACGTAGAAGACGATGTTGAAAAGGGCTGATCTGAGGACGATCATGTGATCACTCCCAGCCGCCGCATCAGGGTAACGCGCGCGGTGACGAGGCAGATCAGCGTAGCCGCGACCGGCACGGTCAGCAGAAAACCATAGCTCCAGACTGCGATCCTGGGTGCGGAAAACAACAGGCCGCGGCTCGCCGCGGCCATGCCGGAATCACCGCCGCCGCCGAACAGGCCAAGCAGCAGGAATGTCAGAAGCCCCAGACCTACGCCAATCAGGCCTGACAGCATGCCAGTGCGCAGGAAGCGGCCATCGATCTGCCGGGCGATATAAGAGTCGCGGGCGCCAACCAGATGCAAAAGATCGACGATATGACGGTTGGCCTGAAGAACGGCGCGGGTGGCAAAAACCACGATGGCGATCGCTGAGATGGATATCAGCCCGAGCACAGCATAGGAAAGCACCGACAGCGCCCGCGCCATGCGCGTCAGTTCGGCTTCCCATTTGCGGTGGGTATCGAGCCTTGCGCCCTTGACCTTGGACAGCGCGTTTTCGAGTGTCTGAGTATCGGGTGGATTGTCTGGATCGGCCAGCACCCTGATAAGCCGGGGCAGCGGAAGCCCCTCAAGCGATCTCTTGCCAAGCCAAGGCTCCAAGAGGCGCGCGCTGGCGTCTTCATCAAGCACCTCCACCTGAACCACACCCGGAAAGCCAGATACGATGTCACGCGCCTTTGCCAGTTCCTGCCGGATATCGGCATCCCTCACCATCCGCACTTGAACGGTCATCTCGCGGGTCAATCCACTCGTCCAGTTGGCTACCGCGCGGTCGACCAGTATCAGCGCGCCGATGGCAAGGCACGCGAGATAGCTCATCACCGCCAGGGTGACGGTGAGCGATGTCAGTGACGCCGCGGAGGACGGAATGATGGAGCCCGGCTTCATTGCAGCGTGAGAGCGCCCTCCTCCAGATGCAGCACGGGCCGCTCGGCCTGCCGAATCAGGCTCTTGTCATGCGTGGCGATCAACATCGTCGTACCGAGCCTGTTGAGTTCGAGAAACAGATGCAGAAGCCGCTTGGCCAGAACCGGGTCGACGTTGCCGGTGGGCTCGTCGGCCAGCAGCAGCTGCGGCTTGCCGATCACCGCGCGGGCAATTGCCGCCCGCTGCTTCTCGCCACCCGAGAGCACCGGTGGGAGAGATGTGGATTTTTGAGAAAGCCCCACCCAATCCAGCAAATCCATCACGTCGCGCCGGTAAGAAGACTCAGACTTGCCGGCGATCCGCAACGGCAGAGCGACGTTGTCATAGGTCGACAGGTGATCGAGAAGCCGGAATTCCTGAAACACAACACCGATACGGCGGCGGATCGGCGGCAGCTTATTGTGGCTGAGGTCACCGACATTCTCGCCAAAGATATGGAGGTTGCCACGCGTTGGCCGCAGCGCCAGAAACAGCAGTTTTAGAAGCGAGGACTTGCCGGCCCCTGACGGTCCAGTTAAGAAATAGAAGTCGCCCGGCCGGACCGAGAAACTCACGTCCCTCAGGATTTCCGGGCCGTCGCCATATCTCAGCCCGACGTTCTCCAGCCGCAGCACCGTTTCTTGTTCCCTTCTTTCCGTTTCGTTTAACCATCCGACTTTTAACGAGCTATTAACCCTGTTGCAGATTTCGAGCGTCGGCGGTTGGCCGCTCAAAATCGATTTGCCCGGACCGGCAAAATCGGCTCAAATACCGCCTCATGAGTGTTCTTGACATCGACGGTCATCGCATTGGCGTCCTTTTTCCGGCTGAAGACATCGCTGCCCGGGTCAACGCCATTGCGCGCGATATCGCTGCGCGCCAGCCGGTCAATCTGGTTGTAGTTCCGATACTTAAGGGCAGTTTTGTGTTCGCGGCGGACCTCATCCGCGCCATGCACCATGCTGGCCTGTCGCCAGAAGTGGATTTCATGATCCTGTCCAGCTACCGGAAGTCGACCAAGTCGTCCGGGCAGGTTACGGTGCTACGGGATATCGAGACGGATGTTCGTGGCCGCGACGTGCTGCTAATAGACGACATACTGGAATCCGGACGAACCCTGGCTTTTGCCAAGGACCTGATCTCGGCACGCGGATCCAGGACGACCCTGACGGCCGTACTGCTCGACAAGCCGGGTCACCTTGCGGCCAACATTGTGGCGGACTTTCAGGGTTTCGTCTGTCCGGATAAATTCGTCGTCGGTTATGGTATGGATATGGCACACCAGTTCCGCGAACTGCCCTTTGTTGGCCATGTCATTCCAGAACAACCGGCCTCAGCCAAAACCCGCGCCGAGCAGGAAACCTGAAGACGCGACCAGCGCGCCCAGCAGGAAGCCCGCCAGAATTGCAAGGAAAAACCGGCCCGAATCAGTCTCTTCATGCTGGCTGCGGATATACGCAGCAGCCCGGATGGCGAATGTTTCCAGTTCATTCCGTGGAAGCCCTCTGATCCGTTCAAATAGCCGCTCTTGCATAACTCTGACCCCGTTTACCAGAGACGAGCAAGTTCCGTGCCAGGAATCAGAAAGTCACGAGGAGAAGCGTAAGAACCAGTAGAAACCCCATAAGCGCAGCTAATGCCGGAATGATGGCGATACGCAGTGTTCTGGGCAGCACCGGATAAAGGCTGGTGATGGCCTGTTCTCGATCCTCAAGCGAGGGAGCGAATGCTTCCGGCACGAGCGAAGGATCAATCTTCCGTTCCCGTTGCGCATACATGATCTTGACGCCACTGGTCCGCCGCCTGTCTTCATGTTGCTGCAGATGAAGCGCCGCATCAGCTGAAAGACCGCCGCGCAGCTCCGGCGGTTTTGAGCCATCGGTTTCCTGACGGATCAGGAAATTCCTGATCATCAAGGGGTCATTGGCGAGCCGCATCAGTTCATCTTCGCGGTCGTCGCCAGCCACCCGGCGGATCCCGCTTTGGCTGATGTCTCGAATGGCCTTCGCGGCCTCGGACGGAAAGGGCTCAGTTGCCGCCATTTTCGTTGTTGATGGCCGCGTTGTTGCGAATATCTTCTTTCTTCACATAGCTGATCTGTTCAAACAGGACATCGCGAACGAGCTCATTCCCCAACCGCTCATTGGCTTCCTGGATGATGGCCGCAGTCAGCGCGTCGAGGTCCTTCTTTTTCAGGCGGCGGACGTCCAGGTTGGCATCCACGAAGATTGTGCGGAAGGCGGCATCCTTGAGAAACGGCACCGGATCAGTCTTCTTTTCCTCGAGCGTTGCCTTGTCAGCTGCGAAGGAAAGTTGCATGACCAGATAACCCGTCACATCGCCCTCCCTGATGACGGGGATGCTGATCATGTCAGTCGATATCTGTTCGACGCCCAGGTCGGTTACTTCCTGATTCGTGCTGTCTTGACCGGAACTCAGGAAAACCGATGCGAAAGTCGCGCTGGCGGTCACGAGGATGACCCAGATACCGATCCCAACCAGTTTCAGCATAACGATCTACGATCTGCGGCTGGCAAAGATCCGGGAATAGGTGCCGTCCGACTCCGCCTCTTTGAGGCTTCCAATAATGATGTCGCTCACTTCGCCCAATGCCGCAATATGCAGTTTGAGCAGCCGCGCATTGTCCTGGAGTGTCGCCGAAAGCTTTTGGACCAGTGGTTTCACGGCGTCGATAGCGCTCGGGAGGCTCTCGAAGCGCAACGCCGCCATAAGTTCGCGCAGCGCCTGGTTCTTACGGTCGGTAAAGCCTGCGTGGAGACCCACCCGGTGCTCCTGAAGCACTCTGTTCTCTTCGTCGAGCACTTCAATGAGTTTGGTGAGCGCGTGGGTAAGCGCAGATTTTTGTGAAAGCGCGGGCGATATCATGTCACTCGATCAGCCAGAAAAGGAGTTGATCTTGCTGAGCGAGAAGTAGGGCCATTGGGCTTGCTGTACAGGTGCCTCATCTCGCTGAGCGGATGCCAGCGTATTGGCAATTCCTATGCCGCCCGCGTTGGCATAAACGCCGGCGAGCTGATCAGCCGCCAGCGAGCGCCATACGCCGGATGACGGACCCTCGCCAAAGGCGCCGGAATCCTCGTTGGGCAACAGCGTCTCGAACATGTTGCGCAGCACCATGCGCTCGAAGCCCTGGTAAGCGAGTGCGGCATTGCCCATTTGCTGAGAGGGGCTTACCGAAGCCAAAGGCCCTGACTGCGGCGCGAGCTCATCGAGGCTCGCTGCGACAGTTCCAGTGTTGTTCAAGACACCTGCGAAAACCGGCTCTGGGGATTCCGAGAGTCCTTCCAGCTTGGCAAGGGCGGCCCGTTGCCGGGCTGGATCAGCATTGCGTAAGACATCGACGATAAGATCGGAAGGAAGCGTGACCGCCATGTTCAGTTCCTATGCTTGTGCCTATTCCATCACATCTTGCTTGCCGGAACCTTTTGTCTGCTCCCCTTGCACGGACTCCTGAATCTGCGCTTGTTCCGCCTGCCTTGCCAACGCGTTGTCCAGCACGAGGGCTCGCATCGCCAATGACTTTTGCCTGCCGCGCGACATCAGCACCTCGCGCTGAAGCCCTGCCTTGACGATCCTGACGGCCGCTATTTCGGCTTCGATACCCGCCAAACGGTGCAGCGCCGGCTCGTGAAGCGACAGCACGATCGCTGAGTGGCGGCCGAGCAAGGCATCGAGCTCGCCCCGGTTCGCCTCCAGCGCAGCAAGCTTCCGCTCCTGTTCGAGAAGCTTCAATTCAAGAGAGCCGGCCAGGGCGGCCTGAGCCCGCGCCACCCGCATCAAGCGCTTTGGATCAGCCATCAAAATCCGCCCGAGCGCACCCACGCCTGGTAGGCGCCGAGGAAAATCAGAATCCAATCAATCCACATCAGATAAAACAGCAGAAATCCACCGAGTATCACCGCGCCAGTAGTCGCGTGGTAAACGGAAATCTGCTGAGCAAAACGGTTGCCGAGGCCGAGCGCGAAGTTGACCACGACTCCATAGAGCAGGAATGGGCCACACAGCCGCAACGCCAGAAGCCAGGTCTCAGCGGCCGCTTTCAGCAGATTGGCAGTAATCGCTTCGATCGGCAGCTGCTGCCTAATGGGAATAACATTATAGGATTCGATTACGCCCTTAAGCATCTCAATATGGAGGCCCATGGTCATGATCAGCACCACGGCGGCGGAGGATACAAGCGTGGCGAGCGGCGAGCCGGTATCTCCGTCTTCAAGCGCCAGGCCAGGGATGCCGGCAAGTCCAATGAAGTTTGAAATCGCGGTAGCGGCGAACTGCAACGCCATAAGGAAGAAACGCGCCATCAGCCCAATGGCCGATCCAATCAGAGTCTCCGTGAAGATCATAAAGACCCGTTCATTGGAAGACGCAGACCGGACCGCTTCAGAAAGTTCCGGGAACAGAACAGGTGAAATCGCCGCGGTGACGCCGAGGGTGACGAATAGCCTGATCTGAACAGGTATTCTGAGGCTGGAAAGGCCCGGCGCGAACATCACGCAGCCACCGATGCGGCAGAACAGCAAAAACAGAACGAAGATATCGTCGGTCAGCGGCGCGGTCATGACATGGAGGCCAGAACGTCCAGTTTGACGCTCCGCGATATCTCGATGTGCGACAAGACGGGAAGCGCCGGGAACAAACGGTCGACGATCATTCTCACATATGGCCGGGCTTCCGGAGCGGTGACGAGAGCGAATTGCTCGCCGCGTTCGATGAAGCCCTTCACGCAATTGGTCAGGTCGGTCGCGAATTGCTCGATCAGCCTTGGATCGATATCGAACTCGATCACGTCTCCCTTGCCGTCGCGCTTGAGGCTCTGAATGAAGGAGATATCCCAGCGGTTACCCAGCCTCACGATCTTGACAACGCCGTCCTGGGCGAGATCGCCGCAGATCTGCTGCGCCAACCGCTGCCTGACATGCTCGACGATCACTTCAGGCTTCCGCACATGCGGTGCTACCTCGGCAATCGCCTCGAGAATCAGATGCAGATTGCGCACCGAGACCCGCTCCGACAGGAGCAGCTTGAGGATCGCCTGAAGACCGGAGAACGACAGCAAGGACGGGCACGTTTCGTCGAGAAGCCGCTTGTATTCAGGCTCCAGCCGGTCGGTCAGAGCGCGCAAGTCCTTGTATGACATGAGGCTTCCGAGGTTGCTGCGAATCACCTCCGAAAGATGGGTAAGCATCACCGACATTGGATCGACCGGAATATGGCTATTGGCCCTCAGTTCCGCCGCGAAGACATCGGGATACCAGAGCGCCTCCATGCCGAAAGCCGGTTCGCGCACCTCGTCTCCGGGCAAATCGGGGCGGGGCTTGCTGCCGGGAATGACCAGAACTTCGCCGAGCCGCAGTTCGAAGCTGGCCGCGGTCGTGCCGTGAATCCGGATCGCATAGCTCTTGGGCGCGATCTGCAAATCATCGCTAAGCCTAATGTCAGGAATGACAAATCCGAACTCCTGGGCAAAGCGCCGCCGCATCTTGGCGACGCGGTGGGCCAGCTCGCCATGCGAAATGAGCATGGCGCTTGAGATCTGACGGCCAAGGCGCAGCTCGATCTCCGCCGTTCGAAGCAGTTCGCGTACCGAGTTCCGCTCTTCGTCTTGTTTGGCGGCCTCTTCCTTCTGTTGTTTTTCAACAGCCGCCTTCTGGGTATTACGGTTCTGCCGGTTAACGATAAAGGCTCCTCCCGCCACCAGTGCCGCGAGAGTTGCGAAGGGAAAAAACGGCAGCCCGGGCACCAGCGCCAGGATTGTCAGGAGCATCGCGGCGACGATGAGCGCGCGCGGATAGCCGCCGAGCTGGGTGAAGATAGCCTCTTCGGCAGCGCCGCGATTGCCGCCCTTGGAGACCAGAAGGCCGGCGGCCAGCGAAACGATGAGCGCCGGGATCTGCGTCACCAGGCCGTCACCGACGGAGAGCTTGGTGTAGACGTCGGCAGATTCAGAGAAACTCATGCCATGGCGCGCGACGCCGATGATGATGCCGCCAAAAATATTGACGCCAGTTATGATGATTCCAGCGATTGCGTCCCCGCGGACAAATTTCGAGGCGCCGTCCATTGAGCCGAAGAATGCGCTTTCCTGCTCCAGCTCGGCGCGTCTGCGCCGGGCCTCCTTGTCGTCGATAAGCCCTGCGGAAAGGTCTGCGTCGATCGCCATCTGCTTGCCGGGAATCGCGTCCAGCGTAAAGCGGGCGCCCACCTCGGCGATCCGCGAAGCACCCTTGGTGATCACCATGAAGTTGATTGTTATGAGGATCAGAAACACGATGACGCCAATCACGAAATCGCCGCTCATCACCAGCTTCGAGAATCCGCCGACCATGTGCCCCGCGGCGGTCGGGCCCTCATGCCCGTGCGAGAGTATCAGGCGGGTGGTCGCAACGTTAAGCGCCAGCCGCAGCATCGTGGCGATCAGCAAAACGGTTGGAAAGGCCGAGAAGTCAAGTGGCCGCGGTATCCACAGCGCGACCATCAAGATGACAACGGAAAGCGAGATTGAGAGCGCCAGGCCCATATCCAGCAAAAACGGCGGGATCGGCAGGAACAGAACGATGAGAATCGCGATGATTCCAAGCGCAAATCCGATGTCCCGGTTGCCAGCGGCTGGTTTTGATTCGATTGCACCCCCGCGGGTTACGTCCGTCATTCGAACAATTCTCCAACCAGCTCAGTCTGCGGGCCGAGGCTTGCTCCGGTTTGGAGCAGAATCAAAATCCGGTCTGGATATGAGCGTAAACTTGTTCCGTGAAGCTCATGAGCTGCGCGGCAGCGACCGGCGCGAGCAGGATTAAAGCGGCAAAAACAGCGAGGATCTTAGGCACGAAGGTGAGCGTAGCTTCCTGCACCTGCGTCAAAGCCTGGAAGAACGCAATTATGACGCCGACGGTGGTCGCTGCGGCGATGGCGGGGCCGGACCCCACGATCACCGCCCAGATCGCGTCCTGCACCAGCTTTAGTGCGTCGGCTTCATTCATGCGCCGGCGAGCCTGTAGCCGCCCGCCAGCGGAATCCGCTTGCCGTTATCGAGAACGGCGGTGATTTGGCCACCGGCGTTCTCCATGCTTTCGGCAATGCCGCTGATGGATCCATCAAGGCTGGTGAGTCTCTTGCCGATCAGCGAAGAGGCTAAGCTTGCGTTCGAGGAGGACACTAGCGTATCGAGCTTTTCGTTAAGTCTTATCGATTGCTCGACGTTCGAGAACGATGCAAGTTGCGACAGGGTTTGAGACGGATCGTTGGGATTCATGGGATCCTGGTTCTTCATTTGCGCAATGAAGAGTTTGAGGAAAGCATCGTAGTCCAAAGCCGTCTTGGCGGCGGTCGTTTGCGGAGCTGCGGCGACGTTCGTCGGGGATGCGGTTGAGCTTATGGTTGTCATCAGGCGGCCTCCTCGGCGTGCGTGTTCGCGTTTTCTGGCCGTTTCGCGGGTGAAAAACAGCTTCTAAGATGCTTGAGAGCATCGAAGTAGCGGCCGTCGGAAACCTTCTTGTCCGCAATGTCGATCGCGCTCTTGACGGCTTCGTCGCCAGTGTCTTGCTGAACCCGGAACGAGAGGTGCTTGTAAAGCTCCGCAGTCATGCCGGCATTAGCGGGGTCCATCAGCATTGTCTGGACAACGAAGTAGAGCTGCTTGACTGGCGTTGTTGCCTCTTCCGCCTGCATGACATGATTCTCCAGCAGGAAAGTCACGTCGTTCAGGAATTCAAGGGATGTCCGGCGGTCGACCCTCAGGACGGCGCCATTGACGTAGAGTTTCTCACCGCGCTTCAAATGAATGAACATGCTCAGGCCTTCCCAATCCCTTCCGTATGGTCTCAGAAACCTCGATCAGCGCCGAGAAATCGTCGACACGCCCTTGGCGGATGTCCTCTGCTCGGCGCAGCATCCAGATACCGATAGATATGAGGCTAGCCTTGAGCGAATCCGGAAGCCCGTTTCCCTGATCCGCGAGGTCCTCGAGAAGGATCGTCCATAGCCGGTTGACAAACAGCAGAGCGTCCACCGATTCCCGGGTGCCGCGCCCGGCCTGCTGGGCAAGCCGCAATTTGCTGATAGCGGTGTCAAAAGCGCGCCTCTCATTATCACGGATTTGCTCGGTGGTATCTTCGAGCATCGCTATATAAGTGGATTCGTACACGGTTCTCTTTCCTCGCCGGACGCTATAAGTAGCTTAGTAGGCTCATCCTGCCGATGCGCGCCGTTAGGGCGTAAGAGCTTTCCAACTGGGTCATCAGCAGCGTAACCCGTGTTGCCACTTCATAAGAATCAACGCTTTCCAGAGCCTGAATTGAAGATGTGAGGCTGTTCTTCTTCTCGATAAGCAGGGGCTCCGAGTCCTTCAGCGTGGCTTGTCCGAAACCGATGCGCGTCTGTTCCCGGCCAATGGCAATCTGGGTCTCCGAAATCTTTGCAAGCGCAGCGTCGACGGCGGCCTCGAATGCTGCGGTGCTGATCTTCGACTCGCCCAGCACATCGACGATGCTCAGCGACTGCGCCAGTTTGCGGGAGAATTCGGCATTGGCGCTCGCCGAGAGACTCAGGTTCTGGTCTGGAGAGAGCCGGAAGCCCTGAGTCGTGTCGGTGGCGTTTGACCACTCGGCGGCCCAGCCCGCGCCGTTAAACACAGCATCCAGAGATTCTTCGATGAAGCTCTCAATCTGAGGCTTGGCCAGAGAGGCTGCAGCGGGATCATCGGGCGGGAAGCCGAACTCCGCTTCAAACGCGGCCACAACCGCGAGTCTCGGGCCGTCCTGGTAGGGCTTTAGCGGAGCTGTGTCAACATTGAGGCCGGAAAAGAGGTATTGGCCGTCATGGGATGCGGAGAGAATGTCCTGCATCGCATCGATTGATGAAGCGGCGGCGGTTATCGCGACGCTCCGGCCATTTTCGCCGTTCCTCGCGGCTGTAAGGGTGGAACGGAACTTTTCCGATAGCGTGTTGAGCGCTGTCAGCGAGGTCTGTGTGATGTCGGCCTTTGCCGCCGCTTGCTTCATGCTCGCAATCGAGAACTCCGCCGCGGAGAGCTCTATCCTCATCCGGATACTTGACCCAGTTTGAGCTCCCAGAGCTATGCCTATATCGGCATGACGGCCTGTCGACGCTTCGGTGTGCGCCTTTTCCAGCCGCGTCTGCGACTGCGCAATTGAGAAGCGCGAGGCATGAAGCAGCAGCCGCGAAGGAATATTGCCGGGGAAATCCATCAGCTGACCGCCTCCATCAGGCTCGCCAGCATCGAGTCGACGACCGTAAGTACCTTTGACGAAGCCTGGTAGCTCTTCTCCAGATCGAGAAGCGCCGCCATCTCCTGATCGATATTGACGCCGGTTACCCGGGCGAGTGAGTCGGAAGCCCGCGCGGCGATCGACTGCGACAGATCAAGGGATCTCTGAGCAGTCTGACGCTGGGTTTCGACCCATGATGCGGATTGCAGACTTAACGTTTTAAGCGAGATGTTTCCGCCCAGGCCGCCCAAAACCGGGAAGTTCTGAACGGCGTCCAGCGAGTCGGCGAGTTCCTTGATCCGGGTCTGGAATCCCGCGTGGCCATTGGCATTCACGACATAATCCGGGCCTCCAAAACCGCCGTCTCTCAACAGAAGAATGGATCCGCCGTGATCCGGGTCCGCCAGCGGATTTATCTTTATGGCGGCAGCAAGGCCATGGTTCGGATTACCCAGATCCGGTACCGATCCAGAGGCCTTGAAGAGGCCTTCCACGGTGGAAAGGGATGGAGCAGTCTCAGAGAACGCCCGCACCAATCCTGCTGCAATTTGATCCAGCTGCGATGACAGCTGGGGGGCGGTCACGTCCCGCACCATTGCATAAACCGCTATCCGGCCATGAGACAGAGGCATCGGCGCGCCCGCCCCAGTCACGGGCACGCCATCGATTATCAGAGAGTTGCCGGTTATGCCTGGCTCCAGATTGTCCGCCGGAAGGAAGCTCACATGACGGGGGCTGGCCTCGAACAGCACGGCGCCGCCTTGAGCGTAGATCAGTACATCGTTGTTGGGACGCATGACTGTCCGAATGCCAATTTCCTCCGAAAGCAGCTTTAGAACGCTGTCTCGCTGGTCTAAGGCGTCGAGAAGCTCGTCCGGAGTTCCCTGGCCGCGGACTACGCTGTCGTTGAGGACTTTGAACTGCGCCAGCAGATTGTTGATCTTCTCGGCCGATCCCGCCATGGCCTTGTCGGCTTCCTCGCGGATCGAGCGGATCTCGGCAGATGCTCCGTTGAGCTTGCTTACCAAGCTCTTTGCTGCTTCCAGCACTCCGCCGCCGAGAGTCGTGCTGGCCGGGTTTGTTTCGTAGCTCTTCAGCGCCTGCTGGAGCTTGCCGACCGCCGCGGAAATTGAAGAGTCGTTTTCAGGATCGCCAGTAAGTCCACTCATGCGCTGCAGGGCGTCGATGAGCACTTGTTTGCCGGCAGCCTCGCTGCCCGACGAAAGGAGTCTTTCCAGGAGCTGCTTGTCAGCGCTGCGGTTGATGCGGGCGACAGCCGGATTTCCAGATGGAAAAGTGGCGATCTCGGCGCTCCGGCGGGCGTAGTTCTCGTCGCTGGCGGAAGCGACGTTCCGAGATACGACAGCGGACTGCGCGGCGCTGAGCGAGAGCCCTGCAAGCGTGGAATTGAGCGCCGTCGAGAGATTTGCCATTATTGGGGCCTCATGCCGCCATCAGGTGGACTTATCGTTTTAGGTTGACCAGCACTTCCATCAGTTCCGAACCGGTCTGGAATACCTTCGAATTCGCGGTATAGCCGCGCTGCGCGTCGATCATCGACGTCAGCTCGCCAGCAAGGTCCACCGTCGATTGCTCGAGCGTTTTGGAAAGAATGCTTCCCAGCCCGCCGGCTTGCGCGAAGCCTATTCCAACACTTCCTGAATCGAGCGAGGTGGTAAAGACGTTTCCTGGCAACGGCGTTAGCAAGTCAGGGCTGGTGACATGTCCGAGCGGTATACGGTAGACCGGAATGCGGGTGATCGAGTCGTAGATCGCATAGACATAGCCATCCTTGGTGATCTCGAGGTCCGTCGGTTCGCCGGCGGGCTTGCCGTTCACGCTCGCGGAGAGCACCGTGTATTGGGTGGCAAGCTGCGAGAGGCCGGTTATGTCGAGGACGCAGCCTGCGCCGCCCGGGACCGTCAAGGATACGGTCGATGGCTGGCCTGTAGCCAGTTTTCCAGTGGGTCCAAACTCAAGATTTTGGGTTAGGAGTGGAGGTTCCGAATAGGGAAAGCTGCCATCAATGGAAGCCGTCTTGGCGTCAAAAACCGTCACTTCCCACTGGTTATCCGCCGTCTTTGCAAAAAAGATGTCAAGCTTTACCGTGGCGCCAAGATTGTCGTAGGTCAGCAGGGAAGATTTTGCGGTGTAGGACGATTCAGGCAGATTGAGCGACGGCAGCTCGGCGGCATCGACGATGGCTGCCTCGGAAGGAAGGTTCGCCTTGAATGATCCAGACGTCGTTGGAGACGACAACATCGAAGATGTGGAAACATTGACCGGCGTAAGATTGTCATAACCGTTCACCGTAATGTCAGGCTGGTCCGGATCAAGCTTGTATCCGAGGAGCTTGAAACCTCCGGCATTGATGAGTGTGCCGTCGCCATTCACGATGAACGATCCTGCCCGCGTTAGATAGGGCGACCCGGCGGGATTGGCGACGATGAAGAAGCCGTCGCCGCTGACGGCCAGGTCGCTGAACGAGGACGTATTGGACAGACCCCCCTGGGCGGAGATGCTGTTGCGAACATCGGCCAGCACGGATCCGGATTCGTAGCCGGATCCATAGCCGGACAGAATTAGGCTTGAGAACTCGCAGGACCCGGCCTTGTAGCCGCAAGTATTCACGTTCGCCACGTTATCGGCCACAATAGACAGCCGGGTAGCCTGGGCATTCATGCCGGAGGTGCCCGTGCGCATTACTCCATATAGACTCATTTCCGGAACCTGTTGTTGGTCATTCTTGCAGAATGCTCTCCTTGCCTTGCGCAGACCTGATGAAAAGTCTGTCAGCAAGCATCTTCAGGCAGGGCTTCAGCGACTGTCAGAAACTACTTGTCAATCTGTGGCAACGACAGAAACCCGCTCTCCGAGCGCAAAAGCGATTTCGCGGCAGCCGGTTTTGCGTTAACAGCGCGCCCGGGAGGCCACACTCATGAAAGCCGCCGTGTTTGAAACCTACCGGGGTCCTCTGCTCATCCGTGATGTGCCAGACCCGGATTGCCCGGCTGATGGCGTGGTGCTGAAGATCGCGGCCTGCGGCGTTTGCCGCTCTGACCATCACGGCTGGAGCGGAGCTGATCCTGATGTGGCGCTGCCGCATGTGCCAGGCCATGAATTCGCGGGCATCGTCATCGCGGCGGGGCGGGATTGCCGCCGCTTCCAGGTGGGCGACCGGGTGACCGCGCCCTTTATCCTCGCCTGTGGCGAGTGCCCGGACTGCCGTGGCGGTGAGCCCACCGTCTGCAATCACCAGTATGTCTTAGGCTTCTCGGGCTGGGGTGCCTTTGCCGAACAGCTCGCCGTACCGCGCGCCGATTTCAACCTGGTCCGGCTGCCGGACACCCTTGGCTTTGCCGAGGCGGCTGCCATGGGCTGCCGCCTCACCACTGCTTTCCGCGGCCTTGTGGACCGCGCGGCGCTTCAACCCGGCGAGTGGCTCGCCATCCATGGCTGCGGCGGCGTCGGACTCTCGGCGGTGATGATCGGCGCGGCGATGGGCGCGCAGGTCCTCGCCATCGACATCAATGATGAGGCGCTGGCCATGGCGAAAAGCCTCGGCGCCACGGCCACGCTGAATCCCGCGGCCGTGGGCGACGCAGCACTGGCGGTGCGGGATCTCACCGGAGGCGGCGCGCATGTCTCGATCGACGGGCTGGGCATCACCGAGACCATCCACAATTCGTTGCGCTCGCTCCGCAAGCTCGGCCGCCATGTGCAGATCGGCCAGCCGCTGGGCCGGCACGCCACACCGCCGGTCCCGCTGCTCGAGACCGTCTATGCGAGGCAGATCGCCATTCTCGGCAGCCGCGGCATCGCTGCCAGCCGTTTCCCCGCCCTGCTCGGCATGATCGCCGCCGGACGGCTTGATCCCGCCCGCATGATTACCAGGCGCATTCCCCTGTCACAGGCCGGCGCGGCGCTGGCGGCCATGGATGGTTACTCTGGCGTTGGCGTCACGGTGATCGACAACATGCAAGGCTGATCTCTGGCTTCGGCCAGCCCGCGGTGGCATAGTGCGTGGCATGTCCCGCTCTCCTGATCTCAAGTCCGGCGACCATCTCTATCTCATCGATGGTTCCGGCTATATCTTCCGCGCCTATCATGCGCTTCCGCCGCTTACCCGCAAGTCGGACGGCCTGCCGGTGGGCGCGGTACAGGGCTTCTGCAACATGCTGTGGAAGCTGCTCAAGGAAACCAATGCTGGGCACAAGCCCACGCATCTGGCGGTGATCTTCGACCATTCCTCGAAATCCTTCCGCAATGACATCTATCCTGACTACAAGGCGCACCGCCCGGAACCGCCGGCCGATCTCAGGCCACAGTTCGGGCTGATCCGCCAGGCCACCCGCGCCTTCAACGTGGCCTGCGTCGAGCAGGCAAATTACGAGGCGGATGATTTGATCGCCACCTATGCGCGACAGGCGGTCGAGGTGGGCGCCACCTGCCGCATTGTGTCTTCCGACAAGGACCTGATGCAGCTGATACGTCCCGGCGTGGCACTCTACGACACCATGAAGGACCGCGAGGTGGGCGAGGCCGAGGTCCTTGAGAAATTCGGTGTGCCGCCCGCCAAGGTGGTGGATGTGCAGGCGCTGGCCGGCGATTCGGTCGACAATGTTCCGGGTGTTCCAGGGATCGGCGTCAAGACGGCGGCCCAGCTCATCGGCGAATATGGCGATCTCGAAACCTTGTTGGCCCATGCGCCGGAGATCAAGCAGCAGAAACGCCGCGAGAATCTGATCGCCTTCGCTGATCAGGCGCGGATTTCGATGAAACTCGTCACCCTCGACGATCACGTGCCGGTTGAGCATGAGGCCGGGGGCTTTGCGGTGGCCGCCCCCAAGGCCTCGCAGCTTGTGGGCTTCCTGAAGGCGCTCGAGTTCACAAGCTTTACCCGCAAGGTGGCGGCAGCGCTCGATTGCGATGCGGCGGCCATCGATCCCGTCCCGGTCGAAGTCACGTTCTGGCCGCCGGAAGGTGCTGCGCCTCCAGAAACGGCCATGGCTGAAGCGCCGCCGCGAAAGACCGAAGCGCCGGCAGCCGCCGCCGCCCCTTCCAAACAGGAAACGCCGCCCGGCGAAGCTGCCCTGCTTGCCGTCCCCTTTGTCCATGCCGATTATCCGGCGGTGTCATCGCTCAGTACACTGATGGAATGGATCGCCGCGGCGCGCGAAATTGGCCATGTGGCGGTTGACACCGAAACCGACTCGCTCGATTCGATGCGCGCCAATCTGGTGGGCGTGTCCCTGGCGGTGGCACCCGGCAAGGCTTGCTACATTCCGCTGGGCCACACCGCGGACGGCGGCGGCCTGTTCGGCGGCGGGCTTGCGGACGGCCAGATGCCGCGCCAGCAGGCGCTGGACGCGCTGAAACCGTTGCTCGAGGATCCGTCCATTCTCAAGATCGGACAGAACCTCAAATATGATCTCGAGGTGCTGCGCCGCTGCGGCATCACCGTGTCTCCCATCGATGACACCATGCTGATGTCCTATGTGCTGGAATCAGGCGAGGGCGGCCACGGCATGGACGAGCTGTCGCAGCGCCATCTGGGCCACAAGTGCATCGCCTTCAAGGATGTCGCGGGTTCCGGCAAATCGATGATCACTTTCGACCGTGTGGCCATCCCCGAGGCCACGCGCTACGCGGCGGAGGACGCCGATGTGACGCTGCGGCTCTGGCTCTTGTTGAAGCCGCGGCTGTGGGCCGCGGCCAAACGCACGGTCTATGAAACGCTGGAGCGGTCGCTGGTCCCGGTGCTGGCAGCCATGGAGATGGAAGGCATTCTCGTCGATCCCGAACTGCTGCGCCGCCTGTCCAATGATTTCGCTGCCGCGGCGTCCGTCATCGAAACCCAGGTCTATGAGCTGGCGGGCGAGCGCTTCAACATCGGATCGCCCAAGCAGCTGGGCGATATCCTGTTCGGCCGCATGGCGCTTGCGGGTGGCCGCAAGACCGCGACCGGCGCCTGGAGCACGGACTCCGACGTGCTCGAGGACCTCGCCGCGCAGGGTGTGGAACTTGCCCGCCGGGTGCTGGACTGGCGGCAGCTTTCCAAGCTGCGCTCCACCTATACCGATGCGCTGCCGGGTTACATCAACCCGGAAACCCATCGCGTCCACACCTCCTATTCGCTCGCGGCCACATCGACCGGCCGGCTCGCTTCCACCGATCCCAATCTGCAGAACATCCCCGTTCGCACGGAGGAAGGCCGCAAGATCCGCTCGGCCTTCGTGGCGCCGCCGGGCGCCAGGCTGGTGAGCGCCGATTACAGTCAGATCGAACTGCGCGTGGTGGCGCATGTCGCTGATATTCCGCAGCTCAAGAAGGCCTTCGCCGAGGGCAAGGATATTCACGCCATGACCGCGTCGGAAATGTTCGGCGTACCGGTCGAGGGCATGGACCCGATGGTGCGCCGCCGCGCCAAGGCCATCAATTTCGGCATCATCTACGGCATCTCGGCTTTCGGGCTTGCCAACCAGCTGGGCATCGGGCGCGAGGAGGCGGGCGAATATATCCGCACCTATTTCAAGCGCTTTCCCGGCATCAGGGACTATATGGAAGCGGCCAAGAAGCAGGCGCGCGAACAGGGCTATGTCGAAACCGTGTTCGGCCGCCGCATGCATTTCCCGCGGATCGCCTCCTCCAACCCGTCAGAGCGCGCCTTCCAGGAGCGCGCCGCCATTAACGCACCCATCCAGGGTACCGCGGCCGACATCATCCGCCGCGCCATGATCCGCATGCCGGACGCGATCAGGGCAGCCGGCCTTTCCGCCTGCATGCTGCTGCAGGTGCATGACGAGCTGATCTTCGAATGCCCCACGGCCGAAGCGGAAGAGACCATGGCGGTGGCCAGGCAGGTGATGATCGCAGCACCCGAGCCCGCCGTGAAACTCAGCGTGCCGCTGCAAGTCGACGCCCGCGCCGCCGCCGACTGGGAAGCCGCCCACTGACACGTCTTCCGGCAGGACTGAATTGCGCCGGAACTTCCGCCAGCCCCCTGCGCAAATTCCATCGGTCGCACTGCTATGCTGGAACAGAGATCACAAGGACCAAAGTCGCGGAGCGACACCTCGCCAAACACCTCTTCACTTTCGATCTGAACCCAAATAACCTCCTGCACAGATCCCAACTGCTGGCGGCGCTGATCCGAAAGCCATTATCATGGACACCAAACTATCACCGATCCGCCATCAGAGCGTATGATGCCTGATCCCGGCGGCAGGAAATGACCGGAAATCAACCTGAAACCGTGCTCGACCTCACCGGCCTGCTCTGCCCGCTGCCGGTGCTGAAGGCGCGAAAACGGCTTGAGGCCATGCCGGCCGGCGCCATTATCAAGGTCATTGCCACCGACCCCATGTCCGCCATAGACATGCCCCACTTCTGCAACGAACAGGGCCACGTGCTGCTGGACCAATCCCAGGACGGCGGCGCCTTCATCTTCAGGATCAGACGCAAATGAGTTTCGATTTCGGCGCCTTCAACAATTGGGGACCGCTCAGGAAAGTCGCCATCCGCGACGTTGACGCTGCCTTTGTGAGCGATGCCAAGATCGACGCCGAATGGAAGGATCTCAATTTCCATTCGCGCCCCGATCTCGCCAATGCCAGGAAGGAGTACGCGGCGGTCGAAGCAATGCTTGCGGGGGCCGGCGCCGAGGTGATCAGGCTGCCGCCGGCGCCGGGCCTTACCCTCGATTCGATCTATACCCATGATGCGCTGATCGTCACTCCGCGCGGCCTGGTGAAGCCGCGCATGGGCAAGCCCCAGCGGCGCCAGGAGGCGGCGGTCAATGGCGCGGCGCTGGAAGCGCTGGGCTTTCCGATTGCCGGCGAAATCACGGGCAACGGGAAGGTCGAGGGCGGCGACCTCGTGTGGATCGACCGCTACACCCTGCTGGCCGGGGTTGGCTACCGCACCAACCTCGAAGGCTTGCGCCAGCTGGGCGAGCTGGCGGGGCCGGATGTGGAAATCCTGTGGTTCGACATGCCCCACTACAAGGGCCGGTCAGACGTATTCCACCTGATGTCCTGCCTGTCGCCACTCGACCAGGACCTGGCGGTGGTCTACCCGCCGCTGATGGCAGCCCGCCAGATCGAATTCCTGGAAGCCCGTGGCATCAAATTCGTGGAGGTTCCACAGGAGGAATTCGATACCATGGGCTGCAATGTCCTGGCGCTGGGACCCCGCCATGCGATGATGGTGGAGGGCAACCCGGAAACCGAGCGACGCATGCGCAAAGCCGGCGTCAGGGTCGAGGTGATCGCCGGTACTGACATCTGCCGCAAAGGCGAAGGCGGCCCCACCTGCATGACGCGGCCGCTGGTGCGCGGCTGAGGCCACGCGGTGTCAGGAGAGAAGATCCTGTATCTTCTTTGAGAAGCCAACCGTCACGCTGCCATCCTTGTGCTCGATCAGGGGGCGGCGGATGAGCGACGGATTGTCCACCGCGAGGGCCACGGCCTTGGCCTCCGTCAGATTCGCGGTCTTTTCGGGCGGTAGCCCGCGCCAGGTGTAGCCGGCCTTGTTGATCATCTTCTCCCAGCCGCCCAGCGCCTTGGACCATTTGGCTACCATCTCTTTGGTGAGCGGGTTGTCCTTCACATCGGAAAAGCTGTGCTTGATCTTGTGCTCGTCAAGCCAGTCGATGGCTTTCTGGCAGGTCGAGCATTTCGAAAGTCCGTAGAGCTTGAGTGTCATGTCACATCACCTGTTGAGCGAAAGGGTCTTGTCAGTGAAAGCGTCGGCCCCACCGGAGATCTGATCGGTAAACGCCCGGAACAATCCCTCGATCATCGGTTTTTCGATATCCTTCACGATGAATACGAGGCGGGTCCGTTCGTCGCCGTCCGGCCAGGCCTGCAACCTCACTGGCGGATGGAATACGTGCTGCACCCCGTGGAGGACCACCGGCTTGCCCGGGTCGTCCGCCAGCTTCACGATGCCTTTCATCCGCAGCAAGTTGGGCCCGTGATAGGATTTTATCAGTTCCATGAAGAGTTCGAGGCCCTGCGGGCTGATGGCGTTGGCCTCCGTAAAGCTGAACGAGCGGATATAGGCATCATGGCGGGAGACGTCGTGGTGGTGATGGTGGCCATGATGGCGGCCGCCCATCTCATAGGCCTCCGCCGCCAGCCACCGCTGCACGTCCGCCGTCTTGGTGCGGGGATCGAAAAGCCCCATTGTGAACAGCCGCTCCGCCGTGGCCTCGTTGCGATGGGTCGTCAGCAGCCGTGCGGCAGGGTTGAGCTTGCGCAATCGCCCGATGATGGCGAACAGCGTATCCTCGCCCTCCTGGCCGACGAGCAGATCGACCTTGGTCAGCACGATCCGGTCCGCCACCGCCACCTGCTTCACGGCTTCAGCGTGAGCATCGAGTGTGGCCATGCCATTGACGGCATCGACGACGGTGATCACCCCTTCGAGGCGGCAAGCGGCCAGAAGCCCAGGCTCGCTCATCACCGCGTGCAGCACCGGGGCGGGATCGGCGAGGCCCGTGGTCTCGATCACAATGCGGTTGAACCTGGAGAGCTCTCCCCGGCCGCGCCGGGCCAGCAGATCATGGATGGTATCGATCAGATCGCCCCTGATGGTGCAGCACAGGCAGCCCGAGGCCATCTCGATCACATTCTCATCAGCCCGTTCAACCAGCAGATGATCGATGCCGACATCGCCAAACTCGTTGATGATCACCGCGGCATCGGAAAGAAACGGGTCCTTCAACAGAAAGTTCAACAGCGTGGTCTTGCCCGCACCGAGAAATCCGGTGAGCACCGCGACAGGTATTGGAGCGTCCGCGATCAAGCTAAGTCCTCCGTTTTCCAAGAAAGGCCGAGGCCAGAAGGGCAGCCAGAACGAGGCCACCCCCGGCATATTGATTGAGCTCAAGGCGTTCGCCCAGCACCGTGGCGGCGATGGCGGTCGTCACCACCGGTTCAAGATTGAAAAACGGCGCCACTGTCGAAGCCGCGGCAAAGCGCAGGGACAGCATGTGAACCATATAGGCAACGACATAGACCGCGGCCACGCCAGTCATAAAAAGAAGGCCGAGTCCGGTCGCTGATCCCCCTGGAAGAATAAGCAGCGAGCCCGATCCTGCAAACAGCGCAATGACCAGAATGGGTGGCAGGATCATCATGTGCACAAGGCTGCCGAACGCCGCCGGTGGCATGTAACGCGATATCGAACGGCCGGAAAAGAACTGGAGTGTCGCGCCAGCAGCCGCCACGGCGGCGAGCAGTATGCCCCGGATATCCAGGTCTTCGAAGCTGGGGCCAATCGCCACCGCCAGCCCGCAAAATGCCACCAGCGCAACCGCAACCCGGGACAGGCCGGGGTTCCGCCCTTCCACGACCGGAGCCAGCAGCATGATCAGCACCGGAAATAGAAAGAAAATGATCACCGTCAGGCCAACCGGAATGAACTGGATCGAAGCCAGATAGGCCGAGGAGACAAGGAATGTGGCGACGGCCTGTCCGGTGAAGCTTGGGACCGCCGCCTTGGGGACTGTCAGCCGCTCATTGCAGACGACAGCGATGATCGCGAAAGCAATCGAAACGATGAAGGTACGGAACAGTGTGCTTTCAATCGCCGGAACACCATTCACATAGGCGGCCCGCGCAAAGTTCGGCACCATGCCATAAAGGCTGGCAGCGCCAAGCGCGCAGACTATTCCCAATCCCGCTCTGTTGATCATTGCCAATCAGTTCTTCTGCACCTTGCGGGGCTTGATCTTCCTCTGAGTCTCGACCTCGTCGCCTTCTGGGTCGTCCGCCGCTGGCGCCGTCTCTTTGGCCACAGCTGCAATCGCCGCAAGACCGGCCAGAACCTCTGGCGGCAGCAGCGTGCAGGGCGCCTTCTCACCATGGTAACGCGCACAGGCCTCTTCACTGGTGGCCTTGTCGAGGTTCCAGACTGCCGCCGCAAAGCCGCGGTTTTCCGGAAGACGGATGATCCCCGCTGTACCGGGAAGCGTGATGCCCGACTTGCTCAGCATACGGCCGCGCAGAGCCATGTCAGCAGTGGCAGCAGTTTCGTAATTGCCAAAGGAAATGCCCCAGCCAGCCAGGTCCTTGGCGCGCGCCACCATGACGGGCTTGGATTTGCAGACCTCTTTGGTCATGTCCGCCGGCACGATAGCACCGGTTTTGACATTAGGGATCGTGTCAAGCTTGATCCCCACGGTACGTGGCCGCGAGAAACCATCGACCAGCAGCATTTCCGCCAGATCCGCGCGCTGCTTGCCATTGTTCGCGCCGAAAATCACCGCGCCCAGGCGTCTTCCGTCCCGGGTGGCGGTGGCCACCAGATTGAAACCGGAACTGCAAACGAAGCCTGTCTTCATGCCATCGGCTTCCGGCATCTGCCGCAGCAGTGAATTGCGATTGGCGAGGCGGCGTTTGCCAACCCGCAGCGACTGTTGTGAAAAGTAGTGGTTATGTTCCGGGTAGTCCCGCAGGATCGCCGCGGCGAGAAGCGCGATGTCGCGGGCCGTGGAGATATTGCGTGGGTCGAACAACCCATTCGGATTGACGAAATGGCTGCCGGTCATGCCCAGCTTGCGCGCCTCCGCGTTCATTTCGGCAGCAAAAGCAGCGACGCTGCCAGACGCGGCTTCAGCGAGAACATAGGCCATGTCATTGGCGGAATAGACCAGCAGCGCCTGCAGCGCGAAATCGACACGCAGTTTCTGGCCAACCGGCACGCCGATCTTGCTGGGCGGCTGCGAATTGGCCAGCGCGGAGACGGCGATCTTCTGGTCGAGCTTCAGCTGCCCCGCGCGAATCTTGTGAAACACCACATATGCGGTCATCAGCTTGGTGAGCGATGCCGGATACCACGGCTCACCGGCGCGATCCTGGGCAATCACCTCCTCGGTCATCGGGTCGAACAGCAACGAAGGCCCGCCGGCGAACGCCTGTGGAACCGTCAGCAGCAGCACGGCGGCCAGGAGGAAACGTCGCACGATCAACAAATCTCGGCTACTCCAGAAGCTGCGCGCGGCCGGCTGGTGCCCCTGCAGGGACTCGAACCCCCACGCCCTTGCGAGCAACAGATTTTGAGTCTGCCGCGTCTACCATTCCGCCACAGAGGCAAGCCGAAATCGCATAGTTCCCCGCCCTTGCGCCGTCAACCGCAAAGGGCGAGAAGGACATTCCATGATCCGCATCACCGATTCACTCGCCATCGACGAGAACGACATGGCCTGGTCCTTCACCCGCGCCTCCGGGCCTGGCGGCCAGAATGTCAACAAGGTCTCGACCGCCGTTGAACTGCGTTTCGACGTGGCGCGGGCTTTTCTGCCGGATGACCTGAAGGCGCGACTGCGGCCGCTGGCCGGCCGGCAGCTGACCCAGGACGGCATTCTGGTGATCACCGCGCAGGAGACGCGCTCGCAGGAGCGCAACCGCGACATCGCTTTGCGAAAACTGGTGGAACTCCTGCGCAAGGCGGCGCACAGGCCCAAGCGCCGCATCGCCACCAAGCCTACCCGCAGCTCCACGGCACGGCGGCTCGACTCCAAAGCCAAGCGAGCCCAGACCAAGAAGCTGCGCGGCGCAAGGCCGGAGCCGGACTAGGCCCATCATGCTGCGCCAGCTCTATGACAAGACACTCTTGCTGGCCGCACGCGAGACCGCGGAAATCTGGCTCGCCGTCATCGCCTTTGTCGAAAGCTCGGTCTTTCTGGTACCCGCCGATGTGCTGTTCTTGCCGATGGCACTTGCCCGGCCGAAGCGGGCCTATCGCTTTGCCCTGATTGCCACCATCGCCTCGACACTTGGGGGAATCGCCGGTTATTTCCTGGGCTACTGGGCCTTTGCGGCGCTGGCCGAACCGGTCCTGTCTTTCTACGGCAAGCTTGACGAGTTCCAGCATCTGCGGGCCTGTACCGGCGAGGACACGCTGATGTTGCTTCTTGTCACCTCAGGCCTCACCCATCTCCCGCCGATCAAACTGGTGACCATCCTTGCTGGCGTTGCGCAAATCAGTTTCACGTTTTTCGTGGTGTCCTGCATCATCGCCAGAGGCGCGCGCTTCTTCGTCCTGGCCTGGGCGCTGCGCCGGTTTGGCGAGCCGGTGCGACACTTCATCGAGCGCCGCCTCGGGCTGGTTGCCGCCGGTATAGCGGCGGCGGTGATCCTCCTCTATATCCTTCTCAAATACTCAGGCCTCGCCGGAAGTCTCGCCTCATGCTGAACAGCCTCTCCCCGCAACGCGCCGCTTGGCTGATCTTCGCCGTGTCCCTGGCGACCATCGCCGGCGCATGGATTTTCGAGTATCTCGGCTACGCGCCCTGCGATCTCTGCCTCAAGCAGCGCTGGGTCTACTATGTGGGTGTGCCGCTGGCGCTGGCCACCGCCCTGCTTGCGCCCGGCAACCAGACCATCGCCAAGGGCGGATTTGCCCTGCTGGCGCTGTTGTGGCTCGGCAGCATGGTGTTCGGCATCTACCATGCGGGCGTGGAATGGAAATGGTGGCCCGGCCCCAGCACCTGTGGCACGCAGGCGGATTTTTCAGGCGGTCTTCCGGACCTGACGCGCCCGGTCATCCTGTGCGACACCGCGGCAATCCGGATTTTGGGACTATCGCTGGCCGGGTGGAACGCGGTGGTGTCTTTGGGGCTGGCTCTGCTGGCGCTCGCCGGACTTCGCAATCAGGGATCGAGCTCGGTATCCCAGTACAGATAGTCCTGCCAGCTTTCATGCAGGTAGTTGGGCGGGAAGAACCGCCCGTTGCGGTGCAGCTGCGCCACCGTGGGCCGTACCGGCTTCTGCGCCGGATACATCTGGATGTGCTGCGGAAGATGCCCGCCTTTCAACAGGTTACAAGGCGAACAGGCGGCAACGACATTCTCCCAGGTGGTCTGGCCGCCTTTCGAGCGCGGCACCACATGGTCGAAGGTCAGGTCTTCATGGCCGCCACAATACTGGCAGGTGAACCGGTCACGCAGGAACACATTGAAACGGGTAAAAGCGGGCGTGCGCGAGGGTTTGACATAGGTCTTGAGCGAAACGACGCTGGGCAGCCGGAACTCGGAATTGGGGCTGCGCACCACCCGGTCATATTCGGAAACGATATTCACCCGGTCAAGAAACACCGCCTTGATCGTGTCCTGCCAGCTCCACAGAGACAACGGATAGTAGCTCAACGGGCGGAAGTCCGCGTTGAGAACCAGGGCTGGGCAGGCTTCCGGCGCAACCGGGGCGAATTGCAAGACCACCTCTTTCAGCTCGAATCCTTGGAAATTTAATATATCCAGTATGGCGATCCTGTGAAGCCCTTTCGTCACTTCGTCAGTCCGGCGTAATGGTGCGGAGATTGCGGTAATGCTGCCAGAGCAGTAGTGCGGCTGCGGAGCGATAAGGCCGCCAAGGCTCCGCCAGAACCACCATGCGGCGTGGTGAGGGCCTTTCCCCAAGGGCAAGAAGATCCTTGGCCGCGTACTGCAGGGCCAGATCGGCTGCCGGCCAGGCATCGACCGCTCGGTGCGTCATGAGGAGATAGATGCTGGCTGTCCAGGGACCGATGCCGGTGATACCTGTCAGCCTGCGGTAAAGTACAGCGTCGCTCAGCTGCAGGTTTTCTTCAAGATCTCCCGCGGCAAACGCCTTGGCGGCGGCATGGAAGGTACGCGCCTTGGCCGCGGAGAGGCCAAGAGCCCGGAGATCGTCGTGGCTGGCGGCCATGATTTCCTCTGGCAGGAAGCTGCCCAATTGGGTTGTAAGCCGGGCCCATATCGACTCGCCTGCTTTGAGCGAAATCAGCTGGTCGGTGACGATGCGTAGCAGGCTTTGCAGACCGGGTGCGGCGTGGCGTAACTGTGGCAGGCCATGATGCTCGACAACGGCAGAAAACCGCGGCTCGGCTGCGATCAGGCTTCGAACTGCCACTTTCAGATCATCGATGTCATTAAGCCGTTCCATGACCCTGTTTGACCTTCGCACGAATTGACCGCAAGACCACATCATGAGCTGTCCCGTCTTCCGTTTCGCGCCGAGCCCCAACGGCTATCTGCATCTGGGCCACGCCTACTCGGCCCTGCTGAACGCTCAGATGGCAGCCGCGGCGGGCGGCCGGCTGCTGCTGCGGATCGAGGATACCGACGAGAGCCGCGCCCGGCCCGAATTCCTTGCCGCCATTCTCGAGGACCTCGCCTGGCTGGGCCTCAGCTGGGAAGAGCCAGTGCGCATCCAGAGCCAGCATTTCGCCGATTACCAGGCAAACCTCGGCCGGCTGTGGGAGATGGGCGCCATCTACCCCTGTTTCTGCTCACGGAAACAGGCGGGCGTACTTACGTCCCGCGACCCTGAGGGACAACCGCATTACGCGGGCCACTGTCGCGGCCTTACGGCGAATGAGGCCCGCCGTCGCGTTGCCAGCGGTGCCATTCACGGCTGGCGGATCGACATGGCGCGGGCTGCCGACCCCGAAGCCGCTGTCTGGGGCGATGCGGTGATTGCCAAACGGTGGGTCGGTTCAAGTTACCATATCGCGGTGGTGACCGACGACGCCCTGCAGGGCGTCACCCATGTGGTGCGCGGCAAGGACATCGCGCCAGCAACGCCGCTCCACATTCTGCTCCAGCGCCTGCTTGGCCTTGCAACCCCGCACTACCACCACCACGATCTGATCCTGGATGAGCAAGGCCGGAAGCTGTCCAAGAGCATCGGCAGCCGCTCACTCCGCCAACTCCGGCAAGAGGGTGTGAGCGCTGCGGCCATCCGCAACCAGCTGGGCTTCGCCTGATCAGAAATCGGAAGTGATGCCCTTGTTCTCCCAGTCACCGAACCGGGTGGGTTCGGGGCCGGTCCGGCCATTCACCTCCTTGGGAAGCTTCGCATCGGTTCTTGCCTTGCGCCGCTGCTCGGCCTCGGCAAGCGCCCTTTGGGCTGCATCTGTAAGCTGCCGCTCGGTCATGATCTTGTCCTTTCAGGAACATGCTATCATATGAGGCGCGCCTGGTAGAGATGGCAAGAAAGGATAAGGCGGATGAACACCATGCGGACCGGTTTGCTGATGGCGGCCCTGATGGGGCTGTTTCTGGCGGTCGGCTATGTGATCGGCCGTGAGCAGGGCATGGTCATCGCCTTCATCATGGCGGCGGGCATGAACCTGTTCGCCTACTGGAACGCCGACAAGATGGTGTTGCGCATGTATGGCGCGCGCCAGGTCGACCGTCAGTCGGCTCCTGAGTTCTATGACCTTATCGAGGACCTGGCGCGGAACGCCGGCCTGCCGATGCCCAAGGTCTATATCATCGACAATCCACAGCCCAATGCGTTCGCGACCGGCCGCAATCCGCAAAATGCCGCTGTTGCAGCAACAACTGGACTTCTCCAGCTCCTGAGCCGCGATGAAATCGCCGGCGTCATGGCCCATGAACTCGCGCATGTGAAGAACCGTGATACCCTGGTGATGACCATGACGGCCATCATCGCCGGCGCCATTTCCATGCTGGCCAATTTCGGCATGTTGTTCGGCGGCAGCCGCAACCGCGACAATCCGTTTGGCGCCATCGGCATGATCCTGTTGGTGGTGCTCGCGCCATTGGCCGCGATGCTGGTGCAGATGGCGATCAGCCGGACGCGCGAATATGGCGCTGACCGTGGCGGCGCCGTAATCTCGGGCCAGCCGCTGGCGCTCGCCTCGGCGCTTGCCAAGATCTCGGGCGCTGCGCAGCGCATCGAGAACCGAACCGCCGAAGCCAATCCGGCGACCGCGCACATGTTCATCATCAATCCGCTGTCGGGCGCGCGGATGGACAATCTGTTCTCGACCCACCCCAACCCGCGCAACCGCATCGAGGCCTTGCAGCGCATGGACCGCGAGATGGGAGGCGGCGCAACGGCTTCCCAGCAGCCCACCGGCCCATGGAGCAGCGCCAGGCCGCAGGCGCCGGGCCCGTGGGGCTAGATCAAGCTGCCCGGGATGCTCCCGGGCTCGAAGTCCGGCGTCTGGCGGCAGACCGGCTGCGCGCCTGCGTCGACCAGAGGCTGACGGTCGAAGACGCACTGCAGGCAAGCCCGCAAGCCATGCGGCTCGACACGCGTGACCGAGCCTTTCTCGTGTCGCTGCTGCTGACCGCCTTCCGGCATCGCGGCGAGATCGATGCCGTGCTGCGGGAGCTTCTCGACAAGCCGTTGCCACGCAAGTCGGGCCTGACGCGTGAGCTCCTTGAGCTGGGCATCGCGCAATTGCTGTTCCTCGAAATGCCACCGCATGCGGTGATCGATTCGGCGGTGCGGGCGGCCAAGGCGGACCGCAACGCCATGCATTTCACCGGCCTGATCAATGCCGTGCTGCGCAAAATCTCCACGGCCGGACCCAGCCTGCTGGCCAAGCACGATGCTCCTCACCTCAATACCCCTGCCTGGCTATGGGAGAGATGGTGCAAAAACTTCGGGGCGGCGACCGCGAGACAGATTGCACTGGCTCATGGGGTACGGCCAGCGCTGGACCTGATCTTCAAGGAGGATCCGGCCGCCTGGCGCGAGTCATTGTCCGGCCAGCTACTGCCCAACGGCCAGCTGCGGCTACCGCCAGGCCATGCCCCGGTGCCGGAACTTCCCGGCTTCAGGGATGGCGCATGGTGGGTCCAGGACGCGGCCGCGACCATTCCGGTGCGGCTGATGGGCAATCTGAAGGGCCGAAAGGTTCTCGACCTTTGCGCCGCACCCGGTGGCAAGACCCTGCAATTGGCTGCTGGGGGAGCCGAGGTCACCGCCATCGATGTTTCCGAGCCGCGGCTCGCGCGCCTGCGCGACAATCTCGCGCGCACCGGCCTCTCCGCCAGCATTCAGGTGGCCGATGTCCTGAAGG
The DNA here is from genome assembly GCF_046093005.1 of Aestuariivirga sp. Lineage (GTDB taxonomy): Bacteria > Pseudomonadota > Alphaproteobacteria > Rhizobiales > Aestuariivirgaceae > Aestuariivirga. Next base: position 55,867 of record NZ_JBJTER010000157.1, read on the forward strand.
CTGACCTCAGCCAGACTTGGGACTCCGTTCTTCTTGATGCGCCCTGTTCAGCGACCGGCACCATCCGGCGCCATCCAGAGTTGCCGTGGATCAGGCAGGAGAAGCAGATTGCCGAACTCGCAGCATTGCAACGCCAAATGCTGTCGAGGGCCGCAGCGCTCGTCGGGCCAGGCTGCCTCATCGTCTATTGTACCTGCTCGCTCGAACCCGAAGAAGGTGAAGCGCAGGTCCGGCAGTTTCTGGCCCGGAATCCGGATTTCGACATCATTCCTGCGATGCTTCCAGACCTGCCGCCGGGAGCCATCCGGCCCGAGGGCTGGGTCCGGACCTTGCCTGCCATGAGCTATGGCGGAAGCCCCGGCATGGACGGGTTTTTCACGGTGGCGATGCGGCGGCAGACCTGAAAACATGTTATGCCGGCAAACGGCAGTTCAGCGGAGGGCGAGATGACTGAAACCGTGCGGCGGGCGCTGTTATCGGTATCTGACAAGACCGGTCTTGTCGCCTTTGCGTCACGTCTGGCGGCGCTGCGGATTGAGCTGATCTCGACCGGCGGCACGGCGAAGGCACTTGCGGCAGCAGGCCTTGCGGTGACTGATGTATCAGCGGTGACGGGCTTCCCGGAAATCATGGATGGCCGGGTGAAGACCCTGCATCCAAAGATTCACGGCGGCTTGCTTGGCGTCACATCAGATCCCGCCCACGCCACGGCGATGCAGGCCCACGGCATCGAACCCATCGGCTTGCTGGCCGTCAATCTCTATCCATTCGAGGAGGCGATGGGGCGCGGCGCCGCCTGGGACGAGGCCATCGAGAACATCGATGTCGGCGGTCCGGCGATGATCCGCGCAGCCGCCAAGAACCATGCGCTGGTGACGGTCATCGTGGATCCCGCGGATTATGACGATGTGGCAACCGAACTGGAGAAGAATGCACAGACCTCGATCACGACCCGCCGCAGGCTTGCCGGCAAGGCGTTCGCGCGCACCGCCAGCTATGACGCGGCCATCAGCCAGTGGATGGGCGAAGCCACCGGAGAAAGGTTCGGCCAATACTTCGCCATTGGCGGTAACAGGCGGCAGGCACTGCGATATGGTGAGAACCCGCATCAGCAGGCAGCCTTCTACGGCACCGCCGGCAAGGCTTTCGGCATCGCCGCGGCGCGCCAGCTGCAAGGCAAGGAACTGTCCTACAACAATATCAACGATACGGATGCGGCACTGGAATGCCTCGCGGAAGTGGGCGCTGGCGAGACAGCGGCCTGCGTCATCGTCAAGCATGCCAACCCATGCGGCGCTGCTGTGGGCGGGAGTCTCATAGAGGCCTATGAAAAGGCGCTGGCCTGCGATCCGGTAAGCGCCTTCGGCGGCATCATCGCGTTCAATCGCCGGCTGGATGCGGACACAGCCGCCAGGGTTGTCGAAATTTTCACGGAAGTCATCGTCGCGCCAGCCGCGGACCATGATGCGCTCGAAATCATATCTAGGAAGAAAAACCTGCGCTTGCTGGTGCTGGACGGGCAGCCATTGTCGGGTCCTGGCCTGATGGTCAAATCAGTGGGCGGGGGCTTCCTGCTTCAGGCGCGGGACATGGCGTCAGCCGCCGCCATGAACGTGAGGACCGTCACCAGGCGCCAGCCTACGGAAGCTGAAATGGCAGACCTGCTGTTCGCATTCCGGGTCGCAAAGCATGTCAAGTCCAACGCCATCGTCTACGCAAAGAATGGAGCAACCGTCGGCATCGGCGCGGGCCAGATGTCACGGGTGGACGCGGTCCGTATCGCGGCCCGCAAGAATGCCGATGTTTCGCGGGCGGCCGGACTCTTGGTTCCGAGCATCCACGGCTCAGTCGCGGCGTCGGATGCGTTCTTTCCGTTTGCCGATGGCGTGATCGAGGCGGCGGAGGCTGGCGCCACGGCCATCATTCAGCCTGGCGGGTCGCTCCAGGACAATGAGGTCATCCGCGCCGCCGATGAAGCGGGGCTCGCGATGGTGTTCACCGGCATCCGTCACTTCCGGCACTGACGATCGCTCAGTCCTGCAGCCGCCGGCAGACGTCGTCCAGCTGTTCGAGGGTCTTGTAGGAAATCGTCATGGCGCCGCTGCCATCCTGCCGGTGCGCGATCTCGACCTTGAGGCCGATCTTGTCCGAGATCAGCTTCTCGAGAGCACGGGTATCCGCGTCCTTTTCCGGTTTGGCTTTGGCTTTGCTCTGGCTGGAGACCCCGCGCGCCAGGCTCTCGGCCTCACGCACGGAAAGGCCAAACTTGATGATCTGTTCGGCCAGTTCGGCAGGCGTTTCGATCCCCACCAGCGTCCGGGCATGGCCGGCGGAGAGCTTGCCATCTTCGATCTGCTGGCGCACCGCCTCCGGAAGGTTCAGAAGCCGCAGGGTATTCGCGACATGGCTGCGGCTCTTGCCGATGGCGTCAGCAAGCTGCTGTTGCGTATAGCTGAATCGGTCGAGCAGTTGGGAGTAGGCGCGCGCCTCCTCGAGCGGATTGAGATCGGACCGCTGGATATTCTCGATCAGCGCGATCTCCAGCGCTTCGCTGTCCGACAATTCCCGGATGATGACAGGAACCTCATGGACCCCCGCCCGCTGGGCGGCGCGCCAGCGGCGCTCGCCGGCAACGATCTCATGCTCGCCTGAAGGCAGCGGACGCACCGTGATCGGCTGCAGAAGGCCCTTTTCACGGATGGACTTCGCCAGATCTTCGAGGTCGTCCTCCGGGAAGTGCTTACGCGGATTGTTGGGATTGGCTTTGATGAGGTCGATCGGCAGCTGGCGCAGCGCGCGCACATCCTGCACTGACGCCTCCTCGCTGGTGTCGTCACCGATCAAGGCCGCCAGCCCCCGGCCCAGTCTTCGCTTCGGCGCACCTGGCGTTTCCATCTCTTGTCCTGTCTTCTGATGCAGTCCGTTTGTCCGGCCATCAAGGCCCTAGGCCGCCCGCAATTCCCGTTCCCGGCGGATGATCTCCGAGGCGAGCCTGATATAGGCTTGCGAACCAACGCAGGCATTGTCGTAGAGCAACACCGGCTTTCCATAGGACGGAGCCTCCGACACCCGGACATTGCGGGGAATGACGGTCTGGTAGACCTTGTCGCCAAGCACGCTCCGGACATCCTCCGCGACCTGCTCGGACAGTTTGTTGCGACGGTCGAACATGGTCAGCACCACACCCTGAATCGAAAGCTTCGGATTGAGGCTGGTCTTCACCCGTTCAACCGTCTTGATCAGCTGGCTCAGACCTTCGAGCGCAAAGAACTCACATTGCAAGGGCACCAGTACGGCATCGGCAGCACAGAGGGCGTTGATGGTAAGCAGGTTGAGAGATGGGGGACAGTCAAGCAGAATGTAGGAGTAGGGCTGTTTGGCGTTGTCTTGCTTGACAAGCGCTGCAATGGCATCCGCCATCCGGTAGGTCTTGCGCGCCAGGTCCGCGAGTTCGAGTTCAGCGCCCAGCAGATCCATGGTCGATGGGGCGCAGTCAAGCCGCGGAATTCCGGACTCGACGATCACATTGCCGAGCGTCTCCTCACCAATCAGCACATGATAGGTCGATTTCTGACCTGGCCGGCGTTGGATACCCAGGCCAGTGCTCGCATTGCCCTGGGGATCGAGATCGATGATCAGAACCTTCTCACCCACTGCCGCCAATGCCGTGCCGAGATTGATCGCCGTCGTGGTCTTGCCCACGCCGCCTTTCTGGTTGGCGACCACAAGTACGCGGGGACCGTTCGGATGAGACAGGTTTTCAGACACGGGTGGCCTTCCGAACTTCAAGTACAACGCCGCGGGGATCGCATTGGCTTTGATGCTTCATACTCTCTATTTTCCAATATTTTGTGGCTTCGGTCAATTCACGATCAATATCTTGTCCCTTGTGAAACAGACCAACAGCACCCTCAGAGAGGAAAGGCTCCGCATAGCCGAGCAGAATGGACAGCGGTGCAAGCGCCCGGGCCATCACGCATTCAACAACCGGCACATCACCTGCCCTGGCCAATGTCTCAAGCCTCATGACATGAACATGTGCCCGGGTGCCCGTGCGGCGCACCGCCTCGCGCAAGAAAGCTGCTTTTTTCCCATTGCTTTCATAGAGATGCACTTCAAGACCAGTGGCCATAGCGAGCACCAGCCCAGGAATGCCGGCCCCGGTACCCAGATCGGCGATCTGCCGGGTCCCGGGCGGCAGCAACGGAATCAGCTGTAAAGCATCGCAGATATGGCGCTCCCAAACCATGGGCGCCGTCGCTGGACCGATCAGGTTGATTCGCCGCTGCCAGGTCAGAAGCAGATCAACATAGCTCTCGATCACCTTCCGGGTTTCACGTGAAACACCGAAGCGGTCCAGCAAACCTTCGCCCGTTCCGGCACTCATGCAGCACTCTGCCGGTCCCGCCGCTTGACATGTCCTAGGACAATGGCGAGGGCAGCTGGTGTCATGCCATCAATGCGCGACGCCTGTGCGAGGGTGGCAGGCCTGACCATCATGAGCTTTTGCCGAAGCTCCGCTGACAGACCGGTCATGGTCTGGTAGTCCAGGCCAGCCGGCAAACGAAGTTGCTCCTCCCGCCGCAAAGTCGCGATTTCAGCGTTTTGGCGATCGACGTAGCCGGCATAGAGGGCCTCAGCCTCAAGCGCTTCCACCACATCAGCTTTCAGAGACAAGAGCTCTGGCCATAGCTCCACGATGCGCGCCCAGCCAATCTCAGGCATCGCCATCAGGTCCAGCACGTTCCGTCTGAGGCCGTCCTGATTGACTTTCAGGCCTTTGCGCGCGGCCTCGGCCGATGTCATCGACAACCCTTGCGCCAGCGCCAGCCCGGCTTCCACGGCTTGCCTGCGTTCCTCGAAGCGGGCCTGCCGCTCACGGCCGACGAGGCCGGCAGCTATCCCGAGCGGGGTGAGGCGAAGGTCGGCATTATCAGCCCGGAGCGACAGCCGGTATTCCGCGCGTGAGGTGAACATGCGGTAGGGCTCTGTCACGCCTCTTGTGACAAGGTCGTCGATCATGACCCCAATGTAGGCCTGGCTGCGGTCGATGATCAAAGGCGTCTGGCTGCCTGCCTTGCGGGCCGCGTTGATGCCAGCCACCAACCCCTGCGCGGCGGCTTCTTCATAGCCGGTGGTGCCATTGATTTGTCCGGCTAAAAACAGATTCGGCAGGCGCTTGACTTCCAGCGAGGCCGTCAATTCTCTTGGATCGATGTAATCATACTCGATTGCATAGCCCCATCGCTTTATGACCACGTTCTCCAGGCCAGGAATGGTCCGCATGAAACGCTCCTGCACATCCTCCGGCAAGGATGTGGAGATCCCGTTCGGATAGACCGTATCGTCGTCCAGGCCTTCCGGCTCCAGAAAGACCTGATGGCTCTCCTTGTCGGCAAAACGCTGGACCTTGTCTTCAATGGATGGACAGTAGCGCGGACCTCTGCCCTCGATCTGTCCCGAATAGATGGGTGAACGATGGATGTTCTCACGGATGATCTGGTGTCCCTGCCGGCTGGTTGCAGTGATGAAGCAAGACAGCTGGGGGGTCTCGATTGCGCGGGTCAGGAAGGAAAACGGCACTGGCTGTTCGTCGCCTTTCTGCTCCTCCAGGCGGTTCCAGGCGATGCTGCGCCCATCGAGTCGCGCTGGGGTTCCCGTCTTCAGACGTTCCGGCCGCAGCCCGAGTTCCTGAAATTGATGCGAAAGCCCCAGGCTTGGCGCCTCGCCATGACGTCCCGCCGGTATCCGGCGTTCGCCAATATGGATGAGTCCGTTCAGGAACGTCCCGGTGGTGAGCACAACCGTTGCCGCATTGAAGGTCCGGCCATCCTCACACAACACGCCGACAGCGGCGCCTGAATCGATCAGGATGTTTCTTGCCGCACCCGAAATGACTTCAAGATCTTCCTGGACAGCGATCGCTTCCTGCATTGCCTGACGGTAGAGCTTGCGGTCAGCCTGGGCCCGCGGGCCACGTACTGCAGGCCCCCGTGATCGGTTGAGCAGTCGGAACTGGATACCAGCCCTGTCCGCAACGCGCCCCATCAATCCATCAAGGGCATCGATCTCACGAACAAGATGGCCTTTGCCCAATCCCCCGATGGCCGGATTGCACGACATTTCACCAATCGTATCAGCACGATGAGTCAGCAGCGCGGTCTTCGCGCCCAGACGCGCCGCAGCTGCAGCTGCCTCCGTGCCGGCGTGGCCACCACCAATCACAATGACATCAAATTGCATGTCCATCGCACCAAGTCCTACGCATTAGCTGTTTCACGTGAAACATAGTCACTTTCCGATACAGAAGCGGCTGAAGATTACACCCAGCCATTCTTCAACACCGATACGGCCCGTCAGCCGGCCGATCTCATCACAGGCCTGGCGAATAGCTTCCGCCTTCAGTTCCAGGGCTCCTGACGGAAGCATCTGAGCTCCGTTAAGGAAGCGAATCGATGTTTCAACGGCATTCCGCTGCCTTGCCGTAACCACCAGCGATGACTCAGCCTGGCCGAAACGCTTCTGAATCAATCCGCTTAGCGCTTCCAAGAGTTCGGTCATTCCAATGTTACCAACTGCCGATGTTCGAACCACAGCAGTTTGCCATTTACCTCCTGCGGCACCTGACCCATACAATGTCAGATCGGCCTTGTTGCAGACAACCACGTCAGGTTCGATGCCCTCTTCGACAATCTGGCTATCCGTAACATCCGGAGCTACCACCCATAACACCACATCAGCTGCCGCGATGTGCTTGCGCGACCGACGAATTCCCTCCTCTTCGACCGGATCACCTGCAGACGGTCTGAGACCCGCGGTGTCGGTGAGAATGACCGGAAAGCCCGCAACATCCATCGATATCTCGATCGCATCCCGCGTTGTCCCCGGAATGCTTGATACAATGGCCGCGTCGCGTCTCGCCAAGGCATTGAGAATGCTTGATTTCCCCGTGTTTGGTCGACCCGCCAGCACCACCCGGACCCCATCGCGGACGATCTCTGCCGACGCTGACTGGGCGAGGTGTTTTTTCATCTCTTCCAAAAGGTCCGATATTCCTTGATCGATCGTTGCCGCCGCTTCCTCGGCGACGCCGGGTTCCTCCACGAAATCTACAGCCGCTTCGAGGTCTGACCTGATCATGAGCAGTTGATGGCGCCAATCGTCGAAAACGGTGCTGGCATGGCCAGCCATTTGCCGGTACGCCTGTTTCCGCTGGGCCGCCGTCCTTGCCTCCAACAGATCCCCAAGACCTTCTACCTGGACAAGATCCATCCGCCCATTCAAGAAAGCCCGGCGGGTGAACTCCCCTGGTTCCGCCGGGCGGATGCCAGGAGATCGGGAAAGCGCAGAAATCACCGCAACAACAATGGCATGGCTGCCATGCAGGTGAAGCTCGGCGATATCCTCGCCTGTCGCCGAATGCGGCCCTGGAAACCACAACACCAGAGCCTGATCGAGGAAATCGCCAGTTTCCGGATCGGTGATGGTGCGCAATGAGGCCAACCGCGGCGCTGGCAGAGTCTGGGTCAGCCTCTCGAGAACAGCGCCAGCTCTGCTTCCCGATATCCTGAGCACGGTAATCGCTGCGCGCCCAGTACCCGAGGAAACCGCGAAAATCGTGTCAGCCGCCGTCATTTCGTAATCGAATCGAACCGACAGGATGCCGCGAGCTGGCCCGCTAAGCGTTCATCGAATCGAAGAAATCGCCGTTGGTCTTGGTCTGGCGCAACTTATCCAGCAGAAACTCGATCGCGTCGACAGTGCCCATCGGGTTCAGGATGCGCCGCAACACATAGGTCTTCTTGAGCACATCCGACTTGACCAGCAGTTCTTCCTTACGGGTGCCGGAGCGCAGGATATCGATCGCCGGGAAGACCCTCTTGTCGGCCACCTTGCGGTCCAGAATGATTTCGGAATTGCCGGTGCCCTTGAACTCTTCGAATATAACCTCGTCCATGCGGCTGCCAGTGTCGATCAGAGCTGTCGCGATGATCGTCAACGACCCCCCTTCCTCAATGTTGCGGGCAGCACCAAAGAAACGCTTTGGCCGTTGCAAGGCATTGGCATCGACACCACCCGTCAGCACTTTGCCTGACGACGGTACCACGGTGTTATAAGCCCTGCCGAGCCGGGTGATGGAATCGAGCAGGATGACCACATCACGGCCATGCTCGACCAGCCGCTTGGCCTTCTCGATCACCATCTCGGCAACCTGCACATGCCGCGAGGCCGGCTCATCGAAGGTCGAACTGATGACTTCGCCCTTCACCGACCTCTGCATATCCGTCACCTCTTCCGGCCGCTCATCGATAAGCAGCACGATCAGGTAGCACTCGGGATGGTTTGCGGTGATCGAATGGGCGATATTCTGCAGAAGCACCGTCTTGCCGGTCCGCGGCGGAGCCACGATCAGGCCGCGCTGTCCCTTGCCCAGTGGCGACACGATATCGATAACCCGGGACGAATAGTCTTTCCTGGTCGGATCGCCAGTTTCCATTTCCAGCCGCTCATCCGGATAAAGCGGCGTCAGATTATCGAAGTGAACCTTGTGGCGCGTCTTCTCAGGGTCCTCAAAATTAATCAGATTGACCTTCACCAGGGCAAAATACCGCTCCCCATCCTTGGGGCTGCGAATCTGGCCCTCCACCGTATCGCCAGTGCGAAGGGTGAACTTTCGGATCTGGCTGGGGCCGATGTAGATGTCGTCGGGCCCGGCCAGGTAATTTGCATCAGGGGACCGCAGGAAGCCGAAGCCGTCCTGCAACACCTCCACCACACCTTCGCCGATGATCTCCACGTCGCGGTTGGCAAGGTTCTTGAGGATAGCGAACAGCAGCTCCTGCTTCCGCAATGCGCTGGCGTTCTCGACTTCCAGTTCCTCGGCCAACGACACCAATTCGGCTGGCGTCTTTACTTTGAGGTCCTGAAGCTTGATTTCTTTCAGCTCAGAGATAGCGGTCATTTTCCATTCATGAGAAGGGTTTCCGGCATTGGTGCGGAAACTGTCTGGCGGGAACGGGCCCTGATACTGCCCGGCGTCTGTATATATATAGCTGCTCGGCCAACAACAGCCAAGAGCAAGTTCAAAATGGCTTCACGACCACCAGAATGACGATTCCGATCAACAGGACCGTCGGAACCTCGTTGACCACCCGGAAATAGCGGCCCGACCTCGTCTCACGACCCTCACGAAACCGCACTGCATGAATTTCCAGCATGCCATGAAAAAACGACATCGCCAGCACAAGCATCAACTTCCACGCGAGCCAGGACGGCATTGGCGAATCCCAGCCGCCCAACGGGATCAAGATGACACCCGTTGCCAGGGCCACAACTGCCGCTGGCCGCATGATCGCTTTGAGAAGCCGCCGCTCCATAACTTTGAAAACACTATCGATTTCCTGCTTATCCGGGTTCTCTGCGTGGTAAACGTAAAGGCGCGGCAAGTAGAACAGTCCCGCCATCCATGAGATAACCGCCAGGACGTGAAGGACCTTGATCCAGAGATAGCTATCGGTCATCAAGCCGCCTCACCGCATCAACCACGGCGCCCACCACGACAGGATCAGTTCCAAGCCGGATACCGTGACCGAGATTGAAGATGTGACGCTGTCGAGCGACGCTCGCGCACACGCGGCTCGCCTCACGGGCTGCGATCTCCGCCCCAGCCAGCAGAGCTACTGGATCAAGGTTACCTTGAACGACCACGTCCGCGGGCATTTCTGACAGGTCCAGCTCCGTTTCAATCCCCACGGCATCAGCCCCCGGCAGCGCCGCCGCCTGTTTCTGACGCGTTCCGATCCCCCGGGCGAACACGATGATCCCCGTCGTTGGGTAACGCTTTGAAATAGCCGACACGATCTGCCCAACTGGCCGAAGCACGAAGGTGTCAACCTCACTACCCACTAGATCGCCCGCCCACGAATCGAAAATTTGAACCGCCCCAGCACCGGCCTCAATCTGAGCGCCCAGATAGTCTATCGACTCCTGCACCAACCGGTCTATCAGCGCACAAAACCACGGTTCCCTGCGATAGGCCGCCACCCGCGCCATTAACCTGTCTGAACCCCCGCCTGCCACCATGTAACTGGCGACAGTCCACGGTGCGCCACAAAAACCAATCAATGCCTTATCGGCTGCAAGCTGCGCACGGGTCAGGGTTACGGTTCGGCACACCTGTCTCACCTCCTGGCTTCCCGCCAGGGGCTTAAGCGCGGCCAGATCCTCCATACTCCGGACCGTACCCAGTACCGGTCCTTCGCCTTCCTCGAAGCGCAGTGGGAGGCCCATAGCATGAGGAACCACAAGAATATCAGCAAACAAGATAGCGGCATCCAGATCATAGCGCCGCAAAGGCTGCAGGGTCACCTCCGACGCCAGTTCCGGGTGATAACAGAGATCCAAGAACGACCCCGCTTTCTCCCGCACCGCGCGGTATTCTGGCAGATAGCGTCCTGCCTGGCGCATGAACCAGATCGGCCGCCGGTTCGCCTGACGGCCAGCCAGCACATCGAGAAATGCACTTCCCGTATCCGGAATATCCTTCCTCATAACAATCCTTATGATTCTTCTTGAGTCTTTTGTTTGTAGTGCGGGAACCGGGATACAACCCAATCCAATGATCGCCCACAGGTCAAGCACATCCTGTAACGGAACATGCAAAATCATCCATTAACCAAAAATTAGGACGTGTGAACAGATCGTTAATGGGTTAGAGGCATTGAGTTTTAAGAGAGTTATCAGCTATCAAACCGGGGTCTCTTCCACAAGGTCGCAATAATCTATCCGTGACAATCCGGCTGTGGATGATCACCGGAGGGAATCGAGCAGGATGCACTTCAACATCTTGGAATTCCAAGATAGCCACAATTCATCAACAGTGATGCCTCAATCCAGTCCACAGAGATTCTTCCACCTTCACCTGGTGTCAGACGCCACGGGCGAGACCCTCACCACGGTCGCCAAGGCAGCCGCGGCACAATACGCTGACTTCCGGCCGATCGCTCATATCTATGCGCTCGTGCGAACGGCCTCGCAACTCAACCGTGCCCTGGATGAGATCGAGGACAAACCTGGGATCGTTCTCTTCACGCTGGTCAATTCGGAGATGCGCAGTCTGATCGAGCGCCGGTGTGAGGCGATTGGCGTTCCCTGCCTCTCGATCCTCGATCCGATCATCGCGGCGCTGTCGCAATATCTCAATGCCTCTTCACGGCCGCAGGTGGCCGGACAACATGCGCTTAATTCAGACTATTTCCGCCGCATCGAAGCCCTGAATTTCACGATGGCGCATGATGACGGACAGGGCTTGGAAGATCTGGAGAAATCGGATGTGGTCATTCTGGGCGTCAGCCGCACCTCGAAAACTCCCACATCCATCTATCTCGCCCAGCGCGGTGTGAAAACAGCAAATGTGCCAATTGTGCCCAAAGTCCCCGTGCCGCAACAACTGACTGGTCTTCAAGGACCACTGATCGTCGGTCTGTTTGCAAGCGCCGAGCGGATCGCACAGATCAGGCGCCATCGGCTCCTATCCTTGAAGGAAAGCCGCGCCACGGACTATGTCGACCCACGATTGATCACCGATGAGCTTGTCTTCATGAAGACTCTTTGCTCTCACCATGACTGGCCGCTAATCGATGTCACGCGGCGTTCCGTGGAAGAGACCGCGGCCGCGATTCTTAACATGCTGGCCGAGAGCAAGCGGATCGATCCGTCAACATGATCATTCTGGCATCAACGAGTGTGGCGCGGCAGACACTCCTCAGGAATGCGGGGGTTTCGTTCACAGCAGAAAGCCCCAATGTCGATGAGCGGGCTTTGGCAAGCTGCCATCCGGAGTGGCGGCCCAGGGAGATAGCGTTGCAGCTTGCCAGGGCGAAAGCCGAAGACGTCTCCCGGCGGTTTCCTGAAATACTGGTGATCGGCGCGGATCAGGTTCTGGCCTGTGGGGACAGCGTGTTTTCCAAGCCGCGGGATCAAGTGCAATGCCGCCAGCAACTCATGGCTCTGCGCGGAAACCCGCATATGCTGATATCCGCGGTGGTTAGCGCGTACGCGGGACATTCGCTGTGGTCGCATGTAGATGATGCCCAGCTTACGATGCGGCATTTCAGCGAAGAATTCCTGGACAACTACGTCGCCGCAATTGGCGCCGGCTGCACTTCCACCGTCGGGGGCTACAAGATCGAAGGCCTCGGGCTCCAGTTGTTCGAAAAGGTGGAAGGAGATCATTTCACCATCCTGGGCCTGCCGCTGCTTGCGTTGCTTCAGCATCTGCGCGAGAAGGGGGAACTTCCATCATGATCAAGGCCTGCGTGATAGGCTGGCCGATCAGTCATTCCCGGTCTCCGCTGATCCATGGTTATTGGCTGAAGAAGCACGGGATTGATGGAAGCTATACACGCCAGCCCGTGGAACCGGCAGCACTGAACGCTTTCATTTCCGATTTGGAAGATGCCGGATATTCGGGTTGCAACGTGACGCTTCCGCATAAGGAGAAGGTGTTTCAGCTGATTGTCCCGGCTGACGAAACCACGGCACGTCTGGGCGCCGTTAATACTGTCTTCCGCAGAGCCGGAAAGACCTATGGCACGAACACCGATGGCGAAGGTTTTGTTGGAAGCCTGCATCAGTCATTGCCGGGTATTGATTTGAACAATGCGCGGGTTGTCGTGCTGGGTGCAGGCGGTGCGGCGCTTGCGGTCGTCAGTGCTCTTCTTGATCAGGGCGTAGCGGAGGTTGCTATTGCCAATCGGACCGAGGAGAAGGCTCGGGAGTTGCGAACCCGGTTTGGCCAGCGCATTAAGCCCGTCGCCTGGAACGCTGCAGCCGACCATCTAGCGGAGTCTCGCCTCTTGGTGAACACAACATCGCTCGGCATGAAAGGCCAAGCCCCGCTCGATCTGGATCTGTCGCGGCTAGACATCGATGCCGTGGTCGCGGATATTGTTTACACGCCGTTGCAGACCCCACTTCTTGCGCAGGCGGTGGAGCGAGGCAATCCGATCGTTGAAGGCCTTGGCATGCTGCTTCATCAGGCAGTTCGGGGCTTCTCACTGTGGTTCGGCGTGACGCCGGAGGTGACTGGCGAGCTCTATGATCTTATCGCGCGCGATATTGATCCGGACTATCGCCGATGATTGTCATCGGCCTTACAGGATCGATTGCCATGGGAAAAAGCGAAACCGCAAAGATATTCGCTTCGCGGGGTATTCCAGTCTTTGACAGCGATGCCGCAGTGCATGCGCTTTACGCCAAGGGTGGTCGCGCTGTGGAGTCGATCCGGCGTCTGGCGCCATCGGCAATTGAAGACGGAGGTGTCAGCCGTGAAAGGCTGGCTACGCTGATCCGGGCTGAACCGGGCCTGCTCAAGAAGATCGAGGCTGCCGTGCATCCTTTCGTCAGGTCGGAACAGCAGCATTTTCTTGAAAAGGCCAGGCAATCTGGCGCAAGCATGGCCGTTCTTGATGTTCCGCTGCTGTTCGAAACCAGACGGGACGGCGACGTCGATGTGGTGGTGGTGGTTTCCGCGGCGCCGGACGTTCAAAGGCAGCGGGCTTTGGCAAGGCCGGGAATGACGGCCGACAAGCTCGAATTCATCCTGGGCCGGCAGGTTGCCGATGAAGAAAAGCGCGCGCGCGCCCATTATGTGATTGATACGTCGGTTAGTCTTGAAGAAACGGCAGCGGCGGTCGACCGGGTGATTGCCGAGCTGAAGAAAAGAACCCAGGAATAGCCGCATGATCCGGGAAATCATACTCGACACCGAAACAACTGGCCTTGATCCCGCTGCAGGAGACCGCATTGTCGAGATTGGCGCGCTCGAGTTGGCCAATCACTTGCCGACCGGACGCACCTTTCATGTCTATATCAATCCTGAACGGGAGATGCGGAAGGAAGCCGAGGCAGTTCATGGACTGTCGACGGCGTTTCTCAAGGACAAGCCGGTGTTTTCGGCGATTGTCGATGAGTTTCTCGCATTTATCGGTGATGCCACGCTGGTCATCCACAATGCCAGTTTCGATATCGGATTTCTGAACGCCGAGCTTGGCTTCCTGAGCCGGCCCGCCATCGCGCCGGAGCGGGTGATTGATACCCTGCACATTGCCCGGCAAAAACATCCCGGCGCGGCAAACAGCCTGGATGCTCTTTGCCGCCGCTACGGCGTCGACAACAGCAAGCGCACCAAGCATGGCGCGCTGCTCGATTCAGAACTCCTCGCCGAGGTCTATCTGGAGTTGATCGGCGGCCGTCAAACGGCGCTCATCCTGGAAGCCACTGTAACCCGGCAAGCTACGGGCATGGTGACAAGGCAGGCCGCTCTCCAGAGGCCAAGACCGTTGAAGCCCCGTCTCACCGAGAATGAAAGAACCGCGCATCAAGCCTTTGTCGCTGGTCTTGGAGATCAAGCGCTATGGCGGCTGAAGGCTAACGACAGTTAAGCCTGGCCCACAGTTTGCTGCTGCATACGGCGCTGATACATTGACGCGAAATCGATGGGATCGAGCATCAGCGGCGGGAAACCGCCGTTTCGGGTGGCTTCCGCGAGAATCTGGCGCGCAAACGGGAACAGCATGCGCGGGCATTCGATTAACACAGCGGGGTGCAGCATCTGTTGCGGGAAGTTTTCGAGCCGGAAGGTGCCCCCATAGACCAGTTCAGCCATGAAGGTCACCTTCTCCTGCGCCATGGCCTTGGCGGCGATCTGCAGTTCAACGTCGAAATCATTGCCGCCGACGTTACGGGCATTGACATTGACCGAGATGGCTACGTCAGGCTGCGGCTGCTGCTGGCCAAGCGAATGCGGCGCGTGCGGATTCTCGAAGCTCAGATCCTTAAGGTATTGGCCGAGAATGCGCATGGAGGGCGCTCCCTGCGGTGCCCCGGCCGGCTCGGGTGAAGCGGGCTTGCCAGATCCGTTCCCGAGGCCTTCCGGGGCAGTGTCGGATGGGGACGATTTGGACATGGTGAGCCTTTCATGATTTTGGGTCTTCGCTAACATGAGCAATTGAGAGCCGCAAGGCTGCTGGCGGAAACTGGCAAATTGGCGTCTGTGGCGAAGTTCGCCGCAGCCTTGCAGCGATTTTCAGTGGTTTTGGGCCTTGGACATGGCAGATACGATCTATATATGTTCACTGAAGCTTTTGTGGCACGACGGCTGCTGCGATAGCTTGCAAACATGGCAATCTGGTTGATGGAATGAATTTCGATCCCCTGAATATCCTTCTTCTGGCCGTTGCCCTTGTGGTGTTCTGGCGGCTCCGGTCGGTTTTGGGCACAAGAACCGGAACCGAAAAACCGCCGTTTGACCCGTTTGGCGCGAAGCGGACGGAATCTCCGGTAAGGCAAGATGGCCGGGATAATGTGGTGCGGCTTCCCCAGGGCGCACCGGCCTCCGGCGCCGACAGTGACCAGGAGCCTGCTCCTCCGGTTTGGCAGGGCTATGCCGAAGCGGGCTCGCCGCTGGCGCTCGGGCTGGAGCAGGTGGCGGAGAATGATCCGTCCTTCTCGCCCCGTTCCTTCCTTGAAGGCGCAAAAGTTGCCTATGAGATGATCATTGACGGTTTTGCGAAAGGCGATAAGGCAAGCCTCAAGAACCTGCTCTCGAAGGAGGTTCTTGATGGGTTTGCCCAAGCTATCGATGCACGCGAAGCACAAGGTCAGAGGGTCGAGTCCCGGTTCGTTGGCATAGATAAAGCCACCCTCCACGCTGCCACGCTGATGGGATCAAAAGCCGCGGTTACCGTGGAATTCGTCAGTGAGCTCATCTCGGCAACCTACGATAGAAGCGACAAGGTTATTGACGGCGACCCGAAGCAGATTCGGGAAGTCACCGATGTCTGGACCTTTGAGCGCGACATAACGTCGCGAAATCCAAACTGGAAACTGGTGTCGACACAAGCGCCGGACTGACCGGCAAGAGCAGCCATGGATGCCGAACTGCGCGGTGCCGCCTTCACCGGTCTGGATGGCTGGGCAGCGCAGGATCATATGGCGGCCTTGGCCGTGTTCCAAAGATCGTGCCGCGCGATTCTTGATCAGACTGCTTCTGACCTGCGAACGGCGCGGTTTGGCGGCAGTCTCTCTGCCTGGCAGGAGGTGGCCCGCGCCGGTCTCCGTGCCCAGAATGCGCGGAAGTTTTTCGAGACCCTGTTCGCGGTCTTTAGCGTGCATGACCGGGAGTGCCCGGGAGGATTGTTCACGGGGTACTTTGAGCCGGAAGCCGAAGGCAGTTTGTCGCCCAGCGCGGAGTTTGCCGTCCCCATCTACCGCCGGCCCGCTGATCTCGTCGCCTTCCCGGCTGAAGTGCGCGAGCGCTCGGGCCTGGCTTATGGGCGGTGGGTCGCGGGAAAAGCGATTCCCTATTTCACGCGTCAAGACATTGAACAAGGGGCGCTGGCCGGCCAGGGACTGGAGATCGCGTGGCTCAGGGACTGGGCGGACGCATTTTTCATTCATATTCAGGGATCAGGCCGCCTCAGGTTGAGAGACGGCAGCTGCCTCCGCCTCAGCTTTGCGGCGAAATCGGGATTGCCTTATACTGCGATCGGCGGTGTTCTCGTGGCACGCGGCGCTCTGCGGCGGGAGGAACTTTCAATGCAGACGATAAAGCGATGGATGACGGCACATCCATCGCAAGCCCGTAAGCTGATGTGGGAGAACCAGTCGTTTATCTTCTTTCGCGAAGCCCAACTTGCTGACCCTGACCTCGGCGCCCTGGGCGCGCAGCAGGTGCAGCTTACTCCGCGGCGCAGCCTTGCCATCGACCGGTCCTGTTGGATGCTTGGCACGCCGGTATGGCTGGACAGTATGGTTCCGGCGGGCGATGAGGGCTCCATGCAGAGGTTCCGGCAACTTCTTGTGGCACAGGATACGGGCAGCGCGATCAAGGGTCTGGCCCGGGGAGACGTCTATTGGGGTTTTGGTGACCTGGCTGGGCGCATCGCCGGCCCGATGAAAAGCCAGGGCGCGATGCATGTGCTGCTGCCGCATGCCGTTGCCGCTGAGCTCGGTCTTCCGGCATGAGCCGCAAGCCGCCTGATTTCAGCCTCTGGCTTGAGACCGCAAAGACCGTGGCGCCCTTGCGCACCCGGAGTGGCCGCCAGGCGCCCAGCTCTTTCTCGCCAGCGATAAAGAAGAAAACAGTCGTGACCGCGGTGTCAACGCCGCCTGTTCAACTTCACGTCCCCAAGCAGCCGCCCCAAGTCACCGGGCTAGATCGCCGCACCACCCAGCGGCTCACCCGAGGGCAGGTTGAAATCAATGGCCGCCTGGACCTGCACGGGGCTGGCATCGAAATGGCGAGGGTAAGGCTGCTTGGCTTCCTGCGCGGCGCCCAGCAAGAGGGATTGCGAACCGTCTTGGTGATCACCGGAAAGGGCGACTCGCCGTTCTCGCGCCATACTCTGCATGGGGCCGGTCACTTTCACGCGCCGGAACGCGGCGGACGGCTGCGCCGCCTGGTGACGGAGTGGTTTCACGAGCCCGAGTTCAGGCATTTCGTCGCCGGTTTCCAGCACGCGCATCCGAAACATGGGGGCGGTGGTGCTTACTATGTGCGGGTACGGCGCATTCGCGATAAGCTATGACGCCCTTCGGTGAAAGAATGCGGAAGCTGCGCGCCGAACGCGCCGTTACGCTGAAGGAAATGGCTGACGCGATCGGTGTTTCCCCGGCCTATCTCTCCGCGCTCGAACATGGCAAGCGTGGGCGTCCCGGCTGGCATCTGATCCAGCGCATTCTCTCTTTCTTCAACATCATCTGGGATGACGCCGATGAAGTGATGCGGCTGGCGCGCATTTCTCATCCGCGCGTCACGATCGACACGTCTGGCCTAAACTCCAAGGCCACAGAACTGGCCAATCTGTTGGCGGACGATATTGCCAAGCTTGATGCCGCCGCGCTGGACGAGCTCTTGCAGGTGCTGGCGAAAAGACGCCAGAAGCCTAAAGGATGAACTTCGAAAGGTCGGTGTTTTTCGCCAGCTCGCCCACGTGCTTCTCGACGTAAGCGCTGTCGATCACCACCGTCTCGCCAGAGCGGTCCGGGGCCAGATAGCTGACATCGTCGAGCAGGCGCTCCATCACCGTCTGCAGCCGCCGCGCCCCGATGTTTTCCACGCTGGCATTGGTTTCCGCGGCGATCTGCGCAATCGCCGCGATACCGTCTTCCGTGAAATTCAGTCCTACCCCTTCGGTTGCCAGAAGAGCCCTGTACTGCTTGATGAGGCTGGCCTCGGGTTCGGTCAAAATCCGCTGCAGGTCGTCGCGGCCAAGAGCGGCAAGTTCAACACGGATCGGCAGGCGGCCCTGGAGTTCCGGCAGGAGGTCCGAAGGCTTTGCGAGATGGAAGGCGCCGGAGGCGATGAACAGGACGTGATCGGTTTTCACCGGTCCGTGCTTGGTCGAGACGGTGGTGCCCTCGATCAGCGGCAAAAGATCGCGCTGCACGCCCTCGCGGCTGATATCAGCACCCTGGCGCTCTGACCGCGCGCAGATCTTGTCGATCTCATCAAGAAACACGATGCCGTTGTTCTCCACCGCGTCAATCGCCTCCTGAACGATCTGATCCTGGTCGAGCAGCTTGTCCGATTCCTCGGCCATCAGCACATCATGGCTGGCCTTCACCGTCATCCGCCGGGTCCTGGTGCGGCCGCCGAAGGCCTTGCCCAGCATGTCGGAGAGATTGATCACGCTGGCTGAGCCGCCCGGCATGCCGGGAATCTCGAAAGCGCCAGGGCTGGTGTCTGCGACGTTGATCTCGATTTCCCTGTCATCAAGTTCACCCGCCCGAAGTTTGCGGCGGAAAGCCTCGCGCGTCGTTTCGGAGGCATTTGCCCCAACCAGCACTTCGATCACCCGGCGTTCGGCGTTGAGCTGCGCCTGGGCTTCCACATCCTTGCGCCGGGCCGACTTGATCATGGCGATGCCCGCCTCCAGAAGATCGCGCACGATCTGGTCGACATCGCGTCCGACATACCCCACCTCGGTGAATTTCGTCGCCTCGACCTTGATGAACGGGGCATTCGCGAGCCGCGCCAGGCGCCGCGCGATCTCTGTCTTGCCGACGCCGGTGGGGCCGATCATCAGGATGTTCTTCGGCATCACCTCATCGCGCAGCGGGCTTTCAAGCTGTTTCCGCCGCCAGCGGTTGCGCAAGGCGATGGCGACGGCGCGCTTTGCCTCGGTCTGGCCGACGATGTGGCGATCAAGTTCCGAGACGATTTCACGTGGCGAAAAGTCGGTCATGGTGTTGTGAAATCCGGTCAGGCCGTGGCCAGTGTTTCTATCGTCAGGTTGGTGTTGGTGTAGACGCAGATCTCGGCGGCAATGGCCATGGCTTTGCGGGCGATGGCTTCGGCATCGAGGCTCGTGTCGGCCAGCGCGCGGGCGGCGGCGAGTGCGTAGTTTCCACCCGAGCCAATCGCGACGATGCCGTTCTCAGGCTCCAGAACATCGCCTGTTCCGGTCAAGACGAGGGTGGCCGACTTGTCGGCGACGATCATCATGGCTTCAAGCCGCCGCAGAAACCGGTCGGTACGCCAATCCTTCGCCAATTCGACGCAGGCGCGGGTGAGTTGGCCGGGGTGCTTCTCTAGCTTGGTTTCAAGCCGCTCAAACAAAGTCATGGCGTCTGCCGTCGCACCGGCGAAACCGCCGATCACCTGGCCGGCGCCCAGAGGCCGGACCTTGCGGGCATTGGCCTTGATGACGGTCTGGCCCAAGCTTACCTGGCCATCGCCGGCGACGACCACGGTTCCTCCCTTCCTGACGGACAGGATCGTGGTGCCATGCCAAGAAAGTGCGTCTGCCATATGGAATTCCTAGAGCAATTTTCAGTCTGATTGAATCGAAAGGGGATTCCCAAATCACCTGAGGTCTGATTCAAGCTGGCCACTGGGTTGGAGGCCAGTTTGCATGACCAAGCCTTATCCGATGGAGATGCGCGTTCGTGCTGTGCGGT
>NZ_JBJTER010000158.1:0-1706 GCF_046093005.1 Aestuariivirga sp.
GCGCCACGGCGGACTATACCAATGCCACCTATTCGAGCGTGCGCATGGCCTCCGGCGAGATCTTCCAGATCACGCTCTACCGCCGGGCTCACATTCTGGGACCCTTCTGCACGGCTGTTTACGAAGCCTGGCTCGAGGAGGAGATCGCCCGGGGCGGCATTCCGTTCCCGGGTGGTCTCGAAGGCTTCCTCGCCAACCGCTCCGCAGCGTCGCGTGCCATCTGGCGGGGTGCTCCCAAGCCGCAGGCCGACGATCTGAAGATGGCCAAGGCCCACGAGATCTGGTGCCGGCTCGGCGTCATGACGGACGCTGCGATTGCCGAGGACCTTGGCCACGACATCGAGGACGTCTACGCCCAGCGCGCGCGCGAGAAGGCGCTCAGAGCCACCTATGGCCTGCCCGACCATCAATACCAGGGGATCACCACCCCTTCCGGCAACCAATCCGAAGACCCCGCCGACGATCTTGCCGCGCAGCATCCCTCCGAGGACAGCTCACAGTCATGACCATCATCACCGACTATGCCGATCCGTGCGCCGTGCTGCCGCGGATCCGGGAAGCCTATTACGCGCTGCTCGAGGGCCGGCGTCCGGAAGTCATCGAGTTCGACGCCGGAAATGGCGTCAGGCGCAAGGTGCAATACGGCAAGACCGATCTCGCTTCACTCCGGGCCGAGCTGTCACGGCTGGAAAGCTTCTGCGGTCGGACCGGCGGCCTTCGACGCCGTTACGGTCTCAGGGCGGGAGGTCTGTGATGCCTGGACAGCTTCTTCGCCTCGGTGACCGCCTGCTGAACACGCCGCTGCTCATCCATCCCGCCAAGGCCCAGATCATCCTCGGCGCCCTGAGCGGCAGGATTGGGCTCGAGGCCAGCCTCTTCTCGGCAGAGGATGGCATGGATGCGCCGGACGCCAATCGTTTCACCGGCTCCGCGCGCCGCCCGGATGGCACCACATCCATGATGCGCACCGCGGACGGCGTCGCCATCATCCCGGTGCTCGATACGCTGGTGAACCGCGGCGCCTGGCTCGACAGCCGGTCGGGGCTCACCAGCTACGAGGGGATCGCAGCCCAACTGCGCGCGGCAGGGCAAGACCCGGAGGTACGGTCGGTCCTGCTCGACATCTCCTCGCCCGGTGGTGAAGCCGCCGGCATGGCAGGTCTGACGGAAATGATCAGTTCTGTCCGCCAGACCAGGCCTGTCACTGCGTTTGTCAACGACATGGCGGCCTCTGCAGCGTATGGCATCGCCAGCGGCGCCAACGAGATCGTCATCTCGCCCACATCCATTGTCGGCTCCATTGGCGTCGTCATGCTGCATGCCGACCGCTCGGGCGAACTGGCGGCGCAGGGCGTGAAGCCCACCCTGATCTTCGCCGGCAGCCACAAGGTCGACGGCAACCCGTTCGAGCCGCTCTCTGACGCGGTGCGCGCCGACCTGCAGGCCAGCGTCGATGCCCATTACCGCCAGTTCCTCGACACAGTTGCGATGGGGCGCGGCCGGAAGCTGACATCAGACATGGCACGCGCCACCGAGGCCCGCACCTTCATCGGAGCGGATGCCGTCCGCCTTGGCCTCGCCGACCGCATCGCCAGCTTCGATGAGGTGCTGACCTCACTTTCGGAACAGACCCGTTCACAGACCACCCGCCCATCCGGGCGCATAGCTCGCAAAGGAGGGATATCCATGAGCACAGAAGACATTGC
>NZ_JBJTER010000159.1:0-2994 GCF_046093005.1 Aestuariivirga sp.
ATAGCGGCCTGGCCCTTGAGGCCCTTGAGGTCGCCCTCAAGCAGATCGACGTCAAACGTGAGATTGCCGCCTTCGAGCCTTGGGTTCCTGAGCACCACGACCGCATCCGTCACCCCGGCGTCGCTGCCACCGAGCACCGAGACGGTGGCGTTCGGAGGATCGCTTTTGAAGCTGTCCTTGCCGTCACCCCAGCGTGAAACGAATTCTCCGGTTGTCTCGTGGCCCGCGGCCCGCACCGGCCGGTCGGCGAACACGATGACGTTGCCGGAAACGCCGCCCAGCGTGAGCTTGCCGTCCGCCAGGGCGGCGCCATCGGCGTTGATCACGAACAAGGACGGCACCGGTATGGGATTCGCGGGCTGGCCGATGGTTTTCTGCATCGGCACATGCTGGTTCGCTGGCTCGGCCATGGCGGCCATCGTGGCCGTCAGGGTGAACCCCGCGGCGAGCGCCACCCGGGCGGCTTTCCTCAATCTCATGGTTCGTCTCCTTTATGCGTGCTTCTGTCTGGCGGAAGTCACGCCTTGTCAAGTTAACTGACGATCACCTCAGCGGCGGGTCGCCGCATCGAGCGCGGCATCGGTGGCGCATAGCCGAAACGCAGCACCATGTCCGGGCGGCGATTGCCGAGGCCGAGCAGCGCCTGGAGTTGCGTCCTTATGCTTACCACCTCCACTGCCTGGTTCACATGCGCCTGCCGGATGCCCAGGGCGGCGGCCTGCAAGGCAAAGCGCTGGCAACTGCGCCCGGCCTGAACCCAATGCCGGGGATCGTCCTGCGCGGAATGGATGACCGCCAGCCCCGCCGACGAACGCACCTGTTTGGCATAGCGGTCATTTTCGGACGCGACGGTGAACAAGCGGTTGAATATGAAACCACCCAGAAAGCTTGGCAGAGGCGGATTGCCGGCGCAAGCCGCGTACAGCCCATCGCCGGTCTCGATGGCGGCGCGCGCATTGAAGCGTAGCCAGGATTTGAGCTCGGCCGCGAAGGCCGGGTCGGCGACTTGCACGGCATTGGCGGCGAGGATCAGGTCCAGCACCCGGGCGATGCTTGCCGCGTCGGTGATCAGCATCGCCTCCGCGCCGTCGACGCGGGCCGCCGCCTCAAGCGCCGCGAGATCGGCCGTGGGCACCGGGCGGCCGTCATAGGTCGAGCGGGTGCTTTGCCGCTCCAGGATCGCTTCAAACAGCGGGCCGGCCTCGCCATTCTGTCCGAGCGCGATCTCAATGCGCCCGCCCTCCTCCGGCCGATAGGCCAGAGCCGATGACCGCCCGGCCGCGGCGGCCGCCAGCATCAAATTCTCCGCGGCGCAGCCGAGCGAGGCGAAAAGGTGGTGATGATCGGGATCGGCAACCGGCAGTGCGCGGGTCATGTCCGGCAGGATCGCAACGCCGCCGCCGGTTGGCGCAAACCGCCAGGCCTGGGCATTGTGGCTGTTGGCGGCCAGGCTGGCGTAATGAACGAGACCGTCGAAGGTCGCCGCATCGCGCGGCGACCAGAGCGTCGCCGTGGCGGCATCGTAGCCGGGGCCTCTGGTCAGCATGTAGGCCGCTGCACCGGCGGCGGCGAGGGTGCCTCCGGCGACAAGCAGCTTTCGGCGCGAAGGCATGCGGAAATTCCTTGGGCTGAAGCCTGTTGAACAGCGTTCCTAGTTGGCGCGGCGCCACTCGGACTTGACCGATGTCAAGTGTGGAAAAAATTCTGGCCGGTCAGTTTGCCCTGGCTGCGCCCGGGACTCTGGTCTTCGTGGTTATACAAACGATCTCACACACCTGTACGTTCTCATCGGCGTAAACCCCGCTGTTTGCGAGACCCGCGCCGCGGGGGTTCAGCCGCGGCCGAGCGGCACTGTTCGAATCAGGCCGGGTCCGGCGCCTCAAGGATCGCCCGGCACGCCGTAGCTCGGCGCCTGGGTGGGATCGATGGCGCGCTGCAGATAGGCGCCCATCTGCGGCTTGTAGTCATGCCACAGGCGGCGCAGCACGCGGATCGGGTTTTCATCGTCCCAGTCGACGCGCAGCGAGACCAGCGGAAACGCCTGCTCGTGATAGACGATGAGCGCCGCGGAATGCACCGGCCCCTCCTCGCCGCCGGAGTCGAGCCCGGCCGCGAGCGACCGCAGCAGGCGTTCCGCCAGATGCTCGCCGGCATGGGCGGCGAAGGCATCGGTCATCACCCTGGGCAGGCTCGCGTGCTTCAGCAGGTTGCCGGCGGCAACACAGTCACGCTGTTCGGCCACGCCATGGGTACCGAGAATATTGCGGCCGGACCATGAGGCCGACCCGCCCCGCGCATCGACAGCGGTCAGTTGCCGGTAGTCAATGAACGGCCGGTCCTTCACCACCGCGTTGATCGCGGCGCTGGCGCTCATGCCCTTTTCCATCAGGTCCAGCAGCAAGGGGCCGAGATTGGGATCGGTCACGTTCTGGGTGGCGACCGCGCCCACCCTCGCCCTGGCATGCGGGCAGCGGGCCCCCACCGCGATCGAGGAGGTGGTGATGGCGACGCCAAAGGCGCCCGACCTGGCGCAGCGGCCGGCAATCGAAAAGGTCATCTGCTCAATCCGGAATAACGGCGGTCACCTCGATCTCGACGATCCATTCAGGCCTGGCAAGCGCGGTGATGACCAGCCCCGTCGAGCACGGAAACACGCCTTTGAGCCATTTGCCCATCTCCTGATAGACCTCCTGGCGGTAGCGGATGTCGGTGAGATAGACGACGATGCGGCAGATGTGATCGAGATGGCCACCGGCCTCTTCCATCAGCATCTTGATGTTTTCCATGGTCTTGCGGGTCTGCATCGCGGCATCGCCGGGGTGGAGCGATTCCCGCGTGTCCAGGTCCTGCGCCACCTGGCCGCGCAGGAACACCATGGTGCCTTTCGCCACCACCGCCTGGCACAGGTCGTTATCGAGCTTCTGTTCCGGATAGGTCTGCCTGGTGTTGAAGGGGCGGATGCGTTTATGCGCGGTCATCGGGCTGGCTCCTTTC
>NZ_JBJTER010000160.1:0-18400 GCF_046093005.1 Aestuariivirga sp.
GAGTCCTGACATTCATATCAATACCAATCCGATATATCTCGATT
This sequence comes from Aestuariivirga sp., assembly GCF_046093005.1. GTDB lineage: Bacteria > Pseudomonadota > Alphaproteobacteria > Rhizobiales > Aestuariivirgaceae > Aestuariivirga. The sequence goes on from NZ_JBJTER010000160.1 coordinate 45, forward strand.
TGATAGATGTTGAGTTGACATATTCCAGCCCGCCATAGCGCGCAAGATCAAAAAGACGAGGGGCAGCCATGCTTGTCTTGCGGGGCCGATCTGTCTATGACGAACCCCAGGCCGCGCGAGACGGCGCCGGAAACACTCACAGAGGGGGGCGGATGGAGTATTTTCTCCAGCAGCTGATCAACGGTATCACCTTGGGCTCGATCTATGGCCTGATCGCCATCGGCTACACGATGGTTTACGGCATCATCGGCATGATTAACTTCGCCCATGGCGATGTGTTCATGGTTGGTTCCGTCACCGCCTTCCTGGTCGTTCTCGGCATCGGGCTCACCGGCGGCAGCGGCCTCCTGATCATCCTTCTCGCCCTGATCCTGGTGGCGGCCATCGCCATGATTGTCGCCTCTGCCTATAACTGGACCATTGAACGGCTGGCCTACAAGCCATTGCGCGGCTCATTCCGCCTGGCGCCGCTGATCTCGGCGATCGGCATGTCAATCGTGCTGCAGGAGTTCGTCCGCATCAATCAAGAGGGGCGGCCGAAGCCCGTGCAGCCCATCGTGACCGGCGGCTATGAGCTGATGACCCGCGTCACCGAGGCCGGTGAGTTCATCGTCCGCCTCACCAACATGCAGATCCTGATCATCATCTCGACGCTGGTGCTGATGGCGGTGTTCACGGTGCTCATCCAGAAGACCTCGCTGGGCCGCGCCCAGCGCGCCTGCGAGCAGGATATGAAGATGGCCTCGCTGCTGGGCATCGACGTTGACCGCACCATCTCGATCACCTTCATCATGGGTGCGGCGCTGGCCGCGTTCGCGGGCCTGATGTTCTTCCTCTATTATGGCGTCACCGATTTCTTCGTGGGCTTCCTCGCCGGCATCAAGGCCTTTACGGCGGCGGTGCTGGGCGGCATCGGCTCGCTTCCCGGCGCCATGCTGGGGGGCCTCATCATCGGTCTCATCGAAACCATGTGGTCGGCCTATTTCACGGTGGAATACAAGGACGTCGCCGCCTTCACGGTGCTGGTCGTCGTGCTGATCTTCCTGCCCCAGGGCCTGCTCGGCAAACCGGAAGTGGAAAAGGTCTGACCATGAGCGCCCAGGACATCGCCTCGCCGCCGAAGGGTTACGACTGGCCCGCCATCGCCAAGGACCTGCTGGGCACCGCCGTCGTCAGCCTGCTGCTGATGGTGCCGATGGTGGCCTACAAGTCGGTGATCACCCAATATGCGCTGGTGCTGGAACCGCGCTGGGGAACGGTGCTGATCGCCCTGGCGGTGATCCTTGCCGCCCGCCTCCTGATGCATTTGTTTGTATGGAACAGAGCATCCGGCGGCGTGCCCCTGTCGCAGGCCATTCGCGACGAACTGGCGCCGGTTTCGGAAAAGATAGGGCCCTGGGTGTTTCCGGTGCTTGTGGCATTCGCGTTTCTGCTGCCGATCCTGTTCGGCGGCGCGCGCCGCCCGATCGACATGGGCATCCTGATCCTGACCTATGTGATGCTCGCCTGGGGCCTCAACATCGTGGTGGGCCTCGCCGGCCTCCTCGACCTCGGCTATGTCGCCTTCTATGCGGTCGGCGCCTATGCCTATGCCCTGCTCTCCACCGTCTACTTCCCCTACTGGTTCGGCGACGGCATGCTGCCCTGGGCGTTCTACATCACGCTGCCGCTGGCCGGACTTCTCGCGGCCCTATGGGGCGTGCTACTCGGCTTCCCGGTCTTGCGATTGCGCGGCGACTATCTGGCCATCGTCACGCTCGCCTTCGGCGAAATCATCCGCCTGGTGCTCATCAACTGGTTCAGCTTCACCAACGGGCCGCAGGGCATCACCGTCCCGAAAGCCACCTTCTTCGGCCTGCCCTTCTCGGCGGGGCCTGGCGGTTTTGCTGATTTCTTCGGCATCGAGCACAACCGGATCTACTATTACATATTCCTCTATTACGTGATCCTTCTGCTTGCGCTGCTCACCTATTTCGTGACCAACCGGTTGCGCCGCCTGCCGATTGGCCGGGCATGGGAAGCGCTGCGCGAGGATGAGATCGCCTGCCGCTCACTGGGCATCAACACCACCAACACCAAGCTTACGGCCTTCGCCATCGGCGCCATGTTCGGCGGTTTCGCCGGCTGCTTCTTCGCAACCAGGCAGGGGTTCGTATCGCCCGAGAGCTTCGTGTTCATCGAGTCCGCGATCATTCTGGCGATCGTGGTGCTGGGCGGGCTCGGCTCGCAGATCGGCATCGTGTTCGCGGCGATCGCCATCATCGGGGCTTTCGAATTGTTCCGTGAGCTGACCGTCCTGCAGAAGTATCTGCCGGAAGGCACCGACCTCGTGCACTTCCGCATGCTGGCCGTGGGCCTCGCCATGGTGTTGATGATGCGTTTCAGGCCCCGGGGTTTCGTCACCAGGCGGCAGCCCACCGTGTTCCTCAAGGAGCGCAAGGCGGTGTCCGGCGACCTGGTCAAGGAAGGGCATGGCTGACATGGCGCGCGATGCCCGTTCCCCGGTGCTCACGGTCGAGCATCTCACCATGCGTTTCGGCGGTCTGACCGCGGTGTCGGATCTGAGCTTCAATGCCTATCCGCACGAGATCACCGCCATCATCGGGCCTAATGGCGCCGGCAAGACGACGGTGTTCAACTGCATCACCGGCTTCTACAAGCCAACCGAGGGCCGCACCGCGCTGCGCCATGACGGCGGCAAGGAATATTTGCTGGAGCGCATGGACGATTTCCGCATCGCCCAGGACGCCAGGGTGGCCCGCACCTTCCAGAACATCCGGCTGTTTTCCGGCATGACCGTGCTGGAAAACCTGATGGTGGCCCAGCACAACCAGCTGATGCTGGCCTCCGGCTATACGATCGGCGGCATTTTCGGCAGCGGCCATTTCCGGCGGGTTGAAAAAGAGGCGATCGAAATCGCCAAGGCCTGGCTCGAGAAGGTAAAGCTCATCGACCGCGCCGACGATCCCGCCGGCGACCTCGCCTATGGCGACCAGCGCCGGCTCGAAATCGCGCGCGCCATGTGCACGGGCCCGCGCCTCCTCTGCCTCGACGAGCCGGCGGCGGGCCTCAATCCGCGCGAGTCGGAAGACCTCAACCGCCTGCTGAAGTCGATCCGCGCCGAGAACGACCTGTCGATCCTGCTCATCGAGCATGACATGAGCGTGGTCATGGGCATCTCGGACCACATCGTGGTGCTCGACTATGGCGAGAAGATATCGGACGGCGATCCTGCGCATGTGAAGTCCGATCCCGCGGTGATCCGCGCCTATCTGGGCGTCGAGGACGAGGAAGAAGATGCGCTCGCCGCCGCCGCGGTGGCCGAGGCCGTGGGAGACAAGCGATGAGCGAAGCGCTGCTCAAGGTCCGCGGCGTCCAGACCTTCTATGGCAAGATCCAGGCCCTGAAGGGCGTGGACATCGACGTTCAGCCGGGCGAAATCGTCACCCTCATCGGCTCCAACGGGGCCGGCAAGTCGACGCTGATGATGACCATCTGCGGCACGCCGCGCGCGCGCGTGGGATCGATTCATTTCGGCGGCCAGGACATCACCTCGATGCCCGTGCACAAGATCGCGCAACTGGGCATCTCGCAGTCCCCCGAGGGCCGCCGCATCTTCCCGCGCATGACCGTGCTCGAGAACCTGCAGATGGGCGCCACGGTGAGCGATCCCAAGTATTTCGATGACGATCTGGCGCGCGTCTTCAGGATGTTTCCGATCCTCGCGAAACGTCAGGGCCAGCGCGGCGGCACCCTTTCCGGCGGCGAGCAGCAGATGCTGGCCATCGCCCGCGCGCTCATGTCCCGCCCGCGCCTGTTGCTGCTGGATGAACCCTCGCTGGGTCTGGCGCCGCTGATCGTGAAGCAGATCTTCGAGGCCATCAAGGACCTCAACCGCACGGAGGGGCTGACGGTCTTCCTCGTCGAGCAGAACGCCTTCCACGCGCTGAAACTGGCGCATCGCGGTTATGTGATGGTCAATGGCCGCATCACGCTCACCGGAACCGGCCGCGAATTGCTCGCCAAGCCCGAGGTGCGCGCCGCCTATCTCGAAGGAGGACATTGAGCCATGTCGCTCTTCATCGAAGACAATCCCTGGATCTTCGTCATTATGACGGTGATCTTCGGCGGCGGCGCCGCTTTTCTCACCGGCCGCGGCCTCGCCATGAAATGGCGGCCCGTGTGGATGGCGCTGCTGGCCATGGTGCCGCTCACCGCCGCCATGCGCTTCCTGCATTTCGCGCTGTTCAATGCCGACCTGCTGTCGGCGCACTATTTTCTGAGTGATTTCATAGTTTTAGTTGCTGGCTCCCTGCTCGGTTACCGGCTGACCCTGGCCCGAAAAATGGTGCAGCAATATCCCTGGCTTTACGAGTCCGCGGGGCCGCTGAGCTGGCGAACCAAGGCCTGAAACCTGCCAAAAGGTAATGAAAAACCTGTTTTGGCGGCTCACGGAGTAGTGCTAGGAGAAGGACAGGGATCGATTGGCCTATGCCGCCTGAAGGCATGGCGAAGCGATCCAAGACTTGCAGCATCCGCCGCGGATGGCGGGTTGCTCAAGAACGAAAATCTCGTTTTATCCATAGGGAGACGTTGAATGAAAAAGTTTGTGATGGCTGGCGTTGCCATGAGCTTCGCGGCGGCACTCAGTGCCTCGACCGCGCTGGCCGATATCCTGGTCGCCACGGCGGGTCCGATTACCGGCCAGCTGGCCGCGCTCGGCGAACAGTACAGCCAGGGCGCCAAGAAGGCGATCGAAGACATCAATGCGGCGGGCGGCGTGATGGGCGAGAAGCTGGTCCTCGAGATCGGCGACGATGCCTGCGATCCCAAGCAGGCGGTGAGCGTGGCCAACCAGCTGGCGTCGAAGGGCGTCAAGTTCGTGGCCGGCCACCTGTGCTCGGGCTCTTCGATCCCGGCCTCCAAGGTCTATGAGGAAGAGGGCATCCTGCAGATTACCCCCGCCTCCACCAACCCCAAGTTCACCGACGAGGGTGGCTGGAACGTGGCGCGCGTCTGCGGCCGCGACGATGCGCAGGGCCGCGTGGCCGGCAACTTCCTCGCCAAGAACTATGCCGGCAAGAAGGTTGCGATCGTCGACGACAAGTCGGCCTACGGCAAGGGCCTGGCGGATGAAACCCGCAAGGCGATGAACGCCGCCGGCCTCACCGAAGTGCTGAACGAGTCGATCAACGCCGGCGAGAAGGACTACTCCGCGCTGGTCTCCAAGCTCAAGGACGCGGGCGTGGAAGCCATCTACTTCGGCGGTTATCACTCGGAAGCCGGCCTCATCCTGAAGCAGATGGCTGAGCAGGGACTCCACGCCCGAGTGCTGTCGGGCGACTCGATGAACGTGGCCGAGCTCTTCACCATCGCCGGCAAGGCCACCGAGAACCTGATCTTCACCTTCGCGCCGGAGCCCCGGAACGTTCCGGAAGCCAAGGCCATCGTGGAGGAGTTCAAGGCCAAGGGCTATGATCCGGAAGGCTACACGCTCTACACCTATGCAGCCTTCCAGATGTACAAGCAGGCGGCCGAGGCCACCAAGTCCACCGACAACCAGAAGATCGCCGAGTGGCTCCGCGCCGGCAATCCCACCCAGACCGTGCTGGGCGAGATCAAGCTCGACGCCAAGGGCGACCTCGTGAACCCCGTCTACGTCTGGTATGCGTGGAAGGACGGCAAGTATTTCGAGGATCCCTCGATCAAGTAAGCACGAACCATCGCAATGCCTGGACCCGCGCGGACTTACCCCGCGCGGGTCTTTTTGTTGCACGATGAACGCGAACGGCCGATACTGCCGCGCGGGAAGAAAATCATGATGAAAGCCTGGCTGCCATCCGCCTTCGCCGCCCTGCTGCTTGCCGCCGCCCCGGCGGCGGCTGACATTCTGATTGGCGCGGCGGGGCCGTTCTCGGGTCCCAACGCCGCGCTGGGCGAGCAATTGCGCCGCGGCGTCACCCAGGCGGTGGAGGACATCAACGCCGCCGGCGGTATCAGCGGCCAGCCCCTCAAGGTAAGCTTCGCCGATGACGGCTGTGACCCGAGGAAGGCCGTCGAAGTGGCCACCGGCTTCGTGTCCGAAGGTGTGAGGGCGGTGATCGGGCATTATTGCTCCGGCGCCTCGATCCCCGCCGCCAGGGTCTATGAGAAGGCCGGCATCGCCATGATCAGCCCGGCCTCCACCAACCCGAGGCTCACCCTGGACGGCGGCTGGAACGTGATCCGCCTTGTGCCGCGCGACGATGCCCAGGGGGCGGCCGCCGCCACGCTGGTGCTTGAGAAGTTCCCGGGCCGCAAGATCGCCATTCTCGCCGATGATTCGCCGGGTTTCGCGGCCCTCGCCGCGCGGTTCCGCGCCGGTCTCGCCGAAAAGGGCGTGAGCCCCAGCCTCGATGAGCGCTTCAAGGCCGGCGCCAAGAGCTTCTCCGATCTCGCGTCGAAGGTTCAGTCGGCCGGCGCCGATGTGGTCTATCTCGCCTGCTCCTATGTCGAATGCGGCCAGCTCGCCCGGGCGCTGCGCGAAGCCGGTTCCAGGGCGCAGATCATCTCGGGCGATGCCCTGGCGACCGAGGATTACGCCAGGCAGGCGGAGGCGGCGGCCGATGGCACGCTGCTGACCTTCACCTACGACCCGCGCAACTTTCCCGCGGCGCGCAGCCTCATCGCCCGCATGAAGGAAGAAGACCGCACCGCCGAGGGCTTCACCCTCTACGCCTATGCCGCCGTGCAGGCGCTGGCGGCGGCGGCGGACGCCACCGGCAGCAGCGACGGCGCCCGCCTCGCCGAATGGCTGCGCGGCGGCACCCGCTTCGATACCATCGTGGGCCCCGTCAGCTTCGACGCCCGGGGCGATCTCACCAACCCGGCCATCGCCTGGCTCAAATGGGTGGATGGCCGCTATGTGCTCATCGACCCCGCCACGCTGGCGCCGCCCCTCCTCGACACCACACCCTGACGGAGCCCCTCCTCCATGCGCGCCTTCTTCGTCCAGATCAAATGCGAGCTCGGCAAGTCCTATCAGGTGGCCACCGCCCTCGCCGATGCCGAGGTCGCGTCGGAAATCTATTCCACGGCGGGCGGTTACGATCTTCTGGTGAAGTTCTACCTGAAGGAGGATGAGGATGTCGGGCACTTCGTGGCCCAGAAGATCCAGACCATCCCCGGCATCCGCGACACCTACACACTGATCACCTTCAAGGCGTTCTGATGATCCCGCGCTATTCCCGCCCGGAGATGGCCCAGATATGGGAGCCGGAGACCCGCTTCCGCATCTGGTTCGAGATCGAGGCGCACGCCACCGATGCACTGGCAGCACTGGGCGAGGTGCCCCCCGAAGCCGCCGCCAGGGTCTGGGAAAAGGGCAAGGATGCGGTTTTCGATATTGACCGCATCGCCGAGATCGAGGCCGTCACCAGACATGACGTGATCGCCTTCCTCACCCATCTCGCCGAGATCGTCGGGTCCGAGGCCCGTTTCGTCCACCAGGGCATGACCTCCTCGGACGTGCTGGACACCTGCCTCGCCGTGCAGCTCTCGCGCGCCGCCGACCTGCTGATCGCCGATGTCGACCAGCTGCTGGCGGCCCTGAAGCGCCGCGCCTTCGAATTCAAACTGACGCCCTGCATCGGCCGCAGCCACGGCATTCATGCCGAGCCCACCACCTTCGGGGTCAAGCTGGCGCAGGCCCATGCCGAGTTCCAGCGGGCCCGGGCCCGGCTCGTCCTGGCGCGGCAGGAGATCGCCACCTGCGCCATATCCGGCGCGGTCGGCACCTTCGCCAATATCGACCCGCGGGTGGAAGAGCATGTGGCGCGCAAGATGGGCCTCTCGCCCGAGCCGGTGTCAACCCAGGTCATCCCGCGGGACCGCCATGCCATGTTCTTCGCGGTGCTTGCCGTGGTGGCGAGTTCGGTCGAGCGGCTGGCCACTGAAATCCGCCATCTGCAGCGCACCGAGGTTTTGGAGGCCGAGGAATACTTCGCGCCGGGGCAGAAGGGCTCGTCCGCCATGCCGCACAAGCGCAATCCGGTGCTGACCGAGAACCTCACCGGGCTTGCCCGGCTGGTGCGCTCCGCCGCGATCCCGGCCATGGAGAATGTAGCGCTCTGGCACGAGCGCGACATCTCGCATTCCTCGGTCGAGCGCGGCATCGCGCCGGACGCCACCGTGCATCTCGATTTCGCATTGGCGCGGCTCACCGGCGTCATCGACCGGCTCGTCGTCTACCCGGAAAACATGATGCGCAATCTGGAGAAGCTGGGCGGCCTCATCCACTCGCAGCGGGTGCTGCTGGCCCTCACCCAGAAAGGCATGAGCCGCGAAGACGCCTACGCCGCCGTCCAGCGCAACGCCATGCCGGTGTGGCGCGGCGAAGGCAATTTTCTTGATCTGCTGCGCCAGGACAAGGATGTCGCCGCCCTGCTCCCGCCCGCCGAACTCGCAAGCCTGTTCGACCTCGGCTACCACACCAGGCATGTGGATACGATCTTCCGCCGGGTGTTCGGCTAGACCGGTTTGAGTTGTCACGGAACCATCATCTCTGGTTAGGCGTCACCCCGGCGAAGGCCGGGGGCCAGCTTTGACGCGGATAAGCTGGATGCCAGCTTGCGCTGGCATGACGGCCGCGAACAGCGATACGATTCTGTTCATGCGCAACATGCTCCAAAGCGGAATGACTCTTCAAACACCCGATGGGGCCCGCTCCCCCTTGTGAGGGCGGCAAGCGCATCTTCCGGAAACGCCGGTTCGATGCCTCCGCCACCCCTTCCCTGGCCCCTGTCCACATGGGCGAGGAGAAACACCAGCGGCGTGAAGCGTGATCCCGCGTCATCCCGCCGCGCGGTAGAAGCGGATGCGCGTGTCGCCATAATCGCGTGTGTCGATCGGCTCCAGCTCTGCGACCGGTGGCACATCGGCTTTGAGCGCCTCTTCAAGCACCACGATGGCGCCGGGGTTCAGCCACTGGCCTGAAACCAGCGCGGCCAGCGCTTTGGCGCCCAGTCCCATGCCATAGGGCGGGTCGGCGAATACGAGATCAAAACCCGGCTGAGGCGCGCACGGGCCCAGCCTCGTGGCGTCGCGCCGCCAGATCTTGACAAGCCCGATCACGCCCAGCGCATCGGCGTTGCGGCGGATCAGGCCGCGGGCCTCGGCGCTCTCCTCCACGAACTGGCAGAAGCGGGCGCCGCGCGACATGGCCTCAAGGCCCATGGCGCCGGTGCCGGCAAACAGGTCCAGCACCCGCGCGCCGCCGGGCGTGAAGCCAACGATGCCGTGGCCCAGGATGTTGAACACCGCCTCGCGCACCCGGTCGGTCGTCGGCCGGATGGCCGAACCCTGCGGCGGGGCGATGCTATGGCCTTTGAATTTTCCCCCGACGATCCGCATTGCCTGCCTCGAAAAACTTCGGTCCGATACTGGCCTTGAGAACTTTCGGCGGCACTTCCTCAATGCCGCCGCGCGGCAGCTCGCCGAGCTGGAAAGGCCCGAAAGACGTGCGGATCAGCCGGTTCACCTGCAGGCCCAGATGTTCGCAGATGCGCTTGACCTCGCGGTTCTTGCCCTCGCGGATGGCGATCGTCAGCCAGCAATTGCCGCCCTGCACGCGCTCGATGCTGGCCTCGACAGGCCCGTAGCGCACCCCGTCGATCACCGCGCCGCCGCTGAGCTTCTCGAGCGCTTCCGGCAAGGGCCGGCCATAGGCGCGCACCCGGTAACGGCGGATCCAGCCCGAGGCGGGAAGCTCCAGGAAGCGGGCCAGCGCGCCGTCATTGGTGAGAAGCAGCAGGCCTTCGGTGTTGATGTCAAGACGCCCGATCGAGACGACGCGCGGCAATTGCTCGCGCAGCTTATCGAACACGGTGAGCCGGCCTTGCGGATCGCGGGCCGAGACCACAAGCCCCGCCGGTTTGTGGTAGCGCCACAGCCTGGTTTCCTCGGCGCGCGGCAACGGCTTGCCATCGACCACGATCGTGTCCTTCGCCGTCACGTTGACGGCGGCGGAGGTGAGCGGCTTGCCGTTCATCGTGACGCGGCCTTCGGCGATCAGCCGTTCGGCGTCGCGGCGCGAGCAGACGCCGGCCCGCGCCATTACCTTGGCGATGCGCTCGCCCGCGAATGCGCTCATCTTGACCCCGGCCTCATGATCGACTCATGTGGCAGAATGCGATGGAAACTGCCAGAGCCAATGCGCCTCGCCCTGGAGGAGGCGGAAGCTGCCCGCCGCCGCGGCGAAGTGCCGGTCGGCGCGACGGTGAGCGATGGCGAAGGCCGCATCCTGGCGAGCGCCGGCAACCGCACGCTGGAACTGAAAGACCCCACCGCCCATGCCGAACTGCTGGCGATCCGCGCGGCGGCAAGCCTGATCGGCAGCGAGCGACTCACCGGCTGCGATCTTTACGTCACGCTCGAGCCCTGCGCCATGTGCGCCGCCGCCATCTCCTTTGCGCGCATCCGGCGGCTCTATTTCGGAGCGGAGGATGAAAAGATGGGCGCCGTCGACCATGGCGGCCGGTTCTTCGCCCAGGCCAGCTGCCACCACGCGCCGGAGGTCTATGGCGGCATCGGCGGCGAAGCGGCGCGCAAGCTGCTGAAGGATTTCTTCCGGGAGCGGCGTTAGCCCTTGACGTGTGAATGTCCGCCATGCCCCGGCTTGACCATGGCGGCTTCTTCGCGGCCGCCAAACAGGACGGTCGCTTCTCCCGCCGGCTTCGTCAACGGGGCAAGGGAGGCGGCCCGCGCCCGGCGATAATCAGTACACGGAAGGAAAAATAACCTGACAGTGGCGTCTGTAAATCCCGCCTGACGGTTTACCCGGGCATCCGCCCGCAACGAAACCGCATCAAAAAGCATCGAAACCGCATCGATAATGCATCGAAACCGCAACCAAAAAGCATGCGCCGGCGCTATTCGGCGTCCAGCCCCTCGCCCTTGTCCTCGATGCCGTAGCGGTTGAGCTTCACATAGAGGCTCTGGCGGGAGAGGCCCAGCATGTCCGCCGCGCTGGCCCGGTTGTTGTCGTTCAGTTGCAGCGCCGCCTCGATGCACAGCCGCTCGATGATGTCGGTGGCCTCGCGCACCAGGTCCTTGAGCGGCACCTTGCCGACCAGCCTGGTCATCTCATCGACCGAGCGCAGCAGGCTGCGGCTGGCGGGCTCGGCCTCCAGCGCCCGGCGGTTCATGCGCCGGATGGCGAAGCCGTAGCAGCTGGGATCGCCCGGCGGCGAGGCCGCCCCCGACACCTCCACATCCTCCACCGCGCCAAACTGGCCGCGCAGCACGGTGGCGAACTGGCGCACCGCGCCGCGTTCAGCCAGGCTGTTGAAAAGAGACGCAATATCGACGCCCGCCCGGCCCAGCCAGCGGTCCAGCGGCTCGCCCCTGGCCTGTTCCTCGCTGCCCAGCTGCGCACTGTCGAGGAAGGCCGCATTGGCCGAGACGATGCGGCGCTCGAGATCGGTGACCACGAATGCCTCCGGCAGGTCGCGCACCGCGTTCACCACCGCCGCCTGGCCCTTGGACATGACGATGCCGGTGGCCCCGGCCGCCACCGGGGTGAGGCGCATCAGATAGAGGGTGGCGCTGTCCTGGCGGAAAATGGTGGCGCTGAGCACCGCCTGGCGCTCGCTCCCCTCCAGCGTCAGGGCCACGTCATCGGCCCGGCCGATGGCTTTCAGCGCCATCAGCAGGGCGTCGATCCGGTCGCCGTCCGTGGCTGCGAAGAGGCTGGAAAACGGCAATCCGATCAGGCGCTTGACTGGCTTGTTCATGAGCGTGGCGGCGGCCGCGTTGGCCTCCGTCAGGCGGCCGGTACGGGCATCGACCACCGCAATCGCCTCGGAGGCCACCTGCATCAGCAGCCGGTAGCGGGTTTCGGCATGGCGGAGACGGGCGTATTCCTGCTCGATCGATTGTTCGGCGGCGAGCAGCTTCTGCTGCATGGCGGCGATATTCCGCATCTCGCGGCCGATGGCCACGAACTGGCCTTTGCTGCCCGCCTTCAGCACCGCATAGCGCACCGGAATGTCGGGGGCGCCATCCACCGGGTGGTTGATCTGGCGCCAGCGGAGCGGCAGGCCGAGGCTGGCTTCCTGCAGCATCTGCTCGATCTTGGGGCGGCTTTCGACGGTTGACACATCGGCCCAGGCGCGGCCCGGCCAGACGCTGAAAGGCTCGGCGCCAAGCTCTTGCGATGTATGGACTTTTCCTGTGATGACGGCATCGGAGCTCAGCACAAAGCTCACATCCGCAGAGGCTGACATCAGCAGGGCGGCCTCATCGGCCTCAAGCCCGGCCATCAGCGCGGCAAGGCTGGGTTCGCGGTCTTTGGGTGGATTGGATACGCTGCGCAGCGTCACCTGATGTTCCTTTCGCGCGTCGTGCCTGGCTGGGCCATGGGTCACGCGGCCCCGGCCAGTGCCAGCCAGCGATTGGCCTGCTGAACGGCTTCGGCGGCGTCGCCTGCCACCGCGTCGGCGCCAAGATCGGCGGCGCTGGGGCCGCCGGCTGAGAACAGCACGCCGCCAGCCAGGATCCGCATCTCCGGGTTGCGGGCGGCGGCGCGGACCTTGCCGATAATCGCCCGCAGAGCTGGCAGCAGGCGTTCGCCGGCAAGTGAAAAGCCTACAATATCATAGGGTTCGGCGGAGACAAGGCGGATGATGTCGGTTTCCGTGGCGGCCAGCCTTGCGGTCACCTGCCAGCCCTCGCGGAGCAGGAATTCCTCGACCAGGCGCAGCCCGAAGCTGTGCTGCTCGCCGGGCGTGGGGGCCAGGAGGACGCGGCCGCGCAGGCCGGTGAGGCTCAGGGGCGGCATGCGGAACTGGCGCAACAGGTGTTGCAGGCGCGCCATGCCGAGCGTCACCTCGACGAAGTTCAGCCGGTCATCAGCCCAGAGCGCGCCCATGTGGCGGGCGGCGGGGGCCATCAGGCCGAGCATGATCGATTCGGGGTCCATGCCATCGGCGAAGAGTTGTTCGAGCAGCAGCGCGGCATGGCCGCCGTCGCCGGTAAACAGGTAATTTGTAAAGGTTTCCACAAGCTCATCGCCGGCCGGGCCTCCCCCTCCGCGATTCCGGGCCATTGCTCCTGGCGTGTTCATATCTGGCGCGCCCGCCCCCGGTCCTATTGCTTACGTTACGGCAAATTCAGTCACGGACTGTCGCCACCTGAAATCCCCGCCACCCACCTTTACCGATGCGAATGACAGCTGATCCTGACAGTTTTTTCCTGCATAGCCGAAGATTTTCGATTGGTCCATAGCTTGTCGCAAATTAATGACGTCAACATGTATTGACACTTTCGGACCCGCGGTTTAGCTTTGTGACAGGGCTTCAATCCTTCGCCCCGCCAGCAGCGGGAGCGGAGCGGGCCCGGGGGAGCGATCAATGCACGTGCTTCGCCGCCAGCGAGAGACCCGATATGGGCTGTACACGGAAGCCGAACGGCGGCGGCGGGATGCCTCACGCTGGACCCTTGTACAGGCCATCTTGGCCCCTTTCCAATTCGCGGTCTTCTTGGTGAGCCTGGCGCTGGTGTTGCGCACCCTCATGACCGGCGAAGGCGCCGTCGCCGCCAATGCCTCTGTGGTGATCAAGACGCTGGTTCTCTACACCATCATGGTCACCGGCTCGCTCTGGGAGAAAGACGTCTTCGGACAGTATCTCTTCGCACCTGCCTTTTTCTGGGAGGATGCGGTGAGTTTCGTGGTTATCGCACTTCATACGGCTTATCTCGTTTGCCTTTTGTCGGCGAAACTGGGCGAGACCCAACTGCTCTGGCTGGCGCTGGCGGCCTATGCGGCCTACGTGATCAATGCCGGTCAGTTCCTTTTGAAGTTGCGGGCCGCACGGCTGCAATCAGTGGAGGTTGCGCCATGAACCTGCCGTTCCGCGCTCCTGCCCCGGCCAGTGGCTGCGCCGACGTGCCCGTTCTCCGCGAACGCGGCCAGCGCGAAGTGTTTTGCGGACTCACCGGCATCGTCTGGCTGCATCGCAAGATTCAGGACGCCTTTTTCCTTGTTGTCGGCTCGAGGACCTGCGCGCATCTGATCCAGTCCGCCGCCGGCGTCATGATCTTCGCCGAACCGCGCTTCGCCACCGCCATCATTGACGAGCGCGACTTGGCAGGTCTTTCAGAAATCGATGCCGAACTCGACCGGGTGGTAACCCGGCTGCTGGAGCGCCGGCCCGACATCAAAATGCTGTTCCTGGTCGGCTCATGCCCTTCCGAGGTCATCAAGCTCGATCTCAAGCGCGCAGCCGCGCGCCTTTCGCAACTTCATTCGCCACGCGTGCGGGTGCTCAACTATTCCGGCAGCGGAATCGAGACCACCTTCACCCAGGGCGAAGACGCCTGTTTAGCCGCGCTGGTACCCTTCTCCCCCCTTCCAGCCTCCGGCGACGTGCCCCCGCTCCTCGTGGCGGGGGCACTTTCTGACGTGGTCGAAGACCAGTTCCGCCGGGTCTTCACCGAAATGGGCCTTACAAATGTGGCCTTCCTGCCCGCCCGTACGGCAGGTGATATGCCACCGGTTGGCCCCGGCACGCGGTATCTTCTCGCCCAGCCCTTCCTCAACGATACCGCGCGTGCTCTGGAAGAACGCGGCGCCCGCCACATTCCGGCGCCGTTTCCACTGGGAGCCGAGGGTACGACGCAATGGTTCAAAGCCGCCGCCGATGCCTTTGGTGTTGCTGACGCCAGGTTCCGCGCCGCCACAGATGCCGGACATATCCGCGCCAGGCTTGCGCTGGAACCGCACCGCGAGATTCTGGCCGGCAAGCGCATCTTCTTCTTCCCCGATTCGCAGCTGGAAGTTCCGCTGGCGCGGTTCGTATCCCAGGAACTCGGCATGGAACCCATTGAGGTGGGAACGCCCTATCTGCAGCGGCAGCATCTCGCCCAGGAAATCGGCCAGCTGCCAGCCGGTTGCCGGCTAAGCGAAGGCCAGGATGTGGAGCGTCAGCTGGACCGCTGCCGCGATGCCAACCCTGATCTTATCGTTTGCGGCCTCGGCCTTGCCAATCCGCTCGAAGCAGAAGGCTTCACGACCAAATGGTCCATCGAACTCGTGTTCACGCCGATTCAGGGATACGAGCAGGCAGGCGATCTGGCGCGGTTGTTCTCGCGCCCGCTCGACCGCCAGACCAGGCTGGGAGTATAGGCCATGCAGCTCACGCTCTGGACCTATGAAGGCCCGCCACATGTGGGAGCCATGCGCATCGCGACGGCGATGAAGGGGCTGCACTATGTCTTGCACGCCCCGCAGGGCGACACCTATGCCGACCTCCTCTTCACCATGATCGAGCGGCGCAATGCGCGCCCGCCTGTCACTTACACCACCTTCCAGGCACGCGACCTTGGCGGCGATACCGCGGAACTGTTCAAGACAGCCTGTGCCTCTGCCTATGAGCGGTTCCAGCCGCAGGCGATGATTGTTGGCGCCTCCTGCACGGCGGAACTGATCCAGGATGATCCCGGCGGTCTCGCCAAAGCGCTGGCACTGCCGGTACCGGTCATTCCTCTAGAGCTCCCCTCCTATCAGAAAAAGGAAAACTGGGGTGCTTCTGAAACTTTCTACCAGGTGGTCCGCAATCTCGCTGCCCCACGAAGCCCTGATACCGAGTTCAACCCGCGGAGCTGCAATATCCTCGGCCCAACCGCACTCGGCTTTCGCCATCGCGATGATCTGACGGAAATCACGCGGCTGCTGCAAGGGCTTGGAATTACCGTTAACGTTGTAGCACCGCTGAATGCCACGCCGGACGATATCCGCCGCCTGGGAGACGCCGCATTCAATGTGGTGCTCTATCCCGAGACGGCGGAGACCGCGGCACGCTGGCTGGAGCGCAACTGCAAGCAGCCCATGACGACGGTGGTGCCCCTCGGTGTTTCTGCGACACGCGAATTCATCAGGCAGGTTGCGGAACTCGCCGGTATCGATGCCACGGCTTTCCTCGCCGAGGAAGCGTCACGGCTGCCCTGGTATTCACGCTCGGTCGACTCGACCTATCTCACCGGCAAGCGGGTTTTCATTTTTGGGGATGCGACCCATGCGCTGGCCGCGGCGCGAATCGCGAAGGAAGAACTTGGGTTCGACGTTGTCGGCCTTGGCACATATTCGCGGGAATTCGCGCGACCCATGCGCGAGGCGGCTGCCAAACTCGGGATCGATGCCCTGATAACCGACGACTACCTTGAGGTCGAGGCCAAGGTGGCAGAACTCCAGCCAGAATTAGTGCTGGGCACCCAAATGGAGCGCCATATCGCCAAGAAGCTGGGGGTTCCATGCGCCGTTATCTCAGCACCCGTGCATGTGCAGGATTTTCCGGCCCGCTACTCTCCCCAGATGGGTTTCGAAGGCGCCAACGTCATCTTCGACAGCTGGGTGCACCCGCTCATGATGGGTCTCGAGGAACATCTGATTCACATGTTCCGCAATGACTTCGAATTCAACGATAAGGCCGCCCCGTCACATCTCGGGCATGGTGGAGCCGCGCCAGCCAAAGCCCATAGTCCCGCAACCGACAGCGCTGTAGTGGCATCACCGAAGCCGGCCTCAGGCGGCTGGTCACCCGAAGCCGAAAAGGAACTACAGAAAGTACCGTTCTTCGTGCGCGGAAAAGCCCGGCGCAACACCGAACGTTTCGCCGCCGAACGGGGGCTCGCCATCATTACCGTCGAGACGCTGTACGATGCCAAAGCACACTACAGCCGCTAGCGCACCGCTTCGGGTGGTAATCATCACCCTGGACAACCATTTGACTGGTGCGGTCAATCGTCTGCGCATCCAGATGGCGCGTGAGATGCCGGGGCTCGAACTTTCGGTGCATGCAGCCTCCGGCTGGGCCACCAATCCGGCAACGCTTGAGGCCTGCCGCGCCGACATCGCCCAGGGTGACATCATCGTAGCCACCATGCTTTTCATGGAGGACCATATTCAGGCGGTGATGCCCGCACTGAAGGCCCGCCGCGAAACCTGCGATGCCATGATTTGCTTCATGTCCGCGGGCGAAGTCATCAAGCTGACGCGCATGGGCCGCTTCGCCATGGGTGGAAGCCAGGGCACGCTCGTGAACTTGCTCAAGAAGCTGCGCGGCGCCAAAGCCAATGGTGCGGCGAGCAGCGCTTCGGCCGGAGAAAAGCAGCTGGCACTCCTGAAGCGCATCCCCAAGATTCTACGATTCATACCCGGTACAGCCCAGGATCTGCGCGCCTATTTCCTCGCCATGCAGTACTGGCTTGCGGGCTCCGAGGAGAACATCGGCCATCTCATCCGCTTCCTGGCGTCTCGTTACGCCGACGGCCCACGCAAGACCTACCGCGACGGCCTGCGCTACGATGATCCGAAGACCTATCCCGAGGTAGGCGTCTATCATCCGCGTCTTGCCGGGCGGATGAGCGAAACCGCGGACAAGCTCCCCTCGCCGCCAAAGGCCAACAGGGCAACCGTGGGACTGCTGCTGATGCGTTCCTACGTACTGTCCGGCGATACTGCTCACTACGATGGCGTGATTGCGGCATTCGAGTCGCGGGGATTGAAGGTGATCCCGGCATTCGCCACCGGGCTGGACCAGCGTCCGGCCATCGAGCGCTTCTTCATGCGCAGCGGCACGCCGACGATTGATGCTCTGGTCTCGCTCAGCGGTTTCTCGCTGGTCGGCGGCCCGGCCTACAATGATGCGAAGGCGGCTGAAGACATGCTGGCGCGGCTTGATGTTCCATACATCGCGGCCCAGCCCGTAGAGTTCCAGACGCTGGAGGAATGGGAGACCTCGGAGCGCGGTCTGCACCCCATCGAGACCACCATGATGATCGCCATCCCGGAACTCGATGGCGCGGCGGGCGGCGTCGTCTTCGGCGGGCGGAGCATCAAGGACCAAGGTGAGCGCGGCATGCGGGTCCATGCCGAACGCGCCGCAACCCTTGCGGCGCGGGTCCTGAAGATGGTGAACCTCCGCGCCACGCCGAAATCAGAGCGCAAGATTGCCGTCATACTCTTCAATTTTCCGCCCAATGCTGGCGCCGTGGGTACGGCTGCATTCCTCTCTGTTTTCGAGTCGCTCCACAACACGCTCAAGGCGATGCGGGCTGAAGGCTACACGGTGGAAGTCCCTGAAACCGCTGCCGCCTTGCAGGATCGTCTCCTGAAGGGCAATGCCGAGCGCTTCGGAAGCGACGCCAATGTTGTCGCACGCATCGGCGTCGATGATCACGTGAGGCGCGAGACCTGGCTGTCCGAGATCGAAGCGCAGTGGGGTCCTGCCCCGGGCCGACAGCAAGCCGACGGCAGCGGTATCCAGGTTATGGGTGAGCGCTTCGGCAATGTGCTGGTCGGCATCCAGCCAGCCTTCGGC
>NZ_JBJTER010000161.1:0-27706 GCF_046093005.1 Aestuariivirga sp.
CCAACGAAGTTGGGGGAGGTGAGGGCGCTGCCGCGACACTCCGTGAACGGATGAAAAACAACACCCCCGGTTCAAGCCTGGGGGTGCGCTCTCAGCACCCTCTCCACCGCCGTGCTGTCCAATTCCGCGTGCCGCTCTTCCGGCATCGACACGAACAATCCCGCCGCCGCGCTGGCGAAGCGGCAGGCAGTCTCCAGCGCGTCGCCCCTGGCAAGCCTTGCGGCCAGCGCGCCGCAGAAGCAGTCACCCGCGCCGTGGCTTGACAGCAGCGTCACCGGCAGCGCGGGAAGGTCGAACCGCGTCCCATCGCGCCTCATCGCCATCAGCCCGTCGCCGCCGCGGGTCAGCACCACATCGCGCGCCGGCGCATGCAGCGCGCCGAGCGCCCGGGCCGGATCGTCCTCGCCCGTCAGCATGCGGGCCTCGACGCGGTTCACCACCAGCACATCGGTGAGCGCCAGAAGCTCCCCGCTCAGCTCCCGGGCCGGCGCGGCATTGAGCACCACGCGGGCGCCACGCGCCGTCGCGGCCCGCGCCGCCACCAGGTTCACGGGCTCCGGCACCTCGTTCTGGAGGAGCAGCACGCGCGCCTGCCAGAGCGGCGCCCAGTCGGCGGCAATCGCCGCGGCATCGATTGCCACATTGGCGCCGGAGACGGCGACCGCGCCATACTCCCCCGCCGCCTCGGTGATGGCGACGCTCATGCCGCTGCCCCGGGTGGGGTCCACCCCGACATGGGCGATGCCGACCCCCGCCGCCGCCAGGTTGGCGGTGAGTGTGCGGCCGAAATCATCCTCCCCCACCCGGCCGCCGAAACCGGTGTGGGCTCCGAAGCGGCCGGCGGCCACCGCCTGGTTGCCGCCCTTGCCGCCACATTTGAAGTGCCAGGCGGAGCCCATCAGGGTCTCGTCGCGGGCCGGCAGGCGGGGGGCCGCCACCACAATGTCCAAGTGCAGGCTACCGACGACTGCAACCTCAATCATGGGCGGCCATAGAGCGCGGCCTGCACGATGCGCTGGCTTCCGACGGCATCCTGGGCCGCAACAAACCGCATCAGATTCGCATCATTCCGCAACGTTTTGACAACATGCATCATGCCCTCCACGGCGGCGATGTTGGCGGAGCATTCGGCCACCGGATCGAGGCCTATGGCATCCGGGAAGGTGTCGAAATAGATGGCCTTCCGGTAGCCAAGTTTTTCAAGCACATAGAGAAGCTCGATGGTCTGGATGACGTGCACGCTGCCGGCCACCAGCCCGTCGTCCCGCTTGCCATAGCCATCATTGAGATGGACCCCCAGAAGCCTGCTGCGGCGGCTGATCAGGGAAGCAGAAAATGCAGGCATTTCATCGGCATAGAGCACATGCGCGAAGTCCAGCGTCACGCCTGTGTTGGCGGCCCCCACATCGGCAACCATCAGCAAGGTGGTGGCCACGTCGGGGAGCAGGCTGAAGGCCCGGGGCTCATTCGGCTTGTATTCGATGGCGATGTCGATCGCCTTGTTATGATTGGCAATTTTCTCCAGTGCCGCGGCCGTGTCATCCCACAGGCGTAAGTAATCCGCCTGGAAGGAATAGTCGAAGCCGTCCTGGCCCAGCCACAGCGTCATGAGCGTGCCGCCCGCTGCCGCCAGCGCGTCAAGCCCTTGTAATGTCAGGTCAATTGCCTTCTGCCGGATGGTTTTGTCGGGGTGCGCGAGGGCCCCCTTCTTGAAGCCCGGATCGCTGTAGTAACGCATCGCGAAGCCGTTGAGGCCAATGCCCAAGTCATTGAGAGCTTTACGGATTTCGGCCGGGCTCGTGCCCTCCAGATGATCCGGGTAGTTGAAATCGACGGCTGACAGGCCGGGAACCGTCGCCGCCCGGGCCATCATGTCGATGGCGGTGATGCGGTTTCGCGCCGGGAAGGCCGCCGCGGCATCGGCTTTGAAGGCGTTAAGCCTTGTGGCATAAGCGAAATTCGTGTTGGGCGTGGTCACGTCTGCCTCTTGGCTTGCGCAGGTTCTGGCGTTCCGTTACCAAGTCAGGAGAAAAAATCCACCTGAGAAATCAATGGGAGAACGCCATGTCCGGCAAATTCGCGAAGATTTTCAAGACCAAGAAGCCGGTGATCGCCATGGTGCATTTCGGCGCCCTGCCGGGCGCGCCCCTCTATGACGCCGAGGCGGGGCTGGACGGGCTCCTGCAGGGCGTGCGCAAGGACTTGAAATCATTGCAGGATGCCGGTGTCGACGCGGTGATGTTCGGCAATGAGAATGACCGGCCCTATGAGTTCAGGGTCGATGCCGCCTCCACCGCCACCATGGCCTATGTCATCGGCCAGGTTCGCCACGAAATCAAAATACCTTTTGGCGTCAATGTCTTGTGGGATCCGATGGCGACCATGGCACTGGCGGCGGCGACCGGGGCGGCCTTCGCGCGCGAAATCTTCACCGGAACGCACGCCTCCGACATGGGAATGTGGCTGCCGGATGCCGGCGCCGCCATGCGCTACCGTGACCGGCTGGGCCGCAGGGATTTGGCCTTAATGTATAATATCTCAGCGGAATTTGCCTATTCGCTGGATCAGCGCAGCCTGGCCGACCGGGCCCGCAGCGCGGTGTTCTCGTCGATCCCGGATGCCATTCTGGTGTCCGGCGTCATCACCGGCGAGGCCGCGGCGCTCTCCGATCTCGAAGCGGTCAAACGCGTCGTGCCGGATGTGCCGGTGCTGGCCAACACCGGCGTGAAGCACGCCACCGTCGCCGATGTCTTAAAGATATCAGATGGTTGCGTCGTTGGCTCGTCGCTGAAGGTGGATGGCAACACCTGGAACCCGGTGGACCCGGCGCGGGCCAGGGACTTTATGGACAAGGCCCGCCGGGCGCGGGGAGACTGAGCCATGCAGGACCGCATCAAACGCTGGACCGAAGCCCTGATGATGATCCCGGGGCTATCGGGCTTTGAAGGCAATGTCCGCCGCTATCTCAAGTCCGAGCTCAAGGCCTTGGGAATAAATACAAAAACCGACATGCTGGGCAATCTCATCGCCACCATCGAAGGCGATGCCAGCCTGCCCTCGGTGATGCTGATCGCGCACATGGACCAGCTGGGCCTGATCGTGCGCAAGATCGAGGCGTCGGGGCTGCTCCGGGCCGAGCGCGTCGGCGGCGTGCCGGAGCGCGCGCTGGCCGCGCAGGAAGTGCTGCTGTGCCTCGGGCAGGGCCGCACGCTGCCTGGCATCATCGCCAACAAGAGCCACCATGCCACGACGCCGGAAGAGAAATACCGGGTCGTACCCTATCAGGAGCTTTACATCGATTGCGGCTTCGCCTCCGCCGCCGAGGCAGTGGCCGCCGGCGTCAATGTCGGCACACCCATCGTCTATGCGCCGCGGGTGCTTGAGCTGGCCAATGGCAGGCTCGGCGGCACCTCGGTCGATGACCGCGCCGCCTGCGCGGTGCTGCTGGAATTGGCCCGCGCCGCCAAAGACTTGCGCCGTCTTCCCACCATCCATTGCGTGTTCTCGGTGCTTGAGGAATTTAATCTGCGCGGCGCCATCACGGCGGCGCAGGTCATCCAGCCCGATATCTGCATCCAGCTCGATCTGGCGCTGGCCACCGACACGCCGGACATGGGCCACCGCGGCGATGTGCGGCTGGGCGCCGGCCCCGTTATGAGCATGTTCAGTTTTCACGGCCGCGGCACGCTCAACGGCTGCATCCCGCATCCCGCCCTCGTGCATCTGTTTCAGTCCGCGGCGGATGCGGAAACTATTCCGCTGCAGCGCAGCGCCCATATCGGCGCATTGACGGAAACCTCCTATGTTCAATTGGTTGGCAAGGGCGTCGCATGCATCGACATGGGCTTTCCGGCGCGGTACACGCATTCGGCGCTTGAGGTCTGCGACCTTGCCGATCTCGAATCGCTCACCCGGCTGCTGATCGCCGCGGTGCGGCGCATCGATGCCGGCTTCTCGCTCGACAGGGATGACGACATCGAATGAAACTCTATCTCGGGGTTGACGTCGGTACCTATGAAACCAAGGGCGTGATCGCCGCGGCCAATGGCGACATCATCGCACAGGCGGCCCGCCCGCACCGCATGAAGGTTCCCGCACCCGGCTGGGCCGAGCATGACGCGGAGCAGGATTGGTGGGGCGATTTCGTCTTTGTAACCAAGAAGATGCTGGCAGAGAGCGGCGTTCCGCCATCATCCATCGCGGCAATCGGGACGAGCGGCATCGGCCCGTGCATGCTGCCCGTGGACCAGGCCGGCACGCCTCTGATGAACGCCGTGCTCTATGGGGTTGATACCCGCGCCAGCCAGGAGATCGCCGACCTCAACGCCAGCATCGGCGAGGACACCATTCTCGACCGCTGCGGAAATGCCCTGACATCGCAAGCGGTTGGGCCTAAAATCCTATGGCTGAAGCGCCACCGGCCGGAGGTTTTCGCCAGAACCCACAAGATCCTGAATTCGACGTCCTACCTGGTCTTCCGGCTCACCGGGCGCCATACCATCGATCACTACTCGGCGGGCAATTACAGCCCGTTCTACATCATCGACCGGCAGGGCTGGCATGACGAGCTGGCGCCTGGCATCGTTTCCATGGACGTGTTTCCGGAGGTGATGTGGACGACCGATATTGCCGGCGCCGTCACCCGCCAGGCCGCCGCCGAGACTGGACTCATGGAAGGAACGCCGGTCATTGCCGGCACC
Source organism: Aestuariivirga sp. (assembly GCF_046093005.1). Classification (GTDB taxonomy): domain Bacteria; phylum Pseudomonadota; class Alphaproteobacteria; order Rhizobiales; family Aestuariivirgaceae; genus Aestuariivirga. Next base: position 4,701 of record NZ_JBJTER010000161.1, read on the forward strand.
ATTGATGCCGCAGCGGAGGCGGTGAGCGTCGGCGTTGCCAGTCCCGGCGAGCTGATGCTGATGTATGGCTCCACCATCTTCATCATCCAGATCACCGGGAAACGGGTGCGGGACGCGAGGCTGTGGTATTCGCCCTGGCTGTTTCCGGGCCAGCATGGCGCAATGGCCGGCCTTTCCACCGCTGGCACGCTAACCCATTGGTTCCGCAACAATCTTGCCAAGGAACTTAATCCGGAAACCGCCTTCGCCGAGCTCGCGGCGGAAGCGGCCGCCTCGCCGCCCGGCGCCAATGGCCTCGTGCTGCTGCCCTATTTTTCCGGCTACCTGACACCCAAATATGATGCGCGCGCCAAGGGCCTGATCTTCGGGCTTGATCTCACCCACAGCCGCGGCGACATGTTCCGCGCGGCCCTTGAAGGCATCGCCCACGGCACCCGCCATGTGCTTGATACCTATGCCGATGTCGGCCACGCCCCGCGCGCCGTCTATGCGGTGGGCGGCGGCACCAAGAACCGGGTCTGGTCACAGGCGACCTCCGACATCGGCGGCATCACGCAATCGCTGCGCAGCAAGACCATCGGCGCGTCCTATGGCGATGCCTTCCTCGCGGCGCTGGCGCTGGGCGATGTGACGTTGGCGGACATCGACCGCTGGAACCCGATTGCATCATCGATTGCACCGCAGCCGGACCTCAAGCCGCTCTATGATCGCCAGCACGCTGTATTCCTTGGGCTTTATCCGGCGACCACGCCGTTTCTGTGAGGCCTACTTGACAGCGCCCGTGGTCAGCCCCTTGACGATGTAGCGCTCGAGGAAGATGCCGATCACGATCAGCGGCAGGATGGCGGCCGAGGCCAGAGCCGCCATCGACCACCAGGAAATGCCCTGCGAGCCGGTCTGGCTCGCCACCATCACCGGCAGCGTCTTGGCGTGGCTGGAGGTGAGGAGGGCCGCGAAGAAATACTCGTTCCAGCAAAGTATGACCGAGAGAATGAAAGCCGCCACCATGCCCGGAAGCGCGATCGGCAGGATGATGCGGAAAAAGGCGCCCCAGATCGAGCAGCCGTCGACAAGTGCGGCCTGTTCCAGTTCCAGCGGGATGGTGTCGAACTGGTCCTTCATGATCCAGATGACGATGGGCAGCACCGACAGCGTATAGATCAGGATCAGCCCGATCATCGAGTCGAGCAGCGCTAACTCCTTGTAGAGCACCAGAAACGGCATCGCCAGCACCACGGGCGGCAGGATCAGCTGCGACAGGAAAAAGAAGGAAATGTCGCGGTTTTTCCAGATCTTCCATTTGTACTGGAAGCGGCTCAGGCCATAGGCGGCGGTGGAGCCGAGGATCAGCGCCAGGATCGACGCCCCCACCGAAGCCTGGATCGAATTCCAGAAGCGCTTCACGAATTCGGCGCGCGGTGTTGACTCGGTGAAGATCGTGTCCGGCGACAGACCGATGGCCCTGAGCCCCAGCCAGGCCGGCTTGAAATCGATCCACGGGAAGATGTGCCCAAGCTGCACGTCTTTCGCCACCTTGAAGGTGGTGGTGAACGTCCAAAAGATCGGGAACAGCGCGATGATCGTCCAGATGATGAGGGCTGAATAGATCAGGATGCGGGACAGGGTGCGCGGCATCAGGCATGCCTCTGCATGAAACGGCTTGTCGCCCACAGCAGGAGCGCCAGGAATATAATGATGACAATGAGATAGACCTCGGCGATCATCGTGCCGTAACCGACATTCGAGCGGTCCTTGTATTCGCGGAAGATGAAGCTCGAGATCGTGTCGGTGGCGCCGCCGGGGCCGCCGGAGGTGGTGTTGATGACGATATCAGCGAGCTTCAGCTGGAAGATGATGCGCAGCACGATGGTGGTCATTGAGACCGGCAGCATCAGCGGGAAGGTGATCTGCCAGAAGCCCTGCCAGCCGGTCGCGCCGTCGACTCTGGCGGCCTCCTGCACGTCCTTGGAAATGGCCTGCAGCCCGGCAAGAATCATGATCATCATGAACGGGATCCACACCCAGGCGTCCATCATGGCGATGGTCGTCTTGGCGAGCCAGGGGGAGGTGAGGAGCGAGGGATTCTCCCAACCCAGCCAGCGCAACAGGTTGGTGACCGGGCCGAAACGGTATTCCAGCATCGATTTGCCGATCATCCAGCTCACCGCCACGGGCGACAGCATGAAGGGCAGCAGGAAGGCGACGCGAAAGAACTTCTGGGCCTTGATGTCGGCATTCAGGAGCAGCGCCAGGCCGAAGGCGATGGCATATTGCACAATCACCGTCGCCACATAGAAGACCATGTTGCCGAGCGCGTTCCAGAAATAGGGATCGCCCCACAGCTGCCGTAGATTGTCGAGACCGTTGAACTGGCGGCCGGTGGCCGATTGCAGGTTCCAGTCCGAGAAGGCGATGAAAAACCCGAAGAAAGTCGGAAAGATCACCAGCGCGAGGGTGAACAGGATGGCCGGGAGCACGAAGAGCGCCCGCCAGCCCATTTCGCCGTCGCGCAGAACGAGGCCCCAGCACAGCGCGGCGCTCCACGCGATATAGGCGAACAGGATCGGCTGCCAGTTGGGAAACCCGATGGATATCAGGCCGAAGGCGTAAAGTACTTCAACGAGGATGAGCAACCCCAGCAGCAGCGTCGCGCCCCGGATCAGCAGACTCCCGAGACGCTGCCGCTCCGGTGACACGGCGGCGGCGACGGCATCCTGGCCGGAAGCTGCGGAGGAAACGGAGCTCATGCTGGTCGTCGGCCCAAGCCTTCAACAAAAAAGGGCCGGCAGCATGACGCCGCCGGCCCGCGTTGCATCCCTTAGGCGCCCAGAGAAGCCTTGTAGAGCTTGACCTGGTTGTCGCGGCCAAGCTGATCGGTGATCTTCTCCCAGGCGGCGGCAATCGAATCCGCGCCGGCCTGCGCGGTCATCTGGCCGGCATAGATCTTGGCCAGTTCGTCCTCGGCGACCGAGTAGTACTGGAAGATGCCGGGGATGCGCGGCTCGATGGCGGCGTTCGGATGGTTGTAGGAATTGGCCTGTGAATCGAGGAAGTTCTTGATGAACGCCTCGTCATAGCCAGCCGCCGTCCATTCCGCGACGTTGAAGTGGCTGTTCCGGTAGGGCTGGAAGCCCGACGGATAGGCCGCCATCCACAGCGAGATGTCCTTGCCGCCGAGATGCGCGGCGAGCGACCAGGCTGCCTTCTGCTTCTTCGGGTCAGCATCGACACGGGCCATCACATAGATGCCCCAGCCGATATAAGCCATGTTGGGCGCGAAGTTCGGGCCCGACGCGAGCTTCTCCCACTGGCCGGTCTTGGCGTTGTAAACGTCTTCCGAACCGGGGAGGATGTCGAAGGCGGTCACATCGCCAACGACCGAGCTGTCGTTGGTCTTGACGTTCGAGCCGATGTCGCCCCACCAGGCCAGCATCGAGCCCGTTCCGGCGAGGAACTGCTGGAAGCCCGTCGTGCCGGGGTCGGCGTTGAGCTGGTCGGCCGGCAGGCTCGGCAGCGAGTCGATCACGTCCTGGATAGCGCGCACCCAGGCCGCATTGTTGACCATGGGCTTCATGGTGTCGGGCTCGAACAGGAACGCCCGGTCGCCCGGATACTTGGCATAGGCCGTGGCGCGCGAGCCAAGGAAGTAGAAGGCGAAGCCGCCCCAGCCCTTGCACGGGTCGAGGTAGCCGTAAAGGTCCTGGCCGTTGAGCTTCTTGCCCTTCAGGAACTTGGTATAGGCGTTGACCTGCTGCCAGGTCCGGGGCGGCCCCCATTCGCCGGCGCCGCCGGACTTCTTCCACTCCTCGGCGAGTGCCGCATCGGCGAACACGTCGGACCGGTAGTTGAAGTTGTGGCAGTCACCGTCGCAGGACACGCGATAGGTCTTGCCATCCCAGGTGCCGACCGGGGCCTTGAGGTAGCCGACATAGTCGTCCATGTCGATCTGCTTGGCCACCCAGTCCGGCATGACCGAGGCCAGGCCCTTGCCGCAAACGTCGCCCTCGAAAGGAGCGCCCATTTCGATGACGTCGAAGTCCACCGTACCGGTGGCAATCGACTGCTGCAGACGGGCGTTGTAGTCGGCCTGCGCCAGGTCGATCCAGTTGATGGTGGCGCCGGTGTAGTCAGCCCAGGCCTTGGACAGGCCGCGGAACAGCACGTTGTGGACGTTCTGGTTGTTGAGGCCCATGAAGGACAACTCAACCCCCTTGAACTCGCCTTCCTGGACGTTCTGCTTGGTCGGCCCGAGGCACATCTCGCCGACCTTCTGCCAGTCGGCATCGGTCGGCTGACCGGCGCCAACGCCAGGGATTTTCAGGATGGCGGCGCGCAGGTCGTCCTGGGCGAAGGCCGTCTTGACGCTCAGCGCCGGGCCGCCGACGGCGGCCATGGCGGCGGCGCCCGCCGCGCCCTTCAGCACGTTACGGCGGCTCATCATCAGATTGTAGAGATCAATTCTCATAGTCTTGGGTCCTCTGTTCGCGCGTCCATGATCTGGGAAGGTTTCTGCCACAGCCTTGCGCAGCCGTCACTGGCCGCGTCAGGAGATGTGCGGTTTGGTGTTGAACGCTGCAGTGACTATGCAAGAACGCTGTGCGAAGTCAATGAACTGCAAGGTTGAATCGCCGTAAGGTCGGCGACTTGTCATGCAGTGCAATATATGCGCTGCAACATCGTTTTCAGGTCAGCCGCAATCCAGTCTTGGCGTCGAACAGGTGAACAAGCGGCAGGTCCGGTGACATGGCGATAGTCTCTCCGGGTTTCACCGAAACCCTTTCGCGGAACACGCCGATGATCTTCTCGCCTCCCAACCGGGCGATGACCTGGGTTTCAGCCCCTGTGGGCTCGATGACCGTCACTTCGGCCCTGAGATCGCCGCCCAGCGTCAAATGCTCTGGGCGGATGCCATAGACTGCCTCGCGCCCCTCATGCGCGGTGGGCAGGGTGGGAAGCGGCAGCCTGGTGCCGTCCCTGGTTTCGAAATGGGAATGGCTTCCGGTCCGTATCGTTCCCTTGAACATGTTCATCGCCGGAGAGCCGATGAAACCGGCGACGAACAGGTTGGCCGGACGGTCATAAAGCTCAAGCGGCGAGCCCATCTGCTCGACGATGCCGTCATGCAGCACGACGATACGGTCGGCCATGGTCATGGCTTCCACCTGGTCGTGCGTGACATACACCGTTGTGGTCTTGAGGCGTTGGTGCAACTCCTTGATTTCGGCGCGCATTTGCACGCGCAGCTTGGCGTCGAGGTTGGACAGGGGCTCGTCGAACAGGAACACTTGCGGGGCCCGGACGATGGCCCGGCCCATGGCCACGCGCTGGCGCTGGCCACCGGAAAGCTGGCGCGGGTAGCGGTTGAGATAGGGCACCAGATCGAGAATTTCGGCGGCCTTCTTCACCCGTGCGTCGATCTCGGCCTTCGGCGTCTTGCGCAGCTTGAGCGCAAAACCCATGTTCTCGGCCACTGTCTTGTGCGGATAGAGCGCATAGTTCTGGAACACCATGGCGATGTCCCGGTCCTTTGGCGGCAGGCCATTGACGACCCGCGCACCGATCTTGATGTCGCCCTTGGTGATGTCTTCCAGTCCCGCGATCATGCGCAGAAGGGTCGACTTGCCGCAGCCCGAAGGCCCCACCAGCGCGACGAATTCCCCATCCGAAATGGGAATCGACACGCCATGGATCACCTCGTGGTCGCCGTAGCTCTTGCGCACATCAACGATTTCGACCGAAGCCACCCTTGATCCCCCTTTTTGTTCCGGGGACTTGCGCCCCGTGATCCGGTGCCGGAGACTAGGACAGCTTTGCCGCCCCGTCGAGGGCCTACCGGAGATACCCCGCCCATGCGCTATGAAATGATGCTGCCCCGCCAGATTCGCGCCGCCATCGCGGCCAAGACGCCCGTGGTGCTGCCGCTGGGCGTGCTCGAATATCACGGCGAGCACATGGCGGTGGGCATGGATACGCTGGCCGTCACCCGGGCGCTGGACATGCTGGAACAGGAAGCGGAGATCGTGATCCTGCCGCCGTTCTATTATGGGGCGGCGAGCTATGCGGTGGAGCCGCCGGAGGGAACCGGGTCGGTGCATGTCGACTCAAACGTTCTCCATCCCTTCGCGCGTGAACTGTTCACCGGCCTGCTGCGGGTGGGCTTTCGTAATATCCATGCCTTCATTCATCACCAGTCCGAGAATTTCGCGGTGGGCATGCCGACCGACCTTTCCTTCAAATTCGGTGCGAGGCAGGCGATTTTCGCCTTTCTCGAGAAAACCCGTGGTGAAGGCTGGTGGGGCGACAGCAAGATGGCCGACTATTATGCCCAGCAGTCCGGCGGTGACGATCCCTTCAACTGGATCAAGATTCATCCGCTGATGACCGCCGACACCATTGCCGAATATCCCTTTGACCATGCGGGTGAAGGCGAAACCTCGCTGATGCTGGCGATGTGCCCCGAGGCCGTCGACATGACCAGCTTCTCTGATGAACGCTGGTATGTGAAGAGTGCCGCCCGGGCCTCCGCCGAGACCGGCGCGCGCGGGCGTGACCTGATCCTCGCCCATATGCGCAAGGCGCTGGGGCTGGCCTCATCCGCATGACAGGTGAAGACGATTTCGAGATCTTCCTCGCCGCAACGCCGGGACTTGAACCGCAGCTCTGCGCGGAAGCCAACGCATTGGGGTTCAAGGCGCCGAAGGCGGTGGTGGGCGGGGTCGTCGTGCGTGGTGGCTGGCATGAGGTCTGGCGGGCCAATCTGGAATTGCGCGGCGCAAGCCGGGTGCTGGCCCGCATCGGCGCGTTCCGGGCCATGCACTTGGCTCAGCTTGACAAGCGGGCGCGCAAATTCGCGTGGGGTGAATATCTGCGCAAAGATGTTGCGGTGCGTGTCGAGGCCAGTACGGCGGGCTCCCGCATCTATCATTCCGGCGCGGCGGCACAGCGCATCGCGCGTGCCATTTCGGAGGAACTGGGCAGCCCGGTGACCCCGGAAGCGGAGGTCGTGGTCAAGGCCCGTATCGAGGATGATCTCTGCACGCTCAGCATCGATACGTCGGGGGAGTTGCTGCACAAACGGGGGTATAAACAAGGGGTTGGCAAGGCGCCGATGCGCGAGACCATGGCCGCGCTGTTGCTTCGGGCCTGCGCTTTTGACGGCACGGAACCGGTCGTCGACCCGATGTGCGGCTCCGGCACGCTGGTGATCGAAGCGGCGGAATGGGCGGCGGGCCTCAAGCCCGGCCGGGACCGGCGCTTCGCCTTCGAGCAGCTTGCCTCTTTCGATGCCGGCGCGTGGCAGGCGATGCGGCAAAGAGGATCACGCCGTGTGCCTGACGTGATGTTCTTCGGCAGCGACCGCGATGCCGGCGCGGTGCGCCAGGCAGAGGATAATGCACGCCGCTCCGGCGTTTCGGCGTTCACCCGGTTCCGCTGCCAGACGGTAAGCGCCCTGGAGCCGCCGGATGGCGCCAAAGGCCTGGTCATCGTCAATCCGCCCTATGGCACGCGGATCGGCGAGAAGAAGCCATTGTTCGCGCTCTATGGGGCCTTAGGACAGGTGCTGCGGGAACGTTTTCCCGGCTGGCGGGTGGGGATCATCACCACCGATGCCGCGCTCGCCGCGGCCACCGGACTTCCGTTCCTGCCATCCGGACCGCCGGTGTTGCATGGCGGCCTCCGGGTCACGCTGTACCGGACTGGCAGTCTGCCCTGAGCGTTTCGTCCGGGCCTTAAGACCAGCTCAGCGCAAATGCGCCGACCGCCACCAGGATGATGATTGACGCGACGATCCAGTGCTTGGCCGTCCAGTCATGCAACAACATGGCGTCTGCCCGTTCCTATTCGGCCCGCTTCGGGGTGAAGGCCTGCACCATGAGCTTGGCCTGGCTGACTTGCTCCGGAGTCATGGTCCTGGCGATTTCGTCCCGGTAGGCCGCGGCATTGTCGAAACCAGGTTCACCGGAACACAGTTCGAGCCACATATAGGCGGCGATCGGATCCGGCTTCACGCCACGGCCCTTCCAATAGGCGAGGCCCACCTCATATTGCGCCTGCGGCTCGCCCTGGTTGGCGGCCATCAGCAGCCAGTTCATGCCGGCGGCCTGGTCCTGCTTGACCACGTCGCCGCCCTTCATCAGCCACCAGCCGAGCTTGAGCTGCGCTTCGGCGCTGCCGTTTTTGGCGGCTTCGCCCCACCAATAGATGGCCTGGGCGTTGTCCTGCTCAACACCGTTTCGGTTTTCGCCCTTGAGGCCCCAGCTGCGCGGTCCATACATCTCGCCGATCAGGTAGGCGGCCTCCGCGTTGCCCTCCTTGGCAAACGGAAGCAGCAGAGACAGCGCCTTGGCATAGTCCTCGCCGCGGAAGGCCGTCATCCCGTCCTCGTAGCTGCCGGCCAGCGCCGTGCCATGAATCAGTCCGATTAGGCCCGCTGCCAGCAGGCCGGTACGAAGGGCAGATTTCATCGGCAACTCCCTACAAGTATTCTCTTTCCTAAGGCAGGGTGCAGGCCGGGGCAAGCCCTACCCTTTGAAACAGCCCGAAGAAGACCCTAATCTATGGTCTAAGGCGGTGGACCCGGGTGTCCGGCCGCTCTGGTTCTAGGCCGCGGTCAGCCCCAGCGGCTAGAAACAAGGGACCGCCAACAGGCAACCGATTTCGCGAGGATATTCGACCCATGCGCATGACCACCGAAGAGGCTTTCGTCAAGGTTCTCCAGATGCACGGCATCCAGCATGCCTTCGGCATTATCGGATCGGCCTTCATGCCGATTTCCGACTTGTTCCCCAAGGCGGGTATTACCTTCTGGGACTGCGCGCATGAAGGCTCGGGCGGCATGATGGCCGACGGCTACACCCGCGCCTCCGGAAAGATGTGCATGATGATCGCCCAGAACGGGCCCGGCATCACCAATTTCGTCACCGCGGTGAAGACCGCCTATTGGAACCACACACCGCTCCTGCTGGTGACCCCGCAGGCCGCGAACCGGACCATCGGCCAGGGCGGCTTCCAGGAAGTGGAGCAGATGGCCCTGTTCAAGGACATGGTCGGCTACCAGGAAGAAGTGCGGGATGCCTCGCGCGTGGCTGAGGTGCTGAACCGCGTGATCATGAACGCGAAACGGCTTTCCGCGCCCGCCCAGATCAACATGCCGCGCGATTTCTGGACCCAGGTGATTGACGTCGAGCTTCCCGCCATGGTGGCTTTCGAACGTCCGTCCGGTGGCGACGAGGCGATCGCCGCGGCCGCCAAGCTGTTGTCTGAGGCCAAGTTCCCGGTGATCCTTAACGGTGCTGGCGTGGTGCTCGGTGGCGCCATCCCGGCCTCCAGGGCGCTCGCTGAACGGCTGACGGCGCCGGTTTGCGTCGGCTACCAGCACAATGACGCCTTCCCGGGGTCGCATCCGCTGTTCGCGGGGCCGCTCGGGTATAATGGCTCCAAGGCCGCGATGGACCTGATCAAGCAGGCGGACGTGGTGCTGGCCCTCGGGACGCGGCTCAATCCGTTCTCGACCCTTCCGGGCTACGGTCTCGACTATTGGCCGAAGGACGCGAAGATCGTCCAGGTCGACATCAATCCGAACCGCATCGGGCTGACCAAGAAAGTCACGGTCGGCATCGTCGGCGATGCCGGCAAGGTGGCGGAGGCCATCCTCGCCAAGCTTTCGCCCGCCGCGGGCAACCACGGCCGCGACGAGCGCAAGAACCTGATTGCCACCACCAAATCGCGCTGGGCCCAGCAACTCTCCTCGATGGATCATGAGGAAGACGATCCCGGCACCACCTGGAACGAGCGGGCCCGCAAAGCGAAGCCCGACTGGATGAGCCCGCGCATGGCATGGCGGGCCATTCAGGCAGCGCTTCCCAAGGAGGCGATCATCTCCTCCGACATCGGCAACAACTGCGCCATTGGCAACGCCTATCCGAGCTTCGAGCAAGGCCGGAAATATCTGGCGCCTGGCCTGTTCGGCCCCTGTGGCTATGGCTTGCCGTCGATCGTCGGCGCCAAGATCGCCTGCCCGGATACGCCGGTCGTGGGCTTCGCGGGTGACGGCGCCTTCGGCATCGCTTGCACCGAACTGACGGCGATTGGCCGCAAGGAATGGCCGGCCATCACCATGGTGGTGTTCCGCAACTATCAGTGGGGCGCCGAAAAGCGCAACTCGACGCTCTGGTACGATGACAATTTCGTGGGCACCGAACTCGACAACCATGTCTCCTATGCCGGTGTCGCCAAGGCCTGCGGCCTGGAAGGCGTGGTGGCGCGGACCATGGACGAACTGCGCGATGCCCTCGCCAAGGCCGTCGAAGACCAGATGAAGCACAAGAAGACCACGCTCATCGAAGCGCTGATCAACCAGGAACTGGGCGAGCCGTTCCGCCGCGACGCCATGAAGAAGCCCGTGGCGGTGGCTGGCATCGATCCCAATGACATGCGCCCGCAACTGGTCTGACCCCGCCCGGTCACGTTTTCGCTGCAATCACTTGATGATACGGTCTCCGAGACCACGGGAGACCGCATGAGTTCCGATTCCAAAGACAGCCGCCGGGCGTGGCGCGACATCATCCTGCAGATGACCGCCACAATCATGATCCCGCTCACCATCGCCGGGACCGGGCTCTATTTCACCCGATGGCAGCAGAATGTGAACGATCTCAAGACGATGATCGATCTCATCAGCGACGATAAGCGGGAACGCCAGAAATACGGCGTTGCCATGTTCGAGTATCTGCTCAAGAACGACAAGGTGCCGGTGGAGTTCGTGGCGGCACAACTCGAATATGCCAACAATGCGTCCGATCCGACCCTGCTCAGCGCCATGGAGCGGGCACTGAGCAAAGCCGCGGAAGTCAACGACCGGGTGCAGGCGGTGTTTACCGAGGCGGTGGGCCGGCTGCCGTCCCGCATTTTCGTCAATGTGATGAACGAGCAGCAGCGCGCCTGTTTTTCGAAGCTTCTCTCCTCGCTCAAGGATAATGATGGCGCGTTGATCACCGTGCCATCGATTTCGCTGGCTAAATGGGACGGCAAGGTCAATGAAATCCGCGCCATGAAGGACGAGGACGTGGCCAAGGCCGAAACCATCGCCAATTGGCTGCGCGGGTTGGGCTTCGAGATCGAGGTGGTGAACCTCACCAACCGCTGGTCCGGGGCAGCCAAGGTGCGGCCCAACACATTCGAAATCTGGTTCGGCGACAAGGATCTGCCCCCGGTCTGCACCGGCAAGCAGGTGCCAACAACCGGCAATTGATCAGCTGCCGAGCCGATAGGCCCTGATGCCGTTGTCGTGGAACAGCTTGCGCTTTTCCTCAGGCGTGCAAGCCGCCGTGGCCCAGTCCAGCACCTCAAGCCAATCGGTGTATTTTCCGGCGAGTTCCGAGACCGGCCAGTCGCCGCCATACATGATGCGGTCGAAGCCGAAGCTGGCAATGGCGTGATCGATGTAGGGGCGGAGCTGGTCGCGCGTCCAGTGCGCGTGATCGGCTTCCGTGGTCACGCCGGAGAGTTTGCACTTCACATTGGGGAGTTGGCCCAACTCGCGGATATGGGTCTTCCATGGCTCGGAGAGGCCATCCTTGATGCCGGGCTTGCCGATGTGGTCGAGGATGAAGGAAACCTCAGGGCATTGCCGCACCAGCTTCAGCACCGCCGGAAATTGCGGGTGATAAATGCAGATGTCGAAGCTCAGATTGTATTTGGGCAGAAGCTTCACGGCGGCCACGAAGTCTGGCTTCACCGCGAAATCCGGGTCGGGCTGGTTCTGGATGAGGCGGCGGATGCCGCGCATTACCGGAAGCTTTGCGAGCCGGGCCATGTCCGGCTCGATGGCGGGACCTTTTTCCAGGGGCAGGCTGGCGACGCAGCCCTTGATCCGCTTGTCCTTTTCAGCAAGCGACTGCACCCAATCTGCCTCGTCGAGATGTTGCGGCATGTCGACGTCGACCTCCACGAACACCAGGCTTTCGACAGTGTAGGGCTTGGCCCGTTCCTCCAGATCGGCAACCGACCAGTCTCGCCCCAGCTTCGGTGCGCCGGCTGCCCAGCTGTATTTGAACCGCTTGATGTCCAGCAGATGGACATGGGTATCGGTAATGGCAAAATCGATCATGGCGTGGCCCTCCCGTGAATTGGCTCTTTTCGAAAGACTATCCCATCATCACACGGCGGTCACGCCTCCGCTCCGCCTGAGAATTCGTTCATAGCAGCCAGCAGCCGCGACACTTCGGCAAGGGTGTTGTAATGGCTGAAGGATACCCGCACGCAGCTCGAAAGCCCCAGCGGGTTCAGCACATTGCCGCTGTAGTGATCGGCTTTGCGGGTGTGGGTGCGAAGCCCACGCTCATTGAGAAACGCGACGATATCTTCGCTTTTCCGGCCGTCGATGGAAAACGAGATCACCCCTTCGCGGCGGTCATTGCCGGCGCCGCCGATCAGCTTCAACCCGGGGATTTGCGCAAGGCCCGGCAGATTGCTGGCGCCATGGACCATCGCTTCGGCAAGCGCATGTTCATGGCCGTGAATGGCTTTTGCCGCGGCCTCCAGCCGCTGGCGGCGGTCTGGCGTATCGGTGAAATGGCCGCCGAGCCAGACGAGATAGTCCACCACGCGGGAAAACGTGGCGTAGCTCCCGGCATCCCGGGTTCCCAGTTCCCAGTTGTCGGCAGGGCCGCCCAACAGCGTTTCCTTCGGCAGTGCGGTCAGCCGATCGGAGGCCCAGCCGATGCCATAGCCATGGCGCGAGAACACCTTGTAGGGCGAGATCGCGTAACCATCGATACCCGCCCCCGCAATGTCGACTGCGCCGTGGCTGGCGTGCTGGATGCCATCGACGATGATGAAACACTCCGGTGAGACCTTGCGGATTTGAGCGGCGATGGCGGCGATGTCGGCGCTCATGCCGGTGACCGGAGAGGTATGGACAATGGTGGCGACGCGCACATCGGGCGTCAGCAACTGGAGATAGGCGGCAGCTGAGATCGCGCCGGTGTCGTTATCATGCGCCGCCAGCACGTGCCGCCGCCCCGTGACCTCTGCCCAGTGCGCCATGGCGCTGCGGGTTGCCGGGTGCTCCAGCGTCGAGGACAGCAGGATGCCGCCGGGTCTGGCGCCGACAGCCGCCGTACGGATCAGCCGGAACAGCATTTCAGTACCGCTTTCGCCGACGAAAACGCGGCCATCGGGGGCGTTGAGGAACAGGCGCATATCCGCCTTGCCCTGGTTGATCACCGCCATCAGAGCCTTGGAGGCCGGATTGTCCCGCCCCTGATTGTCCGGGTAAGAGGCGAACAGGGCTGAATCTTCCACGACCGAGTTCAGCGTCAGCGCGCCCCCCGCATTCTCGAAAAAGACCCGCGGCCCGGAGAATGGGCAGGCTTCGACATGGGCGAAGCGGCCGCGCACCGCCTCCATCAATCCCGGAATCTCGGTCAGCATCTTCACGTCCTTTTCTCAAGCCCAGGAAATGCGTTTCTTGCCGGGCGCGTTGGCGATGTCGGCCAGCGGCCGCACCTGGTCCATGTGGCCGCCGAGCGCGGCATAGGCGCTCCTGGTCATGGTGAATTCGATGGGCGCCACCAGGGCAGGCGTAGGCACCGATCCAAAGGCGTTTCCGGGCAAGGCCGTCACGTCCACCATATAGGTGATGCCGCCGCCCGGCCAGATGTAGCAGGGGGCGCCGCCCGCCGTCACCCGGGTCACCGCCTGCCGGACGGATTGGGTGAGCAGCACCGGGTTTTCGGTGACGCCGGCGCGCAGTGACCCGCCAGCCCCGGCCATGAACAGCACGCTGGACAGGGCTGGCTCGCAATTTTCCTGAATGCGCTGGACCGACTGCCACAGCGCCGGCGGCAATTCCTTCTCCACCGGCCGCAAGGCGTCGTCGAGCTCGTAGAAGGCGAAGTGCTCGCCGGTCGTCGAGACCATCAGCAGCCGCAGCCCGGGCCAGGCCTCCGCTGCATCGAAGGGCTTCAGAATGGTGAGCGGATCAGTGAGGTCGGTGCCACCCCAGCCGGTGCCCGGTTGCGCCACCTTGAAATAGCGCCCCGGCGTCGAGCGGTGGCCTTTCATCTTGATGCCGGTCTCGGGCACGCCCAGGAATTTTCCCGCCTGGTGCTCGGACAGCACACCGGTGATGTGGTCGTCGACCACCACCACCTCATCGACCAGCCCCATCCATTGTTTGGCGAACATGCCGATGGTGGCCGATCCGCAGCCCACCCGCATGCGCTCTTCCCTGACACCATTGATGACGGGCGCCTTGCCGGCGGCGATCTCGACGGTGGCGCCGCCATCGACGGTTACTTCCACGGTCTGGCCATTGGCCAGCGCCAGCATGCTCTCGCAGGTGACGCGGCCCTCTTTCTTGGAACCGCCCGTCAGGTGCCGCACGCCGCCGAGGGACAGCATCTGCGAGCCATATTCGGCCGTGGTCACATGGCCGATCTGCTCGCCCGCCACGCGCACCGCCGCGCATTCGGGTCCAAGGTGGCGGTCGGTGTCGATTTTCACCTTCAGGCCGCAGTAGCTGAAGATGCCCTCGGTCACGACGGTAACCATGTCCACGCCGTCGACCTCGGACGCGACGATGAAGGGGGCCGGCTTGTAGTCCGGATAGGTCGTGCCGGCGCCGATGGCGGTCACGAAGGTCTCCGGCTCCCGTACCAGGCGGCCGTCCCAGTCCCGCGCGGAGGGAAGAAACGGTACCAGCTCACCGCCACGCGCCACCGTCCGCTCCAGCAGCACATGCGGGTCGACGCGGGTCAGGACGCCGCCCTTGTTGGCATAGCGGTCACAGGCGCCGAGCATGCCCTCGCGGATGTAGCAGAGCACGGGGCAGGCATCGCAACGGATTTTTCCGGGTTGGTCGTCCATGGGCAATTCCGGCGGTCTTCTCGCAACTGCGATACAGCAGTTGACAGTACCGTGATCATCCCATATTTTTCATTTGTATACAAACAAAATCCCGGCATGGAGCTGCCCGATGAGTGCGTTGTTCGAGGAGGAAGTTCTGAGTGTCCACCACTGGACCGACCGGCTGTTCAGCTTCCGGACGACGCGCTCGCCCTCTTTCCGGTTCGAAAACGGCCAGTTCACCATGATCGGCCTGCCGGTCGGCGGAAAACCGCTGCTCAGGGCCTACAGCGTGGTCAGCCCCAACTATGCCGACGAACTCGAGTTCCTGTCGATCAAGGTGCCGGACGGGCCGCTGACCTCCAGGCTTCAGCACATCAAGGCCGGCGACAAGATCCTGGTCGGCCGCAAGCCGACCGGAACCCTGCTGATCGACAATCTGCTGCCCGGCCGCAACCTCTATTTGCTGGCCACCGGCACCGGGCTTGCCCCCTTCATGAGCCTGGTGAAGGAACCCGCCGTCTATGAACGCTTCGAGAAGGTGGTGCTGGTGCATGGCTGCCGCTTTGCCGCCGAGCTCGCCTACAAGGGCGACATCGAGAACCGGCTGCCGCAGGATGAACTCCTCGGCGAGGAGATCCGCGCCAAGCTGCTCTACTACCCGACCGTGACCCGCGAGGACTTCCGCCATCGTGGCCGTATCACCAAGCTCCTGGGCGAGGGCCGGATCGCGGCGGACCTCGGGCTTCCGCCGATCGATGCCGTGCAGGACCGCGTCATGATCTGCGGCAGCCCGGCGTTTCTTGCTGACATCACCCAGCTGCTCAGCAGCCTCTCGTTCAGCGAAGGCAGCAGCAGCGAGCCGGGCAGCTACGTCATCGAAAAAGCCTTCGTCGAGCGCTGAGCATGACCGCTGGACCTGGCGGCTACCGGCTGGAAGACCAGATCGGCTTCCAGCTGCGCCGGGCGAGCCAGCGCCACGGCGCAATCTTCGCCGCGCATATGGTGGCCGACCTGACGCCCACCCAGTGGGCGGCCCTCGTCAAGCTCGCAGAACGCGAGACCGTGTCGCAGAACCTGCTCGGCCGCGAAACGGCGATGGATGCCGCCACCATCAAGGGCGTCGTCGACCGCCTGCAGCGCCGCCGCCTTGTGGAAACCCGCCCCGACCCCGAGGATGGCCGCCGCATGCTGATTGCCGTCACCCCCGAAGGCAAGCGCCTGGTGGAGGACGGGATCAGCCGCGGCCTGATGATTTCCGCCGAGACCCTGAACCCCCTAAAGCCCGCCGAGCAGAAGCGGCTTCTGGATCTTCTGCGGCGGATCGCGTGAGGCGCCAGAGGCCCGGGTTGAAGCCACTATCCGGGCGCAATCAATTTGCTATGATCAGGCCCGGCAAAGACCGGGCCGCCCCGAAAGGCCCCGCATAATCACAGGAGGAAACCATGCCGGATTCAAAACTGATCGTCCCTCAGACCAAGCGCGTCTCGCGCCGTTCCGCCCTGAAGCTGGCGGGTGCCGGCGCGGCGGCGATGTTCGCCGGCCCCGGCTATGTGCGCTATGCCCAGGCGCAATCGTCGGAACCCATCCGCATCGGTTTCCAGGTGCACCGCACCGGCATCGGCGCCGCCTATGGCCGCTGGTACGAGCAGACCACCAACGCCGCCGTGAAGCTGATCAATGAGCAGGGCGGCATCAATGGCCGCCAGATCGAGATCATCGCCGAGGATGACGCCACCGACCCCGGCCGAGGTGCCGAAGTGGTGGAGAAGTTCGCCACCCAGCACAAATGTGACGTCGCCTTCGGCACGCTGTTCAGCCATGTGGTGATGGGCTCGGCGCCGCGCGCCGGCGAGCTGAAGCTGCCCTACTACGTGGTGTCCGAGGGCCATCACGTGGCCTCGGGCGCGCTCAACCGCTATACGTTCCAGCCCGGCATCACCGATGTGAAGTCCCAGGTGATCTCCATGGCCCCTTGGATTGCCAAGAACGTGGGCAAGAAGGTCACCATGATCTTCCCGGATTTCGCCTTCGGCTACGATCACCGCGATTATTTCTCCGCCGCCATCAAGGCGCAGGGCGGCGAGGTCAATGCGCTGATCCCGATCCCGCCCACCGAGAGTTCCTTCACCCGTTACTTCCCGCAGATCCCGGCGGACACCGAGGTCATCTACCACGTCATGGTGGGCCCCGCGGTGCTCACCTTCGTCAAGGAAATGGGCGAGCATTTCGGGTCTCAGCATCCCGCCCTGTTCGGCTTTATCGACAGCCTGGAAGCCGTTGACCTCAAGAGCCCCGGCCTCGAATTCCTGGAGGGCTCTTATCTCTGGGAGGCCTATCCGCGCTATGCCGGCGCCAAGCCCTCCGCATTCGACACCTTCTATCGCGGCAAGGTGGGCGTTGACGCCAACGGCGCCAGCGTCGCCGATCCTGCGGACATCTCGACCTATTCCCACATGTTCGGCTGCTGGGAGACGCTCTACATCCTGAAGCAGGCGATGGAAGCCGCCGGCTATCAGGGCCCGGCCGACAAGGCGAAGCTGATCGAGGCCACCGAGGCGATCACAACGATACCCGAGAGCAACGAACACCCGCAGGGCGACAAGCTGTTCAATGGCAAGATCCACCAGAGCTTCGGTCACCAGAACATCACCCAGGTGAAGAACGGCGTCGGTGAGGTGGTTTATCGCACCACCATCGAGGAAGGCCTCTACGAGCCGGAAGCCGACTACACCAAGATGCCGCTCTAAGCTCGCGGCTGGCATTCGGCATGGCCGGGCAATCGCGCCCGGCCATGTTGTTTCATCGAGGCAGGATCGAACGGCGGCGCCCTTGTCCTTTTTCCCCCATCTTCTGCTCGCCATTCTCGAAGGCACGGTGGCCGCCGCGGTGCTGGCGCTCTCGGCGCTCGGCCTGTCGCTGGTGTTTGGGGTGATGCGCGTCGTCAACGTGGCGCATGGCGAATTCTTCATGCTGGGCGCCATGCTTGCCTGGTGGATCGCCAAGCTCACGCCGGGCGGCCCATTCGCCGGCTTTCTCGCAGCACTGGTGCTGGCGCCGGTGGCGGTCGGCGCCCTGGCCTTTGTCACCGAGCGGCTGCTGTTGCGGCGCATCGGCTACGATCCGGAAGCGACGATCGTCGCCACCATCGGCCTGATGTTCGTCATCCAGCAGCTGGCGCTCAGCGTGTTCGGGGCCGACGCCAAGCCGGTGGCGGCGCCGTTTACCTACCGGATCGCCTTTCCGTGGTTCGGCTTCTCTGGCTACAAGCTGTTCGTGGTGCTGGCTTCCGCCGTTCTCCTGCTCTTCGTCTGGTGGGTGCTGGCGCGTACCAGGGCGGGGCTCATCATGCGCGTCACCCAGTTTGACCGCGAGACCGCCACCGCCTTTGGCATTCCGGTCAACCAGGTCTATGCCGCCGTCTTCGTGGCGGGTGCCGCGCTGGTGGCGATCGCCGCCGTGCTGATCGTACCGATCCAGCAGGCGCATTATCTGATGGGGCTCGATCCGTTGCTGATGAGCTTTATCGTCGTCATCATCGGCGGGCTCGGTTCGATCCGGGGCAGCGTGATCGCCGCGCTGCTGATCGGCCTTGCCGACGGCATCATTTCGATGTTCTTCACGCCAACCCTCGCCTCGATCATCGCCACGCTCGCCGTGGCGCTCGTTCTGGTGCTGCGGCCGCAAGGCCTGTTCGGGACCGCCGCCCGATGAGCGTGCGTGTCATACTGCTCCATGCGGCGGTGATTGCGGCGCTGTTGCTGTTGCAATTCGTGGCCAGCGATTATGTGGTGCTGACCTTCACCCGCATCATGGTGCTGGCCATCTATGCGCTGGGCTACAATATCCTGTTCGGCTACGCGGGGCTCCTGAGCCTCGGTCACGCGATGTTTTTCGCGGCGGGCCTTTATGGCGCGGCGCTGGGCGCGACGCGGCTAGGCCTCAGCCCACCGCAGGCGCTGTTGCTCGGGCTCATGGCTGGTGTCGTCCTATCCTTCGTCATCGGCCTCATCGCCCTGCGGGCGACGGGTGTCGCTTTCATGATCGTCACGCTCATGTTCAGCCAGGCGGCCTTTCTCACGGTGCTCTATTTCGGCGACATCACGCGCGGCGACGAGGGCATCGTGATTGCCGACGAGCTGCGGCGCTTTTCCTTCCTCGGTTTCGAGGCCGACTTGGCCGATCCGGTGCTGCGCTACAATCTGGCGCTGGGTTTCCTGGCTCTCGCCATCGCGATCTGCCTCATCGTGGTGCGTTCACGGATCGGCCATGTGCTGGTCGCTATCCGCGAGAACGAGAGCCGTACCGCCATGCTGGGCTATGACGTGGCGCGCTACAAGCTCATCGCCTTTGTGCTCTCAGGCGCCTTCGCCGCCTTCGCGGGCGCGGCCTATGCGCTGATGTTCGCCTATGCGGGCGCAACACTGGCCTCGATCCAGTATTCTATCCATCCGCTGTTGTGGACGCTGCTCGGCGGCGCTGCCACGGTTCTCGGGCCGTTGCTGGGCACCACGCTGATGTTCCTGCTCGTCGATTTCGCAAGCGGCTTCACCTCGGCGAGCCTGCTGGTGGTCGGCGTCGCGCTGATCCTGCTGGTGCTGTTCTTCCCGAAAGGCATTCTCGGCACGTTGCGGGAGCGGCTTCTGCCGTGGCTGCCATGAGCGCGCTTCTCGAAACCCGCCATCTGTCGCGCAGCTTTGGCGGGCTCAAAGCTGTCGAGGACGTGGATTTCGGCCTGGCGGCGGGCGAAGTGCGGGCGGTGATCGGGCCCAATGGCGCGGGCAAGACAACCTTTGTGAGCCTCATTTCCGGGCGGCTCGCGCCCAGTTCCGGCACGGTCGTCTTCGCGGGCGAGGATGTAACCGCACTCCCGGCCTTCCGCCGGGTGCAGCGCGGCATCGCCTACACGTTCCAGATCACCAGCATTTATGGAAATCTTACAGCCGAGGAAAATGTTGCGCTCGCCGCGCACCAGCCGGGCGCCCGCGCGAACCATGCGATTCTCGATCGCGTCGGGCTTGGCGCCCGCGCCGGCCAGCGGGCCGGAACCCTTTCCTATGGGCACCAGCGCTTGCTGGAGGTCGCCATGGGCCTTGCCCTGCGGCCGAAGCTGCTCATTCTCGACGAGCCGACCCAGGGCCTTTCCGACGCCGAGATCGAGGGCTTCATCGGTCTGGTGCGGGAGGTGGCGCGGGACGCAACCGTGCTGCTGATCGAGCACAATATGCCGGTGGTGATGGAGCTCGCCCATCGTATCACCGTGCTCGACCGGGGCCGCATCCTCGCCGAGGGCAGCCCGGCGGAAATCCGCGCCAATGCCGCCGTGCAGAGCGCCTATCTGGGAACCGGCTGATGCTCCAGATCCGCGATCTTGATTGCTATTATGGCGAGGCGCAGGTGCTGAAGTCCTTCTCGCTTGCCGCCCAGGCGGGCGAAATCCTCTGCCTGCTGGGTCGCAACGGCGCGGGCAAGACCACGGCGCTCAAGGCCATCATGGGGCTTGTGCCGGCGCGGCGCGGCTCAATCATGCTCGATGGCGCCGAACTCACCAGGCTTCCCGCCCATGAGGTGCCGCGCCAGGGCATCGGCTATGTGCCGCAGGGGCGGCGTCTGTTTTCCGACGCCACGGTGATGGAAAATCTCCGGGTCGGGCTGATGACCCGGAACTCCGGCCCCGACGTGCTTGAGCATGTGCTGACGCTGTTTCCGCTGTTGCGCGAGCGCCTGTCGCAGCGGGCCGGCACGATGAGTGGCGGCGAGCAGCAGATGCTCGCCATGGCCCGCGCCCTGTGCATCAATCCCAGACTATTGCTGCTCGACGAGCCGACCGAGGGCCTGATGCCCGCGATGATCGCCCGCATCCGCCAGTCGGTGCTCGATCTCAAGGCGCATGGCGTGACGACGCTTCTGGTCGAGCAGCGGGTTGATGCCGTGCTGCCGGTTGCCGACCGGGTGGCCGTTGTGGAGAATGGCCGGGTAACCGGTGTCGAATCCGCCAAGGCGCTCGCCGGTGACCGGGCGTTGATCGACCGTTACGTGGGCATTTGACGATGCGCCTGATCGCGCTTGTGGCGGTCATGACTGCGCTGGGCGCCGGCCCGGCGTTTGCGCATGCCGCGGGCCGCGGCTTCGTCATGCTGCTGCCGACAGGCTATGTGGTGGCCGGCGGCGCGCTGGCGGTGCTGGTCTCGTTCATCGCATTGTCACTGCTGTCCGGCCGCACGCTGCGCCTGCCTCCCGCTGGCGGAGCAGAGCGCCCCGCCTTCGGGCGCATCCTCAGCCTGATCAGCGCCGTCATCCTCGGCTTTCTCATCATCATCGGCTTTCTGGGCCCGCGCGACCCGGCGGAGAACCTCCTGCCGCTCACCATCTGGACGCTGTGGTGGGTGGTGATCGTCATGCTGCATCCCCTGTTCGGCGATCTCTGGGCGAAGATCAATCCGTTCACCGGGCTCCATGCTTTGCTAACAGGTTGCTGGCGGACCAGGGACAGCAAAGCGCTGCTGCGCTATCCGGACTGGCTCTCCTACTGGCCGGCGGTATGGGTGTTTTTTGCCTTTGCCTGGTTCCAGCTGGTGTTTCCTGCACCCGAGGACCCGGCGATCCTGGCGGCCGTGGTGTTGTGCTACGCGCTGGCGAGCGTTGCGGCGATCCTGCTGTTCGGCCCCGCGCAATGGCTGGGCAAGGCGGACCCGTTCGCGGTGTTCTTCTCGCAGCTGGGCGCCGCGGCCCCGCTGGGGCCGCGCGGCTGGCGCTGGCCTGGCCTGGGGTTGCTGGCGCTGCCGGCCCTGCCCGCGAGCGGCGTGCTGTTCGTTCTGCTCACGCTCAGCACCATCACTTTCGACGGTTTCGCCAATACCTTCCTCTGGCTCTCCATGATTGGCGTCAACCCGCTGGACTACCCCGGGCGCAGCGCGGTTCTCGAGGCCAACACGCTGGGGCTCATCTCGTCGTTCGCGATTCTCGCCTGCGGCTTCTTCGCGGCGGTGGCGCTGGGCTGGGCCTGGGCCGGCCGCACGGGCGATCTGCGCCGCCTGTGCGGCAGGCTGGTGTTCTCACTGATCCCGATCTCAATTGCCTATCATTTCGCGCATTATCTGAGCGACACGCTGCTCGCCCTGCAATATGCGGTGGTGGCGCTCAACGATCCGCTGCAGAACGGCGCGCAGTTCCTGGGTCTAGGCCACGTTCATGTCACAGCCTCGTTCCAGAATACCGCATCCGGCGCCTTCGCCCTCTACACCACCCAAACCGCAGCCATCGTCATCGGCCATGTGGTGGGCGTTGCCGTGGCGCATGCCATGGTTAGCGAATCTACGCCGTCCCGCGTTGAGGCCTTCAAGCTGGAACTGCCGCTGGCGATCTGCATGGTCGCCTATACGGGGCTTGGCTTGTGGCTGCTCGGCGCGCCGTCGATCGCCTGATCCATGATGATCAGCGCCATTCATGGACCGTGAACCGTGACCAACGGCGCACTTGAAACTTCCCCTTTCAGCATGCACTTAGACGGCGCAAGATGGATCATACAGATGGGCCCCCGCCGGGGTCCGCCGAACGGGGGCACTCCGCCATGAAGCATATCGTTCCGGCTCTGCGGCGGAACCTGGCGCGCAACGCGGACCATCATCCGCCGCCAGTCGGGCAGAAGCGTCCGGCCCATGGCGGGCACGCGCCTTCGCTCACCCTGTCGGTTGCTTCCTACAACGTCCACAAATGCGTGGGCACCGACGGCGTGTTCGATCCCGAACGGGTGGTCGATGTCGTGCTGCAGCTGGAAGCCGATGTCGTGGCGCTACAGGAGGCCGACCAGCGCTTCGGCAACCGCCGCGGACTTCTGAACCTGCGCGCGCTTCTCGAAAAGGGCGGCTACCGCTCGGTGCTGGACGAAGGCTCGCGCAAGCTGAGCCATGGCTGGCACGGCAATGTCATCCTGTTCCGCAAGGGGCTGGTCACCGGCGTCACCAAAATGAAGCTGCCGGGCTTCGAGCCGCGCGGCGCGGTTCTCGTCGATTTCGACATGCAGGGCATGCCCATGCGCGTGATCGGCGCGCATCTGGGCCTGCTTGCGTCATCCCGCGCCCGCCAGGCTGAGGCCATTCTCGAAGCCGCTCATCCGGTCGATGACCGCGCGGTCATCCTGCTGGGCGATACCAACG
>NZ_JBJTER010000162.1:0-52218 GCF_046093005.1 Aestuariivirga sp.
CCCGGCTGCGGCACATAGCGGGGACCCAGTGGTCAACGAAACGGTACATGAACATGCGGCCTCTGTTTCAGGCCGACGAAAACCCAACCGAAGCCGCCGTGGCTTGAAAAAATGTGCGAAAGAATCTGGACACTGCCCAGATTCGAGATGCTGGAGAACAAGACTATGCCTAAAACAATACACCAGCTTCACTGTCTTGCAACCCTCATGTGACCATGATACAATCGATTACATCAGGGTAAGTTTGTTGGGGTTCCAGGCTGGCGGCCTCATTTTGTTACGACAAGAAAGCTGGCTTAAACACATCTTCTAGGAAAGATCTGATGATGCTACGGTACGGAACTAAAGTTACTTTAAGTCTCTTCGCGCTCGCCGCCGTCATGGGGCAGACGTCAGGAAGCGCTCAGGCGCAAGCATGTGTGCTTGGGACAAACAGCACGGGGACGTTGACCTGCATCGGAACGAATTCTCTCGACTCTAACACAACTGGCGAGAGGAATAGCGCGTTCGGAGTAGATTCGCTGACGGCCAACACGGCTGGCAGTGAGAACAGTGGTTTTGGCTTCAACTCATTGCTGCTGAACACAACGGGGTCCAGGAATAGCGCTTTTGGTAGGTCTGCTCTAGCAGCCAACACCACTGGCGTTGACAACAGTGCTTTTGGCAACTTGGCTCTTTCAACAGGCAACGGCAGCAACAACAGCGCGTTTGGGTCTAACGCGCTCAGGGCAAATTTAGGCGGCGGGTCTAACACCGCTGTTGGCACCAATGCGCTGCAACTTAATACCTCCGGTAACAACAATGTCGCCATTGGCTCAGCTCTTGGATCGAACACCCAAGGCAGCAGCAATATCGCGATTGGAGTAAACTCGCTCAATGCGAACCTGACTAACAATGACAACATCGCGATCGGCGTAAGCGCACTGAGCGTCAGCGTATCGGATGGTAACACGGCGGTCGGTCGGTTGGCTCTAGCTGGCAATACCGTCGGAGGTCAAAACACCGCCATAGGCTCGCAGGCTGCGCAAAACCAGACCGGCACCGCTACCCGAAACATCGCCGTCGGGTTCCAAGCGGGTTTAAGTTGGACGACGGGGTCTAACAATATTGCCATCGGCAGCTTCGGCGTGAGTTCGGATAACGGAGTAATGCGCCTTGGAACGCCGGGATTGCATAGCACGACGTTTATCGCGGGCATACATACAACACCGATCACCAATGGCCGTATCGTGGTAGTCGATGCGTCAAACCGGTTGGGCGTTGCGTCAGGTTTCCTCGGCTCAAACACCGGCTTCGGAAACAACGTCTTTCTGAGGTCCCCCACAGGCTCCAGCAACGTTGGGCACGGCCAGAGCGCTCTTCAGGAGTTGACCACGGGCAGTTTCAATACGTCGATGGGCACGTCTGCCTTGTATAGCCTCGCAAACGGCAGCAGCAACACCGCGGTTGGCTTCGAAGCGGCGGCCAATCAGATTGCTGCGAGCAATAACATCGCGATTGGCTTCCGGGCTGGCTCCAACTGGATTACGGGCAGCGACAATATCGCCATCGGGAGTCTGGGCGAAGAAATCGATTTGAGGACGATTCGCATTGGCCAACAGGGCCTTCAGAAGAAAACCTACATCGCTGGCATCAGGGACAACACGATCGTCGGCGGGTATGCCGTTGTTGTCGACGCCAACGGAGAGCTTGGCGTCGCCTCCGGTACTTCACCCATACCAGGCGAGAACAATACCGCACTGGGTGTCAGCGCCCTCTCAAGCAATACCGTAGCTGGCAGTAATAATACAGCCGCGGGCTGGTCGGCGCTCTCCTCAAACACGACCGGCGTTCTCAACACCGCGAGCGGCGCCGGCGCCCTGCGCGCAAATACGGGAGGCAGCTTCAACACCGCGAGCGGCGTGAATTCGCTCAGCAAGAACACGGGCGGCGGCGCCAACACCGCAAGCGGGGTCGCGGCGCTACAGGAGAACACCACCGGCAACAACAACACCGCAGGCGGCATCAACGCGCTGAACAAGAACACGACCGGAAGCAACAATACGGCCAACGGCTCCGGGTCCATGTTCAATAACACCACCGGCAGCGACAACACCGCTGTTGGCAACAGCGCCGGCAGCAACTGGACCACGGGCAACAACAATGTGGCCATCGCCGCGCCCGGCGTGGCCGGTGAAGCCGCCACCATCCGCATCGGCGTGCAGGGAACCCAGACCCGCGCCTTCATGGCCGGCATTCGCGGAACGCGGGTTACCGGCGGGCAGGCCGTGCTGGTGAACGCCCTGGGGCAGCTTGGCGTCGCCAGGAGCTCGCGCCGCTACAAGGAGGACATCCACACGATGGGCGATGCCAGCAACGGGCTCATGGACCTCCGCCCCGTTACCTTCCGTTACAAGGAAGCGGAAGACGACGGCAGCAAGCCCATTCAGTTCGGGCTGATCGCCGAGGAGGTCGAGAAGGTGATGCCGTCGCTCGTTGTCTATAACAACGATGGCACGCCGGAGTCGGTGGCCTATGATGTTCTGCCGAGCCTGCTGCTCAACGAGTTTCAGAAGCAGGGCCGCGAACTTGCCGCCGCAAACGCGAAACTCGAAGCGATGGAGGCCGAGATGGCCGCTCTCAAGCTGGCAGTGAGCCGCCTCGCGGCAGCTTCATCGCCGGAGGGTTCGTCCTTCGCGGCGCTGGAACCCGCCACGCTGAACGTTCCGGCGCAGCCATAGGCGCGCCGCTCCGCCAGGCTTGAACAGCAATCTGCGGCCGGGTCACTCCGGCCGCAGTTTTTTTTTCCGACGCCGCTACTCACGCTCGTCAGGGCGGCCCAGAGCAATTACCGGCCTGATCCACAAGCCATCCATCTTTTCATGGCTATTGAAGTGGATGCGCCATTGCTGCCGGCCCTTCTCAAAGACGGCATCGTAGACATCCCAGCCGTCCGGCCCCACGCCTTGGAAGCACAGAGACAGCAATGAACCAGCCTTAACGATATCGCGTGCGATGGCGGTTTGCTGCTTCCGTAAGGCCTCCGCCATCTGAGACGTCATTTCCGCCGCATCCATGCTGCCAGCCTGCGCATCGGCGATCAGCCCGCGGATTGCGGTTTCGCTCCGCGCGAATGGCCTCTGATTGGAAAGTCTCTCCGCGAAGGCCGTGGCGGCGGCATTCGCTTCGGAAACCGCGGTCCGGCCTGCCCTGTGCTCGGCGCCATGCTGGTGAATGACGAGACAGCTGACGGCGCCGTCTGCATCGCGTTCGAAAGTGACTTGCAGCGGCATCTGCTTGCTGAAAAACTTGTCAGGCGCTTCCGGCGACAGGGTCACAGCGCTTTGTCCGGTTACGGCAAGGCTGATCGCATGATCGCCCGGCTCTATTGTCACAAAGACGTTGTCATCCAGCTTGTAGCAGCCCGCATAATCCTTCAGCAGCGCAGGCGAGAGCCTGGTTTCGGTCCGGGGCCGGGCCTGCTCGTAGCGGCGCCAGGCGGTATCATCGGCGGGGGTCTTTGTCATGGTCATCTCCTTGGCGAGTTTGGTCAGCGCCGAAACGGTGGCGGCGCCGCCGGAGAGTTCCCGGCGCGCCCCGGCAATGGTCATGAGGCTCTGGTCGATATGGCCGCGCTGCCGGGTCAGCGCCTCGGCCTGGGTGGCCAGCACGCCGTCAAGGTTGGCCTCCTTGCCGACCAGAAGCCGCGCGATTCGCGCCAAGGGCAGGCCGAAGCTCTTGAGGATGATGATTTCGTTGAGCCGTTCGATCTCCCTAATGCCATAGAGACGCCAGTTCTTGGCGGTGCGGCCGGGCGAGATCAGCCCGTATCGCTCATACACCCGGAGCGCGCGCACGGTAAGCCCCATGCGCGCCGCGCAGTCGGCGGCAGTCAGGGTTTCATCGGGCGGGGGCTTTGTCATGGCGGCAAGGATAGGGTGTGACCCAGGGTCCGGCGCAATAGGAAGACCTGGGCGCTGACCGGTGCTTGTGTTGCCGGCGGCCGGGCGATAGATTTGCAAGTGCGGGGCTTATCCCGGCAGCAAGGATTGCGGCGAACAGCACCTATGACATCCGCCATGAAGAACCTCGATGTACGCTGCGCCGCTGACAGCCGCGACGATCTTGGTGAAGGGGCAATGTGGTGCCCCGCCGAGCAAGTCTTGTATTGGCTGAATATTCCCATGCCCTCCCGGCTGCATCGCCATGATCCGGCCACGGGCCGGCACGAGTCCTGGGCGATGCCCGAGATGATCACCGCGCTCGCCAAGCGGCGTGACGGCACGCTGCTGATCGCCTCCCACCATGGCCTTAACCGTTTCGACCCGCGCGAGGGGCGGCTGATACGTGTTGCCGTGCCGGAGGCGGACAAGCCTGAAAACCGCAGCAATGACGGCGCGCCCGATGCGCAAGGGCGGTTCTGGATGGGAACCATGATGAACAATCTGGGGCCCTCGGGCGAGGACCTGCCGATCGCCGCGGCCACCGGCGCCCTATGGTGCGTCAACCCGGATTTCACCTTTCACAAGGCGATCGACGGCATCATGATCACCAATGGCGTGGCCTGGAGCCCGGACCAGCGCACGCTCTATGTCGCCGATTCCGCGGCGCAGGTGATTTACGCCTATGATTTCGACCCCGCGAGCGCAACCGTCTCTAACCGGCGGGTGTTCAGCGATGACAAGAGCCTCGGTTATCCGGACGGCGCGGCGGTGGACAGCGAAGGCGGATTGTGGAGCGCCCGCTGGGAAGGGCAATGCGTGGCGAGGTTCCGGCCCGATGGCAGATTGGATTTCACTGTGCCGATCCCGGCGCCGCGTGTGACGTCGATCGCGTTCGGTGGCCGGGATTTCCGCACCGCTTATGTCACCACCGCGCGCCACGGCGCCAGCGCCGGAGAGCTGGCGCGTTTTCCGCGGCAAGGCAGCCTGTTCGCTTTCGACTCGCCCATCGCGGGGCTGCCTCGCCCGCAATTCGCCGGGTGAGCGCGGCCCCGCAGCCCCGTTAATCGAGATCCGCCTGCTTTTCCTTCAGCACCTGGGCATAGACGTTGATGATCAGCGCTGCCAGCAGGATCAGGCCGCGGATGAGGATCTTGAGGAAGGAATCGATCTGGATGTGGTCGAGCCCGTTGTTGACGACGCCCAGCACCAGGAGCCCGATGATGGTGTTGCCAATGCCGCCCCGCCCACCGAACAGAGACGTTCCGCCCACCACCACCGCCGCGATGGCGTCCAGCAGGAAGGTGTCGAACTGGTTCTGCTGGGCTGAGCCGAAATAGGCCACGCCCAGCATGCCGGCGATGCCGGAGCATACGGCGCAGATCACCATCACCGAGCCGATGATGAACTTGACGTTGACGCCGGAATATTCCGCCGCCTCGCGGTTGCCGCCCACCATGTAGATGTAGCGGCCGTAGCGGGTGTATTTCAGCACCAGGTGCCCGACCAGCAGGAAGATCAGGCAGACGATGATCGTCCAGCCGATGGGGATGAACATCGCCTTGCCGGCGGCATCGACGCCGAGCGGAATGGTGAAGGCCGTGCCGGAGCCCAGCGTGGTGATCAGATCAGGATATTGATAGGCGATCTGGCCGCGCACCAGCATCGCCGAGACGCCGTTGGCGATCTGCATCATCGCCAGCGTCATGATGAAGGAGGGGATGCCGATGATGGTCATGCCGCCGGCTGTGACCAGGCCGAAGGCGAAAGCGGCGGCCAGCGCCAGGATGATGGCGATCCAGCCCTGCACCGGCACATTGGCGATGTTCACATAGTCGGGCTGGATGGTGAAATAGGCAACCGTGATGCCCACCGCGTTCGCGACCGCCGCCACCGAAAGGTCGATCTCGGCGCAGAGGATCACATAGGTGAGGCCCACGGCGATGATGCCGGTGATGGAGAGCTGGCGCACGATGTTCAGCGCATTGTCCAGCGTCAGGAAGGAATCGCTGGCGAAGCTGAAGAAGACCACCAGCGCCACCAGCGTGAACACCGGCGCGATGTTCCGGAGCTGGTCGCCCAGGAAGCGCTTCAGGTTGAAGCTCTTTGGCGCAGAAGTTTCCGCCGTCGACATGTGTGTTCTCCCCCCAGCGTCCTCAGGCTGCCGACAACAGATCGGCTTTCTCGATATTGCCGGACGCGAACTGGCGCGCCACGGTTCCCTTCTTGATCACCGTCACCCGGTCGGCGAGCGTCAGGATGGTTTCCGGCTCGGTCGACAGCACCAGGATGGCCACGCCGCGGTCCCGCAGCGACTTGACGATGCGGATCACGTCTTCCTTGGCGCCCACATCCATGCCGCGGGTGGGCTCCGACAGGATCAGCACGCGCGGCAGATGGGTGAGCCACTTGGCGAGCGCCACCTTCTGCTGGTTGCCGCCGGACAAGGAGCCCAGCGGTATGGCGGTGCGGGGCGGCCTGATCTGCAGGTCCTTGATGTGGTCTTCGGTGATCTTCTTTTCCTGGCGCGGTTTCACCAGCAGGCGGTGGATGCGGCCGAGAATGGCGATCGAGACGTTCTTATAAACAGGTTCCTGGCGGAATAGCATCATGCGCCGGTTCTCCGGCACGAAGGCGATGCCGGCGGAACGCGCCGCCGCCGTGGACTTGAACTTCACCGGCTTGCCGTCAAGCCTCACGGTGCCGCGGCGCAATGGCACCTTGCCGAACAGCGCGCGTGCAAGCTCGATCTGGCCCGAACCCATGAAACCATAGACGCCGGTGATCTCGCCGGCGCGGAGCTCGACCGAGAAATCACGCAGGTTGCGGCCGTCGCTCACCCCCTCGACGGACATGACGACGGGCTTGGAATCGTCGCTCTTGAGGGCGGCCTCCTCGCCCATGTGCATGCCTTTGGAGCCGCGGCCGATCATGTGCGAGATGACCGAATCCTTCGTCAGGTTCCTGGTATCCTCGGTGATCACCTTTTGGCCGTTGCGAAACACCGTGACGCGGTCCGAGATCGCCAGCACGTCGTCGAGGAAGTGCGAGATGAAGATGATCGAGCGGCCTTCCTTGCGCAGCCTCCGCAGGACTTCGAACAGCTGCTTCACTTCGGGCGGCGAAAGCGCCGAGGTGGGCTCATCGAGAATGATGATCTGCGCGCCGGAAAACAACACGCGTGACAGCTCCACCAGCTGCTGCAGGCCAACGGGAAGCGAACCCATGGTGGTGGCCGGATCGATGTTGAGGCCCAGGCTGGCGAGAAGCTGTTTCGCCTCGCGGTTCATGCGCCGCCAGTCCACCGCGCCGATGGCATTGAGCGGCTGATTGCCGAGAAAGACGTTCTCCGCCACCGTGAGATCGGGAACGATCGAGAGTTCCTGGTGCACCATGCCGATGGAATTAGATAGCGCATCGCGCGCCGAGCGCAGCCGCACTTCGCGGCCCTTGATCTTCATCACGCCGTCGAATTCGGTATGCACACCGGCGATGATCTTCATGGTGGTGGATTTGCCGGCGCCGTTCTCGCCCACGAGACCGTGGATCTCGCCCGCCCTGAGCGAAAAATCCACGTTCTGCAGCGCCATCACGCCGCCGAAGTGCTTCGAGACGTTGGTCAGTTCGAGCAGGGGCGTGTCGCCCCCGCTCGCGGTTCGTGTGGAGTCCTGCATCCGTCTGAGATCAGATCAGGAAGTTCTTCTGCAGCCACAGGTGGCCCGGCGCTGTGTCCTTGGTGATGACCGGGCCGTCGGCGAGGATGAAGTCCGGAATGTCCTTGCCGGCCTGCTCGCCGCCCTGCACCGCCGCCACGCCAGCCGCCACCGACCAGCCGTGGATGCGGCAGGACGGGTTGCGCACGGTCGCCACCATCACGCCCTCCAAGACCGCGTTCACCGCGGGCGGCATGGCGTCGACGCCGGCGATCAGGATGTCGGTGCGGTTCTTGGCCTTCATCACGTTGTGGGCGGCAAGCGCCATGTCGTCATTGTGGAAGAAGGCGCCCTTGATGTCCGGATACTGGGTGAGGAGCGAGTCCCAGATGCGGGCCACCTTGGTCACATCCCAGTCGGCGGGCTGCTCGTCCAGCACCTTGATGTTGGCGTTGCCGTCGACAACCATGTGGAAGCCCTTGGCGCGGCCCTGGGCGCCCGAATGGCCGAGCGCGCCCTGGGTCATCACCATGTTGCCGGCACCACCCATGGCGGCGACCAGCGCCGAGGTGACGACCGAGCCCATCATCACGTTGTCGGGCGCGATGAAGGTGTGGATCGGAACCGTGCCGGGCGGGGCCACCAGCGTATCCATGGCGATCACCGGCGTGCCGCCATCGATCATCTTCTTGATGGGGTCGGTGAGGGTGCCGATGCCGAAGGTCTGGATGGCCACGAAATCCCATTTCTGGGAGGCCATGTTGTCAATGGCGGCGCGCTGCTTGGTGGCGGAAAGCTCGCCGTCGAACCAGGTGATCTCGACATTCATCAGCTTGCCCCAGGCCTCCGCCGCCTGCTTGCCCTGGGCGCACCAGGTGGCCTGAAGGCCGGCATTCGAGAACGCGGCTTTCATCGGCTTGCCCGCCGGGGCCAGGGCCTGGGCCATCGCAGGATCAAAGCCGGCATCGGCGAGCAGCGCCGCGCCGAGCGCCGTGGTTCCCAGTTTCTTGAAAACATCGCGGCGGTTTGCCGCTTCCTTGATGAGATCGTTGAGCATTGCTTGGGTCCTCCTGGAACTTTGTGGGTCGATCGCGCGTCCGGAACGCCGATCGTGAAAACATCCAACAGAGGCCTCGCTTTGTCCAGCGCAATTGTCCGGCGGCCATGCATTGCTGCAGAGCATCATGGCTGTTGCGGTTGCGAAAGCTCCAGACCTGCGGTGCGTTGTACTTGCATTTCCGGCCGGTTTCGGTGCTCATATGCCATCAGCCAACAGCAATGTGTGACTGCCATGATCGAAACCCGCGAAGGATATGCGCCGCAATCGCCAGCCACACTCGCGGCCTATCTGGGCGGCATTCCGCGCGTCGCGGCGCTGCTGGGCGGTGCCCCTTCCGGCTGGAACATCGCCGAAGTGGGCGATGGCAACCTGAATCTCGTGTTCATCGTCAAGGGGCCGGCGGGCGGCGTGGCGGTGAAGCAGGCGCTTCCCTATGTGCGGCTGGTGGGCGAAAGCTGGCCGCTGCCACTGTCGCGCGCCCACTATGAGCACATGGCGCTCTCCGAACAGGCCCGCCTGACCGGCCGGCTGACGCCCGAAATCTATCATTATGACGAAACACTGGCGCTGATCGTCATGGAACTGCTCGAGCCTCATATCATCATGCGCCGCGGCATGATCGCCGGCATCGAATATCCGAAGTTCGCCGAGGATATTTCAACCTTCATGGCGCGCACACTCTATTTCACCTCGGACCTGGCGCTGACGGCCGATAAGAAGAAGGCCATGATCGCCGCCTTTGCCGGCAACACCGCGCTGTGCAAGATCACCGAAGACCTGATCTTCACCGACCCTTACCGGGTGGCGCCGCTCAACCGCTGGACTTCGCCGCAGCTTGACGCCTATGCCGCCGAGTGGCGTGACGACGGCGACCTCAAGGTGGCGGTGTCGCGGCTCAAGCTCAAGTTCCTGTCCTCGGCGGAGGCCATGCTGCATGGCGACCTGCACACCGGCTCGATCATGCTCACACCCGCCGATACGCGGGTGATCGACCCCGAATTCGCCTTCATGGGGCCGATGGGCTTCGATGCGGGCGCGGTCATCGCCAATTTCCTGCTCAACTATTTCTCGCAGGACGGGCATGAGAAAGAGCCGGGCGGCCGCGATGGCTACCGCGAATGGGTGCTGGCGACGCTGCAGCAAATCTGGGTCTTCTTCCGCGCCAAGTTTCTGGCCCTGTGGCGGGGCGACGGGATGGGGGACGCCTATCCGGCTGCGCTGTTCGAGGATGCGGAGGGCCAAAGCCGCCTCGAGCAAGAACGGCAGGCCTATATGGACCGGCTGTGGACAGACACGGTCGGTTTCGCGGCGGCCAAGATGACCCGCCGCATTCTGGGCCTCGCCCACAACATCGATCTCGAATGGATCGAGGACAAGGACCGCCGCGCCCTGTGCGAGGCGCGGGCGCTGATCCTTTCCCGCGACATGATGGTGAACCCGGGGAACTACGCCTCGGTTGAAGCCCTGGCCGAGGCGGCGCGGCGGACGCGGCGGAATGTGTTGAACTATTGAGGCGTTGACTGCGCTGCCGCAAGCTGTTGCGTTGCCAGTTCTAGCTCGACGGCCTGCCCGCGAGCGCGGCGTCTAGCTTGCGGTCTCGTCCATAAATGTCCGGACGGAACTCGAGGGTGCCACCGTCGCCCTCGAACGCCGTGGCATAGACGAGATGCACGGGAATGAGCTGCGGCAGGCTCACCCGCGTGGTCTTTCCGCTGGCGAAGGCGGCGTCAATTCTGGGCTTGGGCCAGCCGGCGATTTCGCCAACCAGCCGGTAAGCCAGGTCCATCGG
Source organism: Aestuariivirga sp. (assembly GCF_046093005.1). GTDB lineage: Bacteria > Pseudomonadota > Alphaproteobacteria > Rhizobiales > Aestuariivirgaceae > Aestuariivirga. Next base: position 10,423 of record NZ_JBJTER010000162.1, read on the forward strand.
CCGCGACAGCCTGATGCAGCCATGGCTGAAGGCCCGCGTCGTGGCCAGGAACTTGTCCTTTGCTGGCGTATCGTGAAGATAGATGTTGTGCGGGTTCGGCAGCATGAACTTGACCTTGCCCAGCGCATTTTTCGGGCCCGGCTTCTGGCGAAACGTGAAGGGAAACTTGCCAGGGCCATAGGCATTCCAGTCGATGCCGCCCCAGGATGAAAGCTTGCCATTGGCGAAAATCTCGAAATCGCCCGAATAGGCATAGGGATTGCGGCGCAGCTTCGGCAGCATTTCCTTGGTTGCTATGGAGTAGGGCACCGTCCAGGTCGGATTGATCTCGACATATTCGAGATCATCCGAGAACTCCGGCGTCTGGGTGGCGACCGCGCCGACCACCACGTCCATGCGGTCCACGAGATCGTCATTCTCGATCTCGCGCATGTCGAAGGCGGCCAGATTGACCATGAAATGATGTTCGCCCAGATTCTCGGGCATCCAGCGCCAGCGCTCCATGTTGAGCATGATCTGGCGGGCGCGTTCGGCGGGCGGCACGTTGAGTGCAAGGATCGTTTGTTTGCCGATCAGTCCCTTAGCCTCCAGCCCATGTCGCGTCTGGAAACTCTTCATCGCAAGCGCGGTTGAAGCATCGTAAACATCACCCTCGACACCGCCCGGGTGATCGCCCGTGAGAATCAGGCGCTCGCGGATCTGGCGAACGCGCGGGTCCTTGCCGCCAGGTTCGATGTTGTCGCCCGCCGGAATCGCCGGCCATTCGACAGACTCCGCCATCGCGCGGTAAAGCACGAGCATGCGCTTCAGCGCCTGGTAGTGCGGGTTTTGCGATTCGAAGCCGGCGAGGAACGCGATTGGATCGCCGCTGGCAGCCAGATCATTCAGAATGCGCAGTACATCGACTGTTCGGCGGTTGCGGAACAGCCGCGGATCGACCTTCTGGGGCGTGGTTCGCCCGATCTTAAGGTCGGTTGCATAGGACACGAGGAAGGCGGCAAAGTAGAGTTCTGTGGCCGCCGCAGTTTCAGCATCGTCGGGCTCCAGGCTGTCGCGCAGGTCGATCAGCGCATCGATGGGATAATCAGCGGGATTGAGCCCATCGTCGGCGGCATCGGCGAGCCGCTGCAGGAACGGCGTCATGCGGCCGGTGCCGACCCAGAAAACCCTTGCGCCGTCACGCAGATAGTGGGCCGCGAGGGCGGGCCGTATGCGCTCAAGCGGCAGCGGCAGACGGTCCTGCGACTGGATGATCTCGGTGATAGCCACAATGATATCGGCCTCCGGTGGAACCTGGCGGCCGCTCTGGGCCGTTGCAGGAACCCAAGACACCACGCAGAGCAGCAGGACAAGAAACGTCGTCTTTACCGCACGCATGCCAGCTCCTCACACATTGAGCAGAAGATATTCGCGTTCCCAGGAACTGATCACCCGGCGGTAATTCTGCATCTCCTGGAACTTGACGTCGTTATACGCCTCGCAGAATTTTTCTCCCAGCACCTGCTTCAGGGGCTTGGTGTAGTTCAGCTTGTCGAGGCTCTCGTCGAGGCTGATGGGCAACGTGTGAGCATAGCGGTAGGCTGATCCTTCGACGGGGTCGGATGGCTTGATGCGCTCGACCATGCCCAGATAGCCGCAGGCCAGCGATGCCGCGAAGGCCAGATAGGGATTGGCGTCAGCCCCCGGCACGCGGTTTTCGACCCGCGTGTTGCCCGGATCGGAGGACGGCACGCGCAGCGACACCGTGCGGTTATCGATGGCCCAATGGACGTTGGTCGGCGCGTCCGAGTCCGGCACCAGACGCCTGTAGGAATTGACGTTAGGCGCGCAGAGAGACAGCGCCGCCGCAAGATAGCGCTGCAGGCCCCCAATATGGTTGAGGAACTGTTTGGAGAACTTGCCATTCTTGTCAGCAAAGATGGTGCGGCCGGTCTTCGCGTCCATCACCGATTGGTGGATATGCATGGAAGACCCAGGCTCATTCTCATGCGGCTTGGCCATGAACGTCGCATACATGTCATGCTTCAAGGCGGCCTGGCGCACCGTGCGCTTGAACAGGAACACCTGGTCCGCGAGTTCCAGCGGGTCGCCGTGGTTGAAGTTGATCTCGAGCTGCGCCGGGCCACTCTCATGGCTCAGCGTATCGACATCGAGTTCCTGGGCCTCGCAGAAATCATAGATATCCTCGACGATCGGATCGAAATCATTGGCGGCGTCGATGCCATAGGCCTGGCCGCCCGGCTCCTTGCGCCCCGACCGGCCCACGGCAGCGTCCAGTGGATAATCCGGATCGATGTTCTTCTTCACCAGATAGAATTCGAGCTCCGGCGCCACAACGGGCTTCCAGCCCTTCTCGCGATAGGCGGCAAGCACCCGCTTCAGCACATGGCGCGGCGAGATATCCACCGGGCTGTCGTCAAGGTGAAAGGCATCGCAAATCACCTGGGCGGTGGGCTCGGCATACCACGGCACCACGCGGATCGTGTTGGGATCAGGTTTCAGGTAGACGTCGATCGCACTGTCGCTGACGGCGCGTGTGTCCTGGACGAAGCGTCCGTTGATGGTGAGCGTGAACACCTCCTCCGGAATGCGCAGGCCCCGCGAGCGATTGCCGGACAGGAACTTCTTGGGCGGCAGGATCTTGCCGCGCGCCGTTCCGTTCATGTCGGCAACGAGGCATTCAACCTCGCTCACCTTGCGTTCGTTCAGCCAGTCCTCGAATTGCGCTTGGGTCATGATGTTCCGGATATTGTTACCAGTCCGGTAATCTAACCCGGAAGCTTGACCCAGCAAAAGGGGGGCGGCTAAACCCTTCACATCATGCGGAAATCCATCAGCGCACCGAGCTACTACCAGGCCACCGCGCAGGCCGCTTCGGTTCATGCGCCACTTTCAGGCGATGTGACGGCGGATGTGTGCATCGTGGGCGCCGGATACACGGGGCTTTCGGCGGCGGTCGCGCTGGCCGAGGCTGGACACAAGGTGGTGGTACTCGAGGCGGAAACCGTAGGCTTCGGGGCATCTGGCCGCAACGGCGGCCAGATCTGCACCGGCTTTTCGGCGGGGCAAGAGAAGATCGAAGCCCAGCTCGGCAAGGATGATGCCAGGAAATGCTTTGCGCTTGCTGAGGAAGCGAAGCGCTTGCTCGTGGATCGTATCACCCGCTACGGCATCAACTGCGATCTGCGCTGGGGCTATCTTCATGCCGTGCCCAAGGCCAGCCGCTTTGACAGTCTCAAGGCCTGGAAGGATGAATGGGACGGGCTCGGCTATACCGATACCCAAATCCTCAGCCGGGATGAGCTGGCAGAAAAACTCAAGACCGATGTCTACCACGGCGCGCTGCGCGAGGGCGGTGCGGGGCATTTCCACCCGCTCAACTATTGCCTCGGCCTGGCGCGGGCTGCCACTGCGGCCGGCGCCGTCATCCACGCACATTCGCGTGCCCTCGAGGTTGATACCGGGACCAAACCCTTTGTACGCACCGCGCAAGGCAAGGTTGCCGCCAAATTCGTGATCATCGCCTGCAACGCCTATCTCGGCCGGCTGGTGCCCAAGCTCTATGGCCGGGTGCTGCCGGTGACGAGCTACATCATCGCCACGGAACCGCTGGGGGAGACGCGCGCCCACAGCCTGATCCGAGATGGCGAGGCGGTGGCAGATACCAATTTCATTGTCGACTATTTCCGCCTCACGCCTGACACGCGCCTGCTGTTCGGCGGCAGGGCGAGCTATACGACCCGCGAACCGCCAGACCTCGGCGCCTACATGAAGCCACGCATGACCAGGATCTTCCCCCAACTTGCCGATGCGCGGGTTGACTTTGGCTGGGGCGGCTACATCGCCATCACCGTCAACCGTATTCCCGATTGCGGCCGCCTGAGTCCGACCGCCTATTACGCCCATGGCTATTCCGGCCAGGGTGTGGCACTGGCGGGGCTCTACGGTTTGCTGATAGCAGAGGCGATCCGCGGCACGGCAGAGCGCTTCGACCTGCTCTCCCGTGTGCGCCACCTGCCTTTCCCGGGCGGCCCGGTCCGCGTACCGTTGCTTGCCGCAGCCATGCTGTTCTACAGACTGAAGGATATGTTGAGCTAATGAGCAAGCTGTTTTCGCCTGTGACCTACCGCGGCCTCACCCTCAAGAACCGGGTGATTGTCGCGCCCATGTGCCAGTATTCCTGCCGCCACGGCTTTGCCAATGACTGGCATCTTGTGCATCTCGGACGCTTTGCGCTGGGAGGCTTCAGCCTGGTGATCGCCGAGGCGACAGCGGTTTCACCGGAGGGGAGAATTTCCTACGCCGATCTCGGGCTGTGGGAAGATGGGCAGATTGCTCCTTTGAAGCGGGTGACGGAGTTCCTGCGCGCCCACGGGGCGGCGGCAGGGTTGCAACTCGCTCATGCCGGGCGCAAGGCGTCCGCTCCGCTGCCATGGCGCGGTGGCTTTACCGAGACCGAGGCGGAAAAGGAAGCGCTGGGCTTCGAAAGCTGGACGCCCGTGGCGCCTTCGGCCGAGCGGCACAGCAGTTCCTACGCCATGCCCGAAGCGCTGGACGAGGCTGGCATGACAAGAATCCGCGACGCTTGGGCGGCGGCGGCGCGGCGCGCTGATGCGGCGGGCTTCGACATGATTGAGCTGCACTCGGCGCACGGCTATCTGCTGAACCAGTTCCTCTCGCCGATCGCCAACAAGCGAACAGACAAGTATGGCGGCAGCCTCGAGAACCGTATGCGCTTTCCGCTCAGCGTGGCGGAAGCGGTGCGCGCCGCCTGGCCCGCCGCCAAGCCTGCCTTCGCGCGCATCTCGGTGACGGACTGGATCGAGAGCGGCATGACCGCCGATGACAATGTCCTATATGCCAAGGCGCTCAAGGCTATTGGCTATGACCTGATCCACTGTTCATCCGGCGGCTTTGACGGCGCGAGCGTGCCGGTAGGGCCGCTCTACCAGGCGCCGCTCGCAGAAGCCATTCGCAACCGGGCCGATGTGCCCACCGCCGCGGTGGGACTCATCACCAAGGCGCAGGAAGCTGAACAGATCCTTGAGCGTGGCCAGGCCGACCTGATCGCGCTCGCGCGTCAGGCACTCGACGACCCGAACTGGCCCGTCCATGCCATGCGTGAACTGGGTGCTGAAAATAGCTATGGTCAATGGCCGCAGCAGGCCGGCTATGCGGTGCGCGCCAAGGACAAGGCTTTGGGCGTCACTCGCTGAACGGTGCGGCCCGCGCCCCGCGCGCAGCCGCCTTGAGGCAGAGATATTCCATCACCAGCGACGCCGCGGCAAGCGATGTGATCTCGGCATGGTCATAGGGCGGTGAAACCTCGACCACGTCCATGGCTATGAAATGGATGCCCATGAGCCTCCGGATGATCGAGGCTGCCTGGTGATAGGTCAGCCCACCAGGAATAGGTGTTCCAGTCCCCGGCGCGGCGGACGGATCGAGGCAGTCGATATCGAAGGTGAGATAGGCCTTGTTGCCGCCGACCACCTGCCTGATGATATCAGCGACGGCGGCGGGAGAGCTGTCATGCACCTCATCGGCGTAGACGATGCGAAAACCATAGGTACGCTCGCCGGTGAACACGGTGCGGATGCCGATCTGCACCGAGGCACGCGGATCGATGAGCCCTTCCTTCACCGCGTAGTTGAACATCGTACCATGATCGATACGGCCGCCATCGTCGGGCTCCACGTCCCGGTGGGCATCGAAATGAACGAGTGACAGCGGCCCATGCTTGCGGGCATGGGCCCTGAGCAGCGGATAGGTGATGTAGTGATCGCCGCCCAGCGCGATCATTTCCGCGCCGGATGCAAGGATTTCGGCTGCGTGATCCTCCAGCCGCTGCGGGAAGTTCTCCTTGCGGCCCCAATCAAAGAAGCAATCGCCATAGTCGGTGACCGCCAGGGTGTCGAAAGGATCGAAGTTCCATGGCCAGAACGGGCCCCAGGCATTCTCCGCGGAGGCCTTGCGGATACCCTCCGGGCCCAGGCGGGTGCCGGGGCGGTGCGAGGTGGCCTGGTCGAAGGGAATGCCGGTGACCGCGATGTCAACGCCCGTCAGATCACGGGTGTATTTGCGCCGCATGAAGGACAGCGCACCGGCATAGGTAGGCTCCCACTGCGTGCCTTTGAGGGACTCGCGGCGAAAGGCATTGTCGCCCGGCAGCGGGCCATGTGGGTTCATCTCCAGCGTCATGCCCCTACTCCGTGAGTACGATCGAATCTTCAGGCGCCCAATGCACCCAGACTTGCTGGCCCCGCTCCACGCCTGCGCCACCGCTGCGGCGGTCATTCTGGACGGTCACCGACAGGCCGAGGCCATCCACAGCCTCGATTGTCACATGGCTGGTATCGCCATAATAGGCGACATTCTGCACCACGCCGCGCACCCGGATGCCGTGGGCCGGCTCAGCCATGGATAGCTTGAGTTTCTCTGGCCGAACCGCGACCGCAACCTTGGCGCCGACCAGCCCATCGCTCTGTAATTCGAGGCGGCCGAGCCCCCGCGCCTCACAATCGAGCTTGCGGCCGATCTGGCGCAACACGCGGGCCTCGATGAGATTCACCTTGCCGATGAAGTCCGCCACGAAGCGGTTACGCGGGTGCTCATAGAGTTCCGCGGGCGTCGCCACCTGCTGCACGGCGCCCTTGTCCATCACCGCGATGCGGCTCGCCATGGAGAGCGCCTCGTCCTGGTCATGGGTGACGATGATGAAGGTGATGCCCACGGTTTCCTGCAGCCGAGTGAGTTCCATGCGCATGTCATCACGCAGCTTGGCATCGAGCGCCGACAGCGGTTCGTCGAGCAGCAGAACCTTGGGACGCTTCACCAATGCGCGCGCCAGCGCCACGCGCTGGCGCTGGCCACCTGACATCTGGTCCGGCTTGCGGTTGGCCAGCGCCTGCAACTTCACCATCTCGAGCGCTTCGCCGACCCGTCGCCGCGTCTCGTCCGCCGGTACGCCCGTCACCTTGAGGCCATAGGCCACGTTCTGCTCCACCGTCATGTGCGGGAACACCGCGTAGGACTGGAACACCATGTTGGTCGGCCGCTTGTTGGGCGGCGTGAAGGCCATATCCTCGCCGCCGATGATGATCTGGCCGGAGGTTGGCGTCTCAAGCCCCGAGATCATGCGCAGAAGTGTCGTCTTGCCGCATCCCGATGGCCCCAGCAAAGCGAAGAACTCGTTCTGCGCGATGTCGAGAGAGACATTATCGACTGCGGTGACCCCTCCCGGAAAGGCCTTGGTGACGTTGCGGATCGAAACGATGATGTCGGACATGTGTTCTAACCCTTGTCCGCCTTGGGTGGCGCCTGGAGTTTCATTGCGATGACGGTAGCGATCACCGTGATGACGATCAGCACGGTGGAGGCGGCATTGATCTCCGGCGAGACGCCGCGGCGCACCAGCGAATAGACCTTGACCGGGAAGGTGACGGTTTCAGGACCCGAGGTAAAGAAGGTGATCACGAAATCATCAAGCGACAGGGTGAAGGCGAGCAGCGCCCCGGCGATGAGGCCTGGCTTCATATAGGGCACGATGATCGACCAGAAGGTCTGCCATTCGCTGGCGCCCAGGTCCTTGGAGGCTTCCTCAAGCTGGCGATTGAAGCCCACGAGCCGGGAGCGCACCACCACCGCCACGAAAGGAAAGCAGAAGGTCACATGCGCGAACACGATGTTGCCGAGGTTCAGCGGCCAGGGCATGCCCACAAAGAACTCCATCATGCCGCTGTTGACGAAGAACAGCAGCAGCGCCACGCCCATGCAGATTTCCGGAATGACGATGGGAAGCGCCATCAGGCCTTCATAGCCACCCTTGAAGGGGAAGCGGAACCGCCACAGGAGCAGCGCTGCCAAAGCGCCCAGAACAGTGGCGAAGACAGTGGCGATAAGGGCGATGACCAGGGAGTTGGTGAGTGCCTCGATCAGCGCGGCGTTGTTCCATGCCTTGACATAGTTGTCGAGGGTGAAGCCCCGCCAGACGACACCGCGCTTGTCGGTGTTGAAGGAAAAGGCGATCAGCGTGACGATCGGCGCATAAAGTACGAAGAAGATCGCCGCGAACAGCAGCTTGAGCCAGGCACGGCTGCCATAGTCGAGGGGTCCCTGCCCCGGTTTCAGCCGCGCGGCCATCACACATCCACTCCCTTGCTGCGGAGCGTGAACAGATAGCGCAGCGCCAGTGCGCCAAACGTGGCGTACATCAGCAGGAAGGACAGGGCTGCGCCGAAAGGCCAGTCATTGGCAGACTTGAACTGGCGCTCGATGACGTTGCCGATCATCAGCGCATTGGCGCCGCCCAGGAGATCCGGCGTCAGGAACGACCCAAGGCACGGAATGAAAACCAGGATGATGCCGGAGATGATGCCGGGCATGGTAAGCGGCACGGTCACCCGGAAGAAGGTCTGGGCCTGCGAGGCGCCAAGATCGAGGCTCGCTTCGAGATAGGATTTCTCAAGTCGTTCAATGGTGGCATAGAGCGGCAGCACCATGAAAGGCATGTAGACATAGACCAATCCGAAGATCACCGCGAAATTATTGTAAAGCATGTCGTAGGGGCCGAGCCCGACGACCCCCAATATCTTGTTCACATAACCCTGGGTGCGGAATACCGCGATCAGCGCATAGGTGCGGATCAGGAGATTGATCCAGAACGGCAGGATCACCAGCAGCAGCAGCAGCGGCTTCCATCGGTCCGGCGCGAAACAGATGCCGAAAGCGATCGGATAGGCCAGTAAAAGGCACAGTGCCGTGGCCAGCGCGCTGATCCACACCGACTTCCACATGATCCCGAGATAGAGAGAGTCGAAGGAACGGATGTAGTTTCCGAAGCCCGTCAGATAATCGTATTCGGTGATCGAAACCTGGCCGTCGATCACCGCCTTGTCACTGAACGACATGACAAACAGAAACGCCAGCGGGATGACGAAGAACACCAGCAGCCAGAACGAAGTCGGAAGGCCTAGGGTCCAGAACACCCGCGGGTTCTGCTTCCAGTTCTCCAAGGCGACGTCACTCCGTTGCATTAACTGTTAAGGGAAGCCTAGCCCAGCACCGCCCCGCCCGGCAACCCCGCCCTAGAGCCGGTTCAGCGCCCGGTCCACCGCAGCAACGGCGATGTCGGCATGCGCGCGGGTAAACACGATGGGCGGCCTGATCTTCAGGATGTTACCATGTTTGCCCTCACCGCCGATGAGGACGCCCTCGTCACGCAGTAATGACAGGAGACGCGTGGTTTCCGCTGGGGCAGGCTCCTTGCTGGACCGGTCCCGCACAAGTTCAACGCCGGTCGCGAGCCCCACCCCGCGCACATCCCCGATCAGCGCATGTTTGTGCATGAGGGAGGCCAGGCCTTCACGGAGATAGGTCCCTGTCACGCGGGCATTCTCGACCAGGTTCTCATCGCGGATCACGTCCAAAACGGCGATGCCGGCGGCACAGGCCACGTTGTTGCCGCCGAAGGTTGAGAAGAAGGGGCCGAATTTGAGGAAATGGGCGAGAATCTCCGGCCGGGTGATCACCGCGCCCACCGGATGGCCATTGCCGGCCGGCTTTCCAATGGTGATGAAATCCGGCGCAACGCCATGGTGGCGGTGGCCCCAGAAGGCGGTTCCCATCCGGCCGAAGCCGGACTGCACCTCATCGGCGATGAACAATCCTCCGGCGCGCCGCACGCGATCCACAATGCCCGCAAGATAGCCCTGTGGCGCATCAAGAATGCCGTTGGTCATGAAGGCAGAGTCGATCATCGCGGCGGCGACGCCCAAGCCTTTCTCTTGCAGTTCGGCAATCGGCGCATCGGCGAGCGCCGCGTAGCGTTCCCCAACTTGCGGATCGTCCGCGCCGAAGGGGCCGCGATAGATATCGGGCGGCGTCAACAGCCGGATATGCGGCGCGGTCCAATGCTCCGGCGAATTCGACGGCGAGAAGGCGTCGATCGCCTCGCTCACGCCATGATAGGCGAAATCCATAGCAAGCCCGCCCGTATGGCCGGTGAAGGCCTTGGCCATGCGCCAGGCAAGATCATTGGCCTCGCTGCCGGAATTGACGAATACCACGGATGATAGGCCGTCTCCGGCAAGGTCCACCAGCCGCTCGGCATAGTCGACCGCCTGGTCTGTAATGTAGCGGGTGTTGGTGTTGAGCGTTGCAGCCTGGCGGGCGATGGCGGCGGTCACATAAGGGTGGCAGTGCCCCACATGTGGCACGTTGTTGTAGCAATCGAGATAGCGCCGCCCATCGGAAGCGGTCAGCCACACACCCTCACCCTTCACGATGTGAAGCGGAGGCTTGTAGAACACATAGAGCTTTTCACCCATCACCTTGCGGCGGCGGGCGATCAGCTCAGCGGCATCGCTGGAACTCCGAGGCGGCCGCGGCGGAAAGGCCGCGGCGCGGCGCACCAGCCCGTGGAGGCGGTCATGGCCGATGCGGCGAAGTTCATGGATCATGGGCAGGCTACGGCCGTTGAAATTCTCGAAATAGCCCTGGGATGCAATACCGTTGGCACGTTTCAGTGCATCAATCAGCGGCGTCATCAACAGGCGTACCTCGATCAGATCGACCAGTACATCGGCTTCGGCCTCCTCCAGCGGTGTCACGCTGTGAAAGCCGCGCACCATCTCGAAGATCGTCTCGGCAGGGTCTTGCAAAGGCGTGAGGAAGTCGCCCGCCGCATTGGCAAGCTCGAGGATCAGCGCGCCATGCACCATATCGCCAAAGTCGATGATCCCGCCTATCTGGCCGTCAGACGCCACCAGTGCGTTGTAGGGGTGGACATCGCCATGCACGATCTGCGAGCGCATGTGGCGCATGGCGGGCACGGTGACCTCGGCATGGCGGGCCAGAATACTCCGGGCGAGTGCGCGGTCTTCCGGCGGCAGGGCGTCCACATGCGGGGCAAGCCGCATCACATGGCGGATGTCCCACACGAGATCGCGAGTAGCCGGAGCGCCGTTTACGAAGCCACGCAGGGCCAGACCCAGCCGGGCCAGCATCCGGCCAAGTTCATAGAGACCCGGTGACGTCAGGTTGGCTTCGCCCAGTACCTGACCATCCAGCCAGCTCAGCACCATCACCGGATAGGAGATGTTCTCCTGGATGAAGCGGCCAAGAGGCTGGCCATCACGGGTCCGGATCAGTCGCGGCACCGGCAGGGAGGGATCGGTCGCCGCGATATGCTCAAGCGCTTCGGCCTGGCAGAGGAGAACGCTGTCTCCTTCCGCCGGGTGGCAGAGCTTGAAGACGACGCTGGCGCCAGCGGCCGACAAGACTCGGAAATTGCGGTCGCGCTCACCTTCGAGTGGGTTCCACGCGCCAACGAGCCCATAGACGGAGGCTGCGAAAGCCTTCAGTGCCTCACTATCGACGGAAGGTGGCCGGAGCGTTGCAAGCATCAGCTCCCAATAGCAAAAAATTCGCTGGGCGGCACCCTATTCAGGCACCGCCCACTTGTTGACTATCTTAGGCCGCCCGGATGCGCGTCATGATTTCATCGCGGAGCTTGGTAGCCTCCTCGCCGAGATAGAGGCCGGGCTCGCATTTGGCGATGGTTTCGGGCGACGGGAAGATCACCGGATTGTTCTTGTAGTCGCCCGGCATCAGCTCCTTCGCCGCCTTATTGGCAGTGGCGTAGAGGATGGTGGCGACGATCTCCTTGCCGGCTTCGGCGCCGAGGACGAAGTTCATGAAAGCATGCGCGTTCTCAGGGTGCGGGGCGCCCTTCGGGATGGCCAGCGTATCCTGCCACAGGAGCGAACCTTCCTTGGGAACAACGTAGGCCACGTCATCGTCCTCCAGGATCACCTGCTTGATGTCGCCGTTCCACTCCTGACACAGCTTCACCTCACCCGCGGCCAGCAGGTCCTGGCCGTTGTCATTGGCGAACACCTTGATGTTCTTCTTCTGTCTGATCAGCAGGTCCTCGACCTTCTTCAGCTCGTCCGGGTTGGTCGAGTTCCAGGAGAAGCCGAGATACTTCAGGCCGCCTCCCAGCACGTTCGACTGGTCACCCAGGAGCGAGATGGCCCCGGCATACTCATCCGAGTCATAAAGAACTTTCCAGCTGTCCGGCGTCCCATTCACCGCCGACTTACGGTAGCCGATACCGACCGTGCCCCACATATAGGGAATCGAAAACTTGCGGCCGGGGTCGAAAGCCGAATCCTTGAACGGCTCGTCGATGTTCGACATGTTGGGGATCTTCGTGTGGTCGAGCGGGATCACCATATCCGCCTTGATCATGCGTTCCAGCGTGTCATTGGTCGGCACGATCACATCGTAGCCCGGGTTGCCGCCCTTGAGCTTGGCGAACAGTTCGTCATTATCGGCGTAAAGGTCGAGCTTGACCTCGATGCCAGTGTCCTTCTCGAAATCGGCAAGCGTGTTCTCGCCGATGTAAGTGTCCCAGTTATAGAAGTTGAGCTTCTTCTCCTCCGCTGCCAGCGAGAAACGCGGCAAGAAGGTGAGGCCGACGGCAGCGGCGCCGCCCGCTTTCAGGAGCGCGCGGCGGTTGGGGCGGAAATACGGACGGAATGTCGACATGGCTTTTGACCTTACAGAAAAATCTGCACCGATCTTGGCAGCCGCCCGGTGCCGTGGCGGTTCCTATTCGTGGCAAAGATAACCGCCGCTCTTCCCCACGCCAACGGGGAAAGCACTTAAGTTTCGTTAATCAGGCAACCTCGGCCTTGACCTCGGCATAGGTCGCATCCAGCGCTACACGCGCCAGTTGTACGATCTTGTCGATTTCCTGCCGGCTGATCACCAGTGGCGGCGAAAGCACCATGGTGTCCCAGCAGGCCCGCATGATGAGGCCGTTGCGGATGCAATTATCGCGGCACATGGAGCCGACCCGCCCTGGCTTGGCGAAGCGTCCGCGCTTGGCCTTGTCGTTGGAGATCTCGATCGCCCCGATGAGCCCCACGGAACGGGTTTCACCGACAATCGGGTGATCGCGCAGCGAGGCGAGCGCGGCGGCGAAATAGGGGCCCAGTTCGCGAGCCCGCTCAACCAGTTTCTCCTGCTGGATGATTTCGATGTTCCGCAACGCCACCGCGCAGGAAACCGGATGCCCGGCATAGGTCATGCCATGGTAGAACTCGCCGCCCAGTTCGAAGAAATCCTTGATCAGGTGGTCGGCGAAAGCCACCGCGCCGATCGGCAGATAGCCCGACGACAGGCCCTTCGCCATCGGCACGATGTCCGGTGAGAAGCCCATCGTCTCGAAACCCCACCAGTTGCCGGTGCGCCCGAAGCCGCAGATCACCTCATCGGAAATGATCAGGATGCCATATTTGCGGCAGATGCGCTCGACTTCCGGCCAGTAGGTAGACGGCGGAATGATGACGCCGCCCGCCCCCTGGACGGGTTCACCGATGAAGGCAGCAACGTTATCCGGCCCCACTTCGAGGATCTTATTCTCCAGCGCGGCGGCGGCTTCGAGGCCGAATTCTTCCGGCGTCTTGTCGCCGCCGAAATCGAACCAATGCGGCTGCTGCACATGGTGGAAGCCTGGAAATTCCGTGCCCACCTGCTCATGCATGCCCTGGAAGCCGCCCAGATTGGCGGCCACCATGGTCGAGCCGTGATAGCCCCTGACGCGGGCGATGAAATGCTGCCGGTAGGGCTTGCCCTTGAGCTTCCAGTAATGGCGCACGAAACGCACGATCGTGTCATTCGATTCCGAGCCGGAATTGGTGAAGAAGATATGCTTGAAGCGGTCCGGCATCACCGAGGAGATCTTGGCCGCAAGCTCGGTTGTCGGCACCGTCGTCGTCTTGAAGAAGGTGTTGTAATAGGGAAGGTCGAGCATCTGCCGGTAAGCGGCTTCCGCCAGTTCCTTGCGGCCGTAGCCGACGTTGACGCACCACAGCCCCGACATGGCGTCGAGAATCTTGTTGCCCTTGCCATCCCAGATATAGACGCCCTCGGCCTGGGTCATCACCCGCGGGCCGCCCTCGGCGTGAAAGGCTTTGTGGTCGGTGAAGGGGTGGAAATGATGTTCGATGTCGTTCCGCACGACTTCGGCGATGTCGATGTTCTTGTTGAGCACGTTCATGGGAAAGTCTCCCGGATTGAATTGGTGGTAGCCGCCTTCTGGAGACAGCCGAATGCAGAGCAATGAATCGAGAGATTCTAAGGTTTGAAGCCGATGCGCGCGCAGCGCAGCATCACCTCATCGTAGGTGGTGCGGGACCAGACGGGCAAGATTACCCCGGAGGATGTGGCATGGAAGCACATAATGGGAATATCGCATAATGGCGTGATCTCCGCAACCAAGCCCCGGCCTAGCGCTTTTCTCAAACGGAGCGGCGCTTGGCGACCTCTGGTTCAGTGAGGGCGCTCAGCCAGCGCGCCATGGCGGGGACGAGGACCGCAACGAGAAAGGCGGCAATTATCATGAGCAGTGTAAGTGCCGCACCCAATTCAGCGACCGCCGGCCGCGAAGAGATCATCAGCGGCGCAGCGGCGAATGCCAGCGTAACCGGCGCCAGCACCGCGGCGCGCAATGGCAGGGCGGCAGGCTTCACAGGCGCGCCGGCGGCGGCGAAGCGCCGCGCCAGCAGCATCGAACACGCCATCAGCACGGCGATTGCGGCGCTGATGCCAGCCAGCATCGCGGCATTGAGGCTGATGCCGAGCAGCACGGTGACGGCCGCCGCGAGCGTGATGAAGGCCGCCGCCGGGGCTACTGTCATTATGAGGCCGCGAACGCTCCGCAATGCCGCCAGCACCAGCATCGCAGCCGCCACCAGCGCGGTAGCGACCGCCAGATAGGCTTCATGCTGAATCATCTCATTGCGCATCAGGGCGACGACCGGTTCCCCCGCCGCTTGTGGCACGGTCTGCCGCAACGCCGCCGCGAAGGACAACTCGCCAATGCCGCTGCGCGGCATCACCTCGATGCGCCATAAGCCATCCGGTGAAACAAAGCGGCGCAATAGCTGCGGGTCGAGATCTGAAACGGACGGAGGCTGCAGCACGGCCAGCTCCTGGACGCGCGCGGCTACGCCGCCAAGACCGCCGAACAGCGCGGCCTCCAGGCCAGTGATGGCTTCGCGCATTGGCGGCTGGGGCGCCGCGAACAGCTCGATCGCCCGGCGCAGCCGGTTCGCAGCCGCCCGCAATTCATCGGATGAGGCGGACGCCTGCGTAATGGCCGCGAGTTGCTCCTGAAGGTCGGCAATACTATCGCGCAGCATCGTCTCGTCGGGCGCCGGGCGCCGCGCGAGTTCAAACGGCGTGAACGCCGCAAGCCGGCGCAAGGCGGCGACCTTGGCCCCGGAATCGGGCGGCAGGAATTGCGTGGCGGTGCGGATCGCGCCCACCTCGGGCAGTGCGGAAAGCTTGTCGACCAGTTCCGGAACGTCTTTCGCAGCCGCCAGGATGTGAATGGCGCCGCGGGCATCGGGTGTATCGAGCAGGGCCGGGGGCGAGGATGGCAGCTGCCGCTCTCCAAAGCGCGTGGCAGGCAGAAATATCGTCGAGAGCACCGCCAGGGCCAGCACGGCGACCGCCAACAAATCGGCGGCGGTGCGCGCCTGCGAAGGCCGGTTACCGCCGAACGCATCATCAAGCCAATGCGGCACCGCCTCCGCCTGGCGGGTGGCCGTCAACCGCAGAGCGGCCGGAAGCACGAGGAGAACGGCCATCCAGGCGGACGCGCAGCCTGCCAGCGCTCACACCGCAAAAGGACCGCGCGATGGCAGCGGCCGCGCCAACCACCCCACCCACACCGCTGCCAATAGCAGCGCCGCCGCCGTGACAAAGCCGCCTTGCCGCTGCGCCGCGAGCATCACCGCCTGATCCGGCGCCAGCCCGCGAGACCGGCCCTCGCCATAAGTGACGGCCGTCACCCCGCCGGTCACCATGAGGGGCGCCAGAACGGCGAGTGCAAATGACCAGGTCGCGCCATCGAGCGGCCGGCCCATCGCCGCCGCCGCAGCGCCGGTGACGCACAACGTCACCGCCGCGCACAGCATGACCGCCCCCGCCTGCCGGAACGACCCTAGCCCCGCCCACAACAGAACGAGAGTCAGAAGTACCGACAAGGACGCCGGCACCACGAAATCGCGCAGTGTGCTGGGCGCCGAAGCCAGCGCGCGGCGCGGCCACAGCCAGCGTACCTCCTGCATGCCTTGCGATGCCTGGCGTGCGGCGGCAGCCGCTTCGCGTTCCTTGCCCGGCACGGGTGCCGCCAGCACGTACCAGCGCTTGGCTTGCACACCGCCATCGAGGCCAGCCAGAAGCTCCCAGTTCACAGGCCGCGGTTTGCCCTTCGCCTGGGCTTCGATAGCGCCCGAGGCGGCCAGAAGCACTTCGGCCAAACCCGGCGGAGACCGGCCCTGCTCCACCGCCGTGGCGATCTCTCGCACCAGCGTAGCAAGGCCCAGCATGTCCGGAGACGCCGCCAGCGCGTGGTAGAGCGGCTCCATCCGCAGGAACGCGTCGACGCGGGCGTTGACCTCCGCGGCATCGCGGTAAAGCAGACCGCGCGTCTCGTAGAAAACACCGGTGCCGGGCACGAAGGCCGAGAGGAATACATCGTCGCGCCGGCTCAAGGTGGCTGCCAGCGCCAGCGCTTGCTGGCGCGCGGTTTCAGGATCGCGGCTGGTGACGAGCGCCAGAAATGTCTGCTCGATACCGGGGAAGGCGCGCTCAAGAGCGACCTGCAATTTGGCGGTGGTCTCGTCCAGGGTGATGCGCGGCCGCTGATCGGGATCAATTTCCAGCCGGGAGACCGCGAAACCACCGGCGAGGCTCGCCAGCAAGGCGGCCAGTATCACGGCCACGGCCGCGTGGCGCGCGGCAAACCGCGCCAGCTTCGCAAAGCCATTGGGCCGCAGCTTGCGCCGCGGCGGCTCGCTCAGCTGTGGCCTACCGCTCCAATGGGGCTGATCCCACTTCATGTCGCGCCGTGAACCATTCCCCGTGAGCTGGCGTTGCAGATTCGTTTCGCGTTGTTCATCATAGGCCAAACCGCAGGGAAAGGAAAAACCACATCATGGCCGGACGCCAAAAGGGAAATCGCGACTGGCAGCCCGAAACCGCCGCCGTTCACGCCGGCGAGTTTGTCGACCCGGCGACCCGCGCCTCCTCACCCAATCTGGTGATGTCCGTAACCTTCGCGCCGGAAGCGGTGGCCGGGTTCTCGGCCCGTGACGAGCAGGGATATGACGGCTATGTCTACAGCCGGGTGGCCAGTCCGACCGTGGCTCAACTCGAGGCCAAGCTTGCCGCGCTGGAAGGGGCGGAGGCCGCCTGTTGCTATGCCTCGGGCGTTGCCGCGGCGCATGCGCTGATCTGCGGCAGGCTTGGCCGCGGCGACCATGTGATCCTGCCCGATGCCAATTACGTGGCCATCGCCGAGCTGGCGCGCGACACGCTGCCACGCTTTGGGATCGAGGTGTCGCTCGTTGATCTGGCGAACCCGGATGAGGTGGCGTCCGCCATCGGCCCCAACACCCGCATGTTGTGGCTTGAAACACCCGCCAATCCGACGATGAAACTCTGTGACATCGCCTTGCTCGCGCGGCTAGCCCATGACCGTGGCGTACGCGATGTGGCGGTTGATTCCACCTACGCTTCGCCCATCGCCACCAAGCCGCTGGCGCTGGGCGCCGATTTCGTCGTTCATTCCCTCACCAAATACATCGGCGGGCACGGCGATGCGATGGGCGGCGCGGTGTTGGGCCGCAAGGCCGAACTCGACGCCCTGCGGCTGGAAGCCAATGTGCATTTCGGCGGCGTATTGTCACCGTTCAATGCCTGGCTGATCCTGCGCGGCGCAGCCACCTTGCCGATCCGCATGCGCGCGCATGAAGACGCAGCTCTGCAGGTCGCGCGGTTTCTTGAAACGCATCCGGCCGTGAGCCGGGTTCTCTATCCCGGTCTTTCCTCTCACCCCCAGCATGAGCTGGCAAGACGCCAGATGCGCAACTTCTCCGGCATGATGACGTTTCAGACCAAGGCCGCGGGGCCAGAGGTCGCCGCCCGCATGGTCAAGGAGCTCGAAATCATTCATTACGCCGTATCGCTCGGCCATCACCGCAGCCTGATCTACTGGATCGGCACGGAGGATATCGAGGCGTCGAGCTTCCGCCACGATGCCGAAGGACGCCGCCGCTACCGCGACTATGCGGGAGATGGCGTCTTTCGCCTGTCGGTGGGAATCGAAAGCGCGGATGACCTGATCGCCGATCTGTCGCGCGTCCTGTGAGAAGCCCTGGTCACCCGCTGGAGCGGGGTGTGGTTGCTGTCTTGTGCCGCCGGTAGGAGCGGATGCTCACCGGAACGAGCGCCAGATAGGCGATGCTCATCAGCGTCAGAAGCTCCCACGGATAGGCGATCAGCATGATCACCGCCAGAACCGCCAGCCCCAGCACCGGCAGCACGAACTCGCCGCGAATGCGGCCCAGGTTCTTGCCCGAATAGGTGGGGATGCGGCTCACCATGAACAGCGCGATCAGCGTTACATAGGGGCCGATCACCGGCGCCCAATTATGACCATCGTCAATAATGCCGAGAAATCCGAGGTAAAAAGGCAGCAGTGCGAGCCCCGCACCTGCCGGGGCCGGCGCGCCGCTGAAGAAGCCGGCCGCCCAGGCGGGCTTTCCGGGATCGTCCAGCGCCACATTAAAGCGCGCCAGCCGCAGCGCGCAGCAGATCGCCAGGATCAAGGCGATGACCCACCCCAGTGTCTTCAGCGAATTGAGCGACCAGACATAGAGCAGCACCGCGGGCGCCACGCCAAAATTCACGAAATCAGCAAGCGAATCGAGTTCGGCGCCAAACCGCGACGTGCCTTTGAGAAGCCGCGCCAGCCTGCCGTCCACGGCATCGAGCACCACCGCGACGATGACACTGGCCACCGCCAGCTCGTAGCGCGCCTCGACCGCAAAACGGATAGCGGTCACCCCGCTGCACAGCGCCAGAAGGGTGATCATGTTGGGCAGGAGATAGCGGACCGGCACCATGCGGAAGCGGGACTGGCCGGCTTCAAGCGAGCGGTCAATGTTGCGCGGGCCGCCCTCCATCAGCTGCTGCGCCCCGGACGGGACGGCTCTGACGAATCGAGGTCGGCCAGCACGGTCTCGCCCGCCACCGCCCGCTGGCCGACGCAGACCAGCGCTTGCGCGCCTTTCGGCAGATAGACATCAACCCGGCTGCCGAAGCGGATCAGGCCGAAACGCTGGCCCGCTGACAGATGTTCGCCCTCGTTCACGAACTTGACGATGCGGCGGGCCACCAGCCCGGCAATTTGCACAACGCCGATGCGCTGGCCGTTGGCGCGCTCGAGGGTCAGGGCCTGGCGCTCGTTGTCGAGTGAGGCCTTGTCGAGATCGGCATTGAGGAACAGCCCCGGTATGTAGACGATGCGGCTGATCGCGGCATCAAGGGGCGCACGGTTCACATGCACGTCGAAAACATTCATGAACACGGAGATTCGGATGATGGGGTCGCGGGGCAGATCGAGTTCGGGGGGCGGCACCACCTCCTCGATGGCGCTGACGCGGCCGTCGGCCGGAGAAATGACCAGCCCGTCGCGCAACGGCGTCACCCGCTCCGGATCGCGGAAGAAATAGGCGCACCACAGGGTCAGCACCACGCCGAGCCAGGCAAGCGGCGTTAAATGAAGCCAGAACAGGGCAATCGTCACCGCGGCGAAGATAGCCACGAAACGGTAGCCTTCGCGGTGGATGGGAACGAGAACCTGAGAAACCGATTGAAATACTGACATCAGCGCACCTCTAGCGGCTTAAGCGGAATTTGCAAAGTGCTGTGAGCGCGCAGCCTATCTCAGTTTGCGGGCTGGCGCTCGGCATCGCGGGCGCGCGGGGCAGCTGCCGTCTCGCCCTCGACTTCCTTGAGGATTTCGCGCGCCTGCTCGGCCTGGCGCTGGCGGTTCCACATCGCGGCATAGAGGCCATTGCGGGCGAGCAGTTCCGTGTGGGTGCCGCGCTCGGCCACCTCGCCGCGCTCCAGCACCACGATATCGTCGGCATCGACGACGGTCGAAAGCCGGTGCGCGATGACCAGCGTCGTGCGGTTTTCCGAAACCTTGCGCAGCGCCGCCTGAATCTGGTTCTCGGTGAAGCTGTCGAGCGCCGAGGTGGCTTCGTCAAGGATCAGGATGGGCGGACCCTTGAGAATGGTGCGGGCGATCGAAACCCGCTGCTTCTCGCCACCTGACAGCTTGAGGCCGCGCTCGCCGACCAGCGTGTCATAGCCCTTGGGCAGGCTCATCACGAAATCATGGATCTGGGCCATGCGCGCCGCGTCTTCGACTTCGGCATCGGTGGCGTCGGGCCTGCCGTAGCGGATATTGTAGCGGATGGTATCGTTGAACAGCACGGTGTCCTGCGGAACCATGCCGATAGCGGCGCGGAGCGAAACCTGGGTAACATCCGCGATGTCCTGCCCGTCGATCATGATACGTCCGCTATCAGCCTCATAAAAGCGGTAGAGCAGACGCGAAATGGTGGATTTGCCGGCGCCCGAAGGTCCGACGATCGCCACCGTCTTGCCCGGCGGCACGCGCAAGGAAAGATTGCGGAGGATTTGCCGCTCCGGGTCGTAGGAGAAGTTCACCCTGTCGAAGACGACATCCGCCGCCGAGACAATCAGCGGTTTGGCGCCCGGACGGTCGGCGATCTCGGCGTTGACCCGGAGGAGCGAGAACATCTGCTCGACATCGATCAGCCCCTGCTTGATCTCGCGATAGGACGACCCGATGAAGTTGAGCGGCATGTAGAGCTGGATCATCAAGGCGTTGATCATGACGAAATCGCCCACCGTCGCGGTACCGGCCCGGACCGCCAGCGCCGACATGGCCATGACGAATGTGAGACCCACCGAGAAGATCACCGCCTGACCGGCGTTGAGCACGGCGAGCGACACCCAGGTCTTGACCGCCGCCTTTTCATAGCTGTCCATCGACCTGGCGTAGCGCCGGGCCTCGTGTTCCTCATTTCCGAAGTACTTGACGGTCTCGAAGTTGAGCAGGCTGTCTACCGCCTTGGTGTTGGCCTCGTTGTCTGCGGCATTCATGTCGCGGCGGATGTTGATGCGCCACTCCGTTGCGGCATAGGTAAACCATACATAGGCTACCACGGTGACGAGGATCACCGCCGCATAAATCCAGCCATAGGACCAGGCCAGCACCCCGGCGACCAGCACGATCTCGAGGATCGTCGGGAAGGTATTGAAGAGGGAAAAACGCAGCACCGTATCGATGCCCATGGTGCCGCGCGAGACGATACGCGACAGCCCGCCGGTGCGCCGCTCGAGGTGAAAGCGCAGTGAGAGCGCATGCAAATGGCGGAAGGTGCGCACCGCAAGGTCGCGCACCGCGCGCTGGCTCACTTTGGCGAACACCGCGTCGCGGATCTGCGCCAGAACCACCATCATGATGCGCCCGAAGCCATAGGCCAGCACCAGGAACAGCACCGTGGTGACGGCGATGGCCGCCGCGCTGGCCTGGCCGGTCAGGGCGTCCGTTGCGTATTTGAATGCATAGGGCGTGGCGACGGTGACGACCTTGGACAGCACCAGCGCCAGCATGGCCAGCACCACCCGGGCCTTGAGGTCCGGGCGGCCTTCTGGCCAGAGATAGGGCAGCAGGTCGCGCAGCACGGCAAGCTGATCGCCGTCGCTTGCCGGCGCATCAGCGGTGACGGGCGTCTTGCGGCTCATCGCGCGCGCCTGTTGCAGGATGGCACTACTGACCGGCTGCCGCGTTCTCGTCAGGCTTCAGCGGCTCGCGGCGCTTGGGATCGACCGTCTCAAACTTGGCCGCCACATCGGGCGTCTTGAACACCTGTCCGGGATATATCAGGTCAGGATTGCGGATCTGTTCCTTGTTGGCCTCGTACAGCACGGTGAACTTGGCGCCGGTCCCGTAGAGCACGCGCGAGATACGCCACAGATTATTGCCCGGCTGAATCACCACCCTGCCTTCGCGCGGCGGCGGCGTGGCGGCGGCGGTGGCCTCCGCGGCAGGGGCTTCGGCCGGCGGCTGCGCCTCAGCCGTGGCAGCGGGCGCTTCTGCCGCGGCCTCGGTATTGGCGGCGGTCTGATCCGGCGCCGGCTGCGTCGCCTCCGCTACCTTGCTCTGCGCCTCGCGGAAGAAGGGAACCTCGACCCGGTTCACGACCTCGCCCTTGGCATCGAGCCCGTCAACGCGAAGCGTATGTACGCCAGGCGCCACATCGGCGGTGCCGGAGAAGCTCCAGCGGCCATCAGCGCCCACAGCGGCGTCACCGATGAAATTGTTGTCGATATAGATACGGGCGGTGTTGCCCTGCTCACCCTGGCCGGAGAAGACGATGTCGCCAGCCGCGTCATAATCGACGGCGTCGATGCTCACGAGCTTGGCTGGCTTGGCCGCCGCCTCGGGCGCTTCCGGGGCTTCGGCCTGGGTCTCCGGTGCTGGCGCGGCGGCGGGCTGGGGGGCGGCCGCGGCGGGCTTCTGGAGAACCTTGGTCGGCTGGTCGGGGCTCACCACGGCGACCAGCGCCTCCTGGCTTGCCGCTTCCGGAACGATCACCGCCACACTCTGTGCAGACGCCGTCGCAGCCGGCTCGCCCGGCGCCGTGGCATCCAGTGTCAGCGCGCCGCTCCCAGGTGGCAGGGGCTTTTCCAGAACGATGACAAAGGCGCCATCGTCATTGGCGGTGGTGCGGCCGATCTCCTGGCCATCGATTTCAGGACCACGTCCGCATTGGGCGCGGCGGCGCCGGCGATCACCGCTTCGCCAGTCTTTTCGACGCGCACCGTGTCGAAGGCAGGAACCACAAGCTTTGGGGCGGGGGCGGCAGGCGCTGCCTCCGGCTGCACCTCGGCTGCGGGTGCCGCCGCGACTTGCTCGGCGGTTTCCGGCGCGGGAGCGGCGGGCGCGGGCTGTTCGGCGCTGGTCTTCGCGGCGGGCTGTTCGGCGGTCGCCCCCTGTTCTGTGGCCTGCGTTGCCTCGGGGACCGCGGCTGGCGCGGGCGTGGCCGCCTGCTCAGCGGGTTGCGTTGTTTCCGGAGCCGCAGCCTGCTCAGCGGCGGGCGCGGGTGTCTCGGGCGCTGCGGCCGGCTGTTCGGGGGCAGCGGCCTGTTGGGTTGCCGCCGGCGCTTCAGGCGCGGCGGTTTGCTCCGTGGTTGCTGGCGCTTCCGGCGTGGCTGGCGGTTCCGCCGTGGCCGGGGCTTCCGCGGTGACTGTCGTCGCCGGCGGGGCAGGTTCGCCCATCCAGCGGTCACGGGTCAGGCCGGCGATGGCGGCCGCCGCCACGATGGCGAGCCCGGTCAGCACTAATATCGGAGTCTTATTCTGCATTTCCTAGCCGTTCCATATTCTTGCTGGATGAGGCGAATGGCCTCTTTGCGCCCGAAGTTCAACCCCTTAAATAGGCCGCAGTTGCAGATTACGCAAAGATTCGCCGAGGGTGCGCCGTTCCGCGGGGGAAAGGCAGTCCCGCCAAGGCCCGGCATCACCTGAGGAGTTAGACCATGAATCCTGCCCGAACACTGTGCGTCTATTGCGGCTCCGGCAATGGCCGTAACCCCGCCTATGTCGCGGCGGCACAGCAGTTGGGTCAGGCCATGGCGGCATCCGGCATCGGCCTGGTCTATGGCGGCGGCAGCCTCGGGCTGATGGGCGAAGTGGCTCGCACCGTCCTGGGTCATGGTGGCCATGTAACTGGAATCATTCCGGAATTCCTGGCCAACCGGGAGCGTATGCTGACCGATGTGAACGATCTTGTGGTGACGCCGGACATGCACAGCCGCAAGATGACGATGTTCGCCAGGGCCTCAGGCTTCGTGGCCCTGCCGGGCGGGCTCGGCACGCTGGAGGAGCTGGCAGAGATCACCACCTGGGCGCAGCTGGGCCAGCACCGCAAGCCGATCATCCTGTGCAACATCGATGGCTACTGGAACCCGCTGGTGACGCTGCTGGACCATATGCGGGCCGAGGCCTTCATCCGTGACGGGCTGGAATTTCAGATGGACGTGGTGGCGAGCGCTGCAGAGGTAATCCCGGCCTTCGAGCAGCGGCTGCGGCTCAGCCCGGACAAGGCTCACCCGCACCCGATCCTTGACAAGATGTAGGGGTCAGGCCGGTTCAGCCTCGCGCCGCCGCTGACGTTCGTCGCGCAAGGCCGAAAATGAGAAAATGGCCAGCGCCAGCCAGATGATCATGAATGACGAGAGCTTCAGCGCGTTCATCGGCTCGCCGAAGATGAACACGGCGGTCAGGAACACCAGCGACGGTGAGATGTATTGCAATAGCCCCGCCGTCGAGTAGCGGATGCGGCGGATCGAGGCGGCATAGAGCATGAGCGAGGCCGCCGTCATGACGCCGCAGCCCATCAGCATCAGTGTATCATGGCTGTTGGTACCGAAATACGCCTCGCCTTTGGAAACCAGCCACCATTGCGCTGCCAGAAGCGGCAGGGTGGAGATCGCCACCTCGATGAGAAAACCCTGGGTGGGCCCGACCGGTATGGTCTTTCGGAGGAAACCGTAGAGGCAGAAAGTCGATGCCAGCATCAGCCCGAGCCATGGAAAATGGCCCAGCGCCACGGTCTGTATGCCAACCGCCACCACCGCGAGACCCAACGCCAATTTCTGCGGCGCGGTAAAGCGCTCGCCGAGGAACAGATATCCCATCACCACGTTGAGCAGCGGATTGATGAAATAGCCGAGGCTCGATTCCAGCGTCCGGCCAACCTCGATCGACCACACATAGAAACCCCAGTTGAACACGATCAGGGCTGAAGTGAGCGTCAGGATGGCCAGGTTGCGCGGACGCGCGACGGCGCGCCACACATCTCCCCACTGGCCCAGATACCAGACCACCGCGACGGCGATGGGCAGCGACCAGACCCCGCGGTTGACGGCGATTTCGAGCGGCGAAATATAGCGGATGAGGCCAAAGTAGTAGGCCATCCCACCCCAAACGATATGGGCCAGCACGGCCAGCAGCACGCCGGTTTCGGCAGTCGTCAGCGTACGCGGCATGGGGGCGTCGTCCCGGGCAATCGACATGACCGGCCTTTAGCCCCGCGGCGGCTCGCTTCGCAAACCCGCTCCGGGCATGGTCTCATGTGCACCGCGCATGCCGCCCTGGCCAAATGCTAGGCCGCCACGCCCTCGCGCACCAGCTTGTAGACAAGCGAGTCGGACAGCGCCTGGAATGACGCATTCACGATATTGGGCGAAACGCCAACCGTAAACCAGCGGTTGCCCTTGCCGTCGCGGCTTTCGATCAGCACCCGGGTGGTGGCGCCGGTGCCGCCATTGAGGATGCGCACCTTGAAATCGACGAGTTCCATGTCGCTGATGAAGCTCTGGTAGCGGCCGAGGTCCTTGCGCAGCGCCACGTCCAGAGCGTTCACGGGGCCGTTGCCCTCGCCTGCGTTCAGATAGACCTGATCGCCCACCTTCACCTTGACCACGGCTTCAGAGACCATTTCACGGTCACGTTCCTCGACGATCACCCGGAAGGAGAGGACGTCGAAATACTTCGGCACATTGCCCAGCGTGCGGCGCGCCAGAAGCTCGAAGGAGGCATCCGCACCATCATAGGCATAGCCCTGGGCCTCGCGTTGCTTGACCTCGCCAAGCAGGCTGTCCAGCCGCGGATCGTCCTTGGCGACGGCGATGCCGATGCGCTCGAGCGCCGCCAGCAGGTTGGATTTGCCGGCCTGGTCGGAGACCAGCACCTCGCGGCGGTTGCCCACCGCCTCCGGGGGCACATGCTCATAGGTTTCGGGTTCCTTGAGCAGTGCCGAGGCATGAATGCCGGCCTTGGTCGCAAACGCACTCTTGCCCACATAGGGCGCCTGCTTGTTGGGCGAGCGGTTCAGGAGCTCGTCGAAGGCCCGCGAGATGTGGGTGAGCTGCGAAAGGCGTGCCGCGTCGATGCCGGTCTCGAAGCGCTCCGCGAAATGCTTCTTCATGACCAGGGTTGGAATGATCGAGACGAGATTGGCGTTGCCGCAGCGCTCGCCGATGCCATTGAGCGTGCCCTGGATATGGCGCACGCCGGCATCGACAGCGGCCAGCGAATTGGCGGCAGCCTGGTCCGTGTCATTGTGGGCGTGAATGCCGAGGTTGCCGCCAGGCACGCGGGACGTGACCGCGCGCACGATGTCGCCCACCTCATTGGGCAGCGTGCCGCCATTGGTGTCGCACAGCACCACCCAGCGCGCGCCCGCCCGGTAAGCTTCCGCGGCGCAAGCCAGCGCATAGGCCGGGTTGGCCTTGTAGCCATCGAAGAAATGCTCGCAGTCGATCAGCACTTCCTTGCCCGCCGCCGTGGCTGCCTCCACCGTCTGGCGGATCGCATCAAGATTTTCCTCATTCGTGCAGCCCAGCGCCACGCGCACGTGATAGTCCCATGACTTGGCCACAAAACAGGCGGCCGGCGCCTTCGCCGCCAGCACCTGCTGGAGGCCTGGATCGTTCGACACGGAGCGGCCCGCCCGCTTGGTCATGCCGAAAGCGGTGAAAGTAGCCCGCGTGTTGCGGGGCGTTGCGAACAGCTGCGTGTCGGTGGGGTTGCCGCCGGCATAGCCGCCCTCGATGTAGTCCACGCCCAGCTCATCGAGCATGCCCATCACCACGAGCTTGTCCTCGAGCGAGAAATCGATGCCCGGCGTCTGCTGGCCGTCGCGCAGCGTGGTGTCGAACAGGTAGAGCCTCTCGCGGGTCATCGGATGCACTCCCTGACATGGCCGTCATCCCGGCGAAGGCCGGGATCGAGCTTTCCGCTGGGTTGCCGTCCGAAGCTGGATCCCGGCCTTCGCCGGGATGACGGGATATTGAGGGAGACTGCGGGAATCATCGCTTCACCTCCCAGCTGGTGGTTCCATCCTTGTTATCCTTGATGGCGATGCCCATCGCGGCGAGCTCGTCGCGGATCCGGTCGCTCTCGGCCCAGTTCTTGGCCTTGCGGGCGGCGAGGCGGGCAGCGATCAGGAAATCGACCTTAGACTCCTCCGCCTTGTCAAGATTGCCCATGCCGCGATGCTGGAGTTGGTCCAGATTTGCAAATCCTAAGAGACGAAGAGCATTAGAGAAACGGTTTCGCACACGGTGCTGCTCAGGGTCATTTGCCCTTTCCAGTTTCACAATTGCGGCGAGCATCTCATGAAGAACAGCGATGGCAGATGGCGTGTTGAGATCGTCTGATAGCGCATCAATCAACTCAACCGGAGCCTCAGGACCGTAAGTCCGGTCCAGTCCCGGGGTGTAGTGCTTCTGAAAATTCAGCAGAACACGCCGCGACTCCTGAAGAGACTGTAGCGTCCAGTCGATCGGCTGGCGGTAATGCGTGCGGAGCATGTTGAAGCGCAGCACATCCCCCGGCCAATCATCGAGAAGCTGGCGGATGGTCAGAAAATTCCCCAGGCTCTTCGACATCTTCTGGCCTTCCACCTGCAGGAAGCCATTGTGCATCCAGTACTTCGCCATGATCGGGTGGCCGAAGGCGCAGCGGGTCTGGGCGATTTCGTTCTCGTGATGCGGAAACACGAGATCGATGCCGCCGCCGTGAATGTCGAATTCCTCGCCCAGATGCTGCCAGCTCATCGCCGAGCATTCGATGTGCCAGCCCGGGCGGCCGCGGCCCCACGGGCTGTCCCAGCCGGGCGTTTCGGCATCCGACGGCTTCCACAGCACGAAATCCATCTCGCCGCGCTTGTAGGGCGCCACATCGACGCGGGCACCCGCCAGCATCTCATCGAGCGAGCGGCGGGAGAGCTGGCCATAATCCGGCATCGAGGGCACGTCGAACAGCACATGGCCATCGGCCACATAGGCGTGGCCGGAGGAAATCAGCCGCTCGATGATGGCGATCATCCCGGCAATGTGCTGGGTGGCGCGCGGCTCGACGGTGGGCGGCAGCACACCCAAAGCCGCGATATCCTCATGGAACTGTCTGGTCGTGCGTTCCGTCAGTTCGCCGATGGCAATGCCCTCGGACCGCGCCCGGGCATTGATCTTGTCATCGACGTCAGTGATGTTGCGCACATATTTAACGTGATCTGCCCCGTAGATCTGGCGCAGCAGCCGGAACAGCACGTCGAACACGATCACTGGCCGGGCATTGCCGATATGCGCGTAATCCCACACCGTCGGACCGCAAACATACATGCGCACATTTGCAGGGTCCAAGGGAACGAACTCCTCCTTGGTGCGGGTCAGCGTGTTGTAGAGGCGGATCGGCATGTCAGTCCTCAGGCTTGCCGGCCCGGGTTCGCTTCGTCTTGGATTTAGGTCAAGCGGCGCCCTGCCAGCGGTTGTCTGCTAGCTGCAAATAATAATGCCGCGGCAAGCGGCGGTGGCGGGGCGGCGGGTCATAACGGTTCGGAACATGCGTCAGTTGCCACGCAAGGTCAAGGGCTTGCGCGAAACCGGGGGGCGGCATGCCGTTTGTAGCCTACCGGACAGGACCCAGCCCGGCTATGGCCATGGAGACCCACCTTGCCAGCCGGATTGCCGCCAGCCATGACCCGCGACGAACAGAAACAGCACCGCATCGGGCTTCTGCTGGTGGCGGGGGCGGCGCTCGCCTGGTCGACCTCCGCCCTGTTCGTGCGCAACATCGACGCCGGCCTCACCACCATGCTGTTCTGGCGCGGACTGTTCTCGGGGCTTGCCGTCTTCGTGCTGTTCCTGGTCATGGAGCGCGGCCGCGCAGCCGCCATTCTCCGCTCGCTCGGCTGGCCGACCCTGGCGGTGGCGCTGCTGTCGGCGGCGGGCATGATCACTGGCATCGGGGCGCTGCGCCTGACCACCGCGGCCGATGCCATGGTGATCTACGCCACGGTGCCGTTCATGACGGCAGCACTCGCCTATCTGGCGATCGGCGAGAAACCGTCCCGGTCCACCCTGTTCGCCAGCCTCGCGGCGCTCATCGGCGTGGGCGTCATGCTGTGGGGGGCCAAGATGGGCGGCAGCCTGCTGGGCCAGGCCCTGGCGGTGCTGATGACGCTGTCGATGGCGGGCTTCACAACCGTGATGCGCATGCATCGCGAAGTGCCGATGCTCCCGGCCATGGCCTTGTCGGCCTGGATCTGCTCCTTCGGCTGCTTCTGGTTCGCCGAGCCGCTGTCGATTTCCACGCATGACTTCCTGCTCTGCGTGGCTTTCGGCATCGTTCAGAACGCGGCCGGGCTGGCGCTCTACACCTTGGGCTCGAAGCGGGTACCGGCGGCGGAGGCTACCCTGCTCGCCGCCCTCGAAGTGCCGTTCACGCCGTTCTGGGTGTTTGCCTTCATGGGCGAAGTGCCCGCGGCGCAGACGCTGCTCGGCGGGGCGATCGTGCTTGGCGCCCTGTTCCTGCACATCCTGCTGGAGTTCCGCCGCAAGCCCAGCGCCGAAGCCGAGCCAATCATCGCGCCGTGAAGATTTCTATCGTTTCGCGGTCTGGCCGAACAGCACGCCGCGTTCTTCGTCGCACATCGGCTTCGCATAGGACGGCGCCACACTGGCATAGACGCGCGCCACCGCGGGCCTCGCCTTGATCGCCTCGAACCATCGCTTCAGATTTGGAAAATCGTCCAGGTTCTGGCTGTAGCGCTCATAGGGCACTACCCACGGGTAAGAGGCAATGTCGGCAATCGAGTATTCGCCCGCCAGATAGGGCCGGTCAGCGAGACGGCGGTCCATCACGCCATAGAGGCGGTTCACTTCCTTGGTATAGCGCTCAATGCCGTAGGGGATCTTCTCCGGCGCGTAGATTGCGAAGTGGCCCGCCTGGCCGGACATCGGACCGAGGCCGCCGACCTGCCAGAACAGCCATTGCATCACCTCGTTGCGCCCGCGCAGATCACCCGGCATGAACCGGCCCGTTTTCTCGGCGAGATAGAGCAGGATGGCGCCGGACTCGAAGATCGACAGCGGGGCGCCGCCGTCAGCCGGCGCGGTATCGATGATGGCTGGAATCCGGTTGTTAGGCGAGATCGCCAGAAACTCCGGCTTGAACTGCTCGCCCTTGCCGATGTCCACGGGATGCAGGCGGTAGGCAAGACCGGCCTCCTCGAGGAAGATGGTGATCTTGTGCCCGTTCGGCGTCGGCCAGTGATAGAGTTCGATCATCGCTTACTCTGCGGCTTCGACGATCTCGTCGTCGTCCGGCCGCGGCCTGGAGGCCATTTCCTTCTTGATCTCCTCCGCCACCAGGAATGAAAGTTCCAGCGCCTGCGATGCATTGAGCCGCGGGTCACAGAAGGTGTGGTAGCGGTCGTTCAGGTCCTCGTCGCGGAGCGCGCGGAGACCGCCCGTGCACTCGGTCACGTCCTTGCCGGTCATTTCCACGTGGATGCCGCCGGCATGGGTGCCCTCAGCCTGATGAACGCCCATGAAGCGGCGCACCTCGCCCAGCACCGCCTCGAACGGACGGGTCTTGTAGCCTGAGGTGGACTTGATCGTGTTGCCGTGCATCGGATCGCAGGACCAAACCACCACCCTGCCCTCGCGCTTCACCGCGCGGATCAGGTCGGGAAGGTGCTTTTCCACCTTGTCGGCGCCGAAACGGGCGATCAGGGTGAGGCGGCCCGGCTCGTTGTCGGGGTTGAGCTTGTCGATGAGCCTGACCAGCTCGTCGGGCTTCAGCGATGGGCCGCATTTGAGGCCGATCGGGTTCTTGACGCCGCGCATGAACTCGACATGCGCGTGGTCCGGCTGGCGGGTGCGGTCGCCGATCCACAGCATGTGGCCCGAGGTGGCATACCAGTCGCCGCTTGTTGAATCGACGCGGGTCAGCGCCTGTTCATAGCCCAGCAGCAGCGCCTCGTGGCTGGTGAAGAAGTCCGTGGTGCGGAGCTGCGGCGCGGTATCAGCATTGATGCCGCAGGCGCGCATGAAGCCCACCGCCTCGGTGATCCGGTCAGAAATCTCCTGATAGCGCTCATAGGCCGGCGAATCCTTCAGGAAGCCGAGCGTCCACTTGTGCACATGCTCAAGATTGGCATAGCCGCCCTGGGCGAAGGCCCTGAGCAGGTTGAGGGTTGCCGCCGACTGGCGGTAGGCCATGATCTGGCGCTCGGGGTCGGGCCGGCGCGCCTCGAGGGTTGCCTCGGCGGCGTTCACGATGTCGCCGCGATAGATCGGCAGTTCCACGCCGCCGACAGTTTCGGTGGGCGAGGACCGCGGCTTGGCGAATTGCCCGGCGATGCGGCCCACCTTCACCACCGGCTGGCCGCCGGCAAAGGTCAGAACCACCGACATCTGCAGGAAGACGCGGAAGAAATCACGGATGTTATCAGCCGAATGCTCGGCGAAGCTTTCGGCGCAATCGCCGCCCTGCAGGAGGAACCCTTTGCCTTCCGCAACGCGCGCGAGCTTGCGCTTCAGCTTGCGCGCCTCGCCGGCGAATACCAGCGGCGGGTATCCCGCCAGCTGCGCCTCAACCGACTGCAGCTTCGCCCTGTCCTCATACTCCGGCATCTGCATGACCGGAAAATGCCGCCAGCTGTCAGGTGCCCAGGTCGTGGTCATTACACATACTCCAACAGGGCAGATCCCTGCCCATTCGCCAAAAGAGGCATGGCTATACACGTCCCGGCGCTGCAATTCCAGTCACAGCGAGGCCGCATGCGTCACCGGCCATGACCTGGCGTTCTTCACTTGTTCCGGTTGCGCGGATGTCCGCCGAAGGCCATGGCAGCAGAAACGAAGGGCTGTTGCCGCGCCACGTCCCAATAGCGGAGATCGTCCAATGCGATCGCCTGTCCGGTGACGGCGCAGCGCACGAAATCCCCTTCCCGGAGGATCTCGATGTCGGCGGGCAGATATTTGAGCACCGCTTCGGTGCGCGGCGCGAGCGATAGAGGAACGATCATCAGGGCAGAGCAATCAGGCCATGGATTGAGCATGAACTATAGGACGAGCCCTTGGATTCCGCCATCCCTCCGGTGTAGATGACAGGCCATGACACAGCATGATCATCTCCTCGATGCCTACGCCCGGCTCGTCGTCAAGACCGGCCTCAACATTCAAAAGGGCCAGCAGCTCCTGGTAACGGCGCCGCTCGATGCCGTACCTCTGGTCCGGCGCATCACCGAGCATGCCTACCGCGACGGCGCCAGCCTGGTCACCACCATCTATTCCGACAACGCGGCCACGCTGGCGCGCTTCGCCCATGCGCCCGAGGAGGCGTTCGACGTCGCACCCGGCTGGCTGTTCAACGGCATGGCCGAAGCCTTCAAGGCAGGCGCCGCGCGGCTGGCGATCGCCGGTGAAAACCCCTCGCTGCTGGCCGGCCAGGACCCGAAGAAGCTCGCCCGCGCCAACAAGGCCCGCTCGCAGGCCTACCGCCCGGCGCTGGAACTGATCACCGGTTTCGCCATCAACTGGTGCGTGGCGGCGGCGGCAACGCCCGCCTGGGCCAAATCGGTGTTTCCCGGCGTGCCGGAGGCCGCGGCAATGGAGCAGCTGTGGAAGGCGATCTTCGCCTGCACCAAGGCCGACCAGCCGGACCCCATCGCCGTGTGGGAGAAGCACAACGCCGACCTGCACCGCCGCACCGATTTCCTCAACAACCGGCGCTACCGGGCGCTTAAATATTCGGGGCCGGGCACCGATCTGATGCTCGGGCTTGCCGATGATCACTTCTGGAAAGGCGGCGGCGGCAAGGCGCTGAATGGCGTGTTCTGCAACGCCAACATTCCGACCGAAGAGGTATTCACCGCACCCCATAAGGATCGCGTTGACGGCACGCTCTCTTCCACCAAACCGCTCTCCTATCAGGGCTCGCTGATCGATGGCATCCGGGTGCGCTTCGAAGCGGGCCGGATCGTCGAAATGACAGCCGAAAAGGGCGAGGAAGCGTTCCGCAGCCTGATCGGCACCGACGAAGGCGCGGCGCGGCTCGGCGAAGTGGCGCTGGTGCCGCATTCCTCGCCGATCTCGGCAAGCGGCATTATCTTCAACAATACGCTGTTCGACGAGAACGCCGCCAGCCATGTGGCGGTGGGCCAGTCCTACACCGAGAACATCCGCGACGGCTCGAAGCGCTCCAAGCAGGAGCTTGCCGCACTGGGCGCCAATTCCAGCCTTGTCCATGTCGACTGGATGATCGGCTCGGGCAAACTCGACGTCGATGGCATCCTGCCGGACGGCACGCCGGAGGCCCTGATGCGCAAGGGCGAGTGGGCGATCTAGGGCGGGACAGCGGTTTTGCAATCTTGGCCGAATCCTGTCCGGTTGGTCGCGCGCCGCCGGCGATTGAAGCGCTCCATCAGAGCGCCACGCGCGCTCAATACATCCGCCCGCCATTGGGGACCGGACGCTCGACGGCCACCAGCACCACATCGCCAGCGCCGTCCGGAAAGCCCAGGGTCAGCACCTCCGACATGAAAGGGCCGATCTGGCGCGGCGGGAAATTGACGACCGCCGCCACCTGGCGGCCCATCAGCGTTTCGGGCGTGTAGTATTTGGTGACCTGGGCGGAGGACTTGCGCACGCCGATCTCCGGCCCGAAATCGATGCGCAGTTTCAAGGCTGGCTTGCGCGCCTCGGGAAACGGCTCGACGCCCACGATGGTGCCGACCCGGATGTCGACTTTCTGAAAATCGTCAAAGCTGATGGTCACCCGGGGCCTCAGCTTGCCAGTTCGTGCGAGCGCCTGGCGGCGGCGGCTACGGCCTTGTCGAGCAGCGGCTGCATGCCGTCCGCCGCCATCAGGATTTCGAGCGCCGCGAATGTGGTGCCTTTGGGCGAGGTGACGTTCTGGCGCAGTGTGGCGGCGTCAATCCCTGACTGGCGCATCAGTTCTCCGGCGCCCGCCACGGTGGCGCGCGCCAGCTGCACGGCGAGTTCCTTCGGCAGCCCTGCTTTTTCGCCCGCCGCCGCCAGGCATTCGGTGAGATAGAACACATAGGCCGGGCCGGAGCCCGACACCGCCGTCACCGCGTCGATCATCGCCTCGTCCGGCACCGTCACCACCTCGCCGATCGCCGCGAGCAACGCCTGGGCCAGCACCGTCTGTGCCGGTGAGACATTGCGGTTGGCGGCCATGGCGGTGATGCCGCGGCCCACCGCGGCGGGCGTGTTGGGCATGCTGCGGATGACCGCCGCATCGGCGCCGAAATGGCGCTCGAAGGAGGCGATGGTCTTGCCCGCCGCAACGGAAAGTATGAGCGGCCGCGATGCCCTGAGGCCGGTGATGCCGGGCAGCACCTCTTCCATGAATTGCGGCTTCACGGCGATCACCACCACCTCGGCATCCGTAATGGTGGCCGGATCGGGGTTGAGCTTCACCCCGGCGCGCGCCGCCAGGTCCCTGGTTTCGGCGGGTGGCGCGGGGTCGAGCGCCACGATCTTCGCTGCCTCGGCGCCGCTTTTCAGCCAGCCTTCCAGCATGGCGCCGCCCATCTTGCCGGCGCCGACCAATACCAGGGTTCCGGCCAGCTTCACCATCACGCCTCTCCCCAGGTGTCGATCATCGCCGCCTCGAGGGCCTCCGCCGCGCTCTGGCCCGCCCAGACCACGAACTGCACAGCCGGGAAGTAGCGCTCGGCCGATTCGATGGCGAGGCGGATCAGCGCCTCGCATTGCGCGTCATTGGCGGTGGCCTGACCGTTGAGCAGCAGGCTGTTGCGGAACAGGAGGCTGCCGTCAGCATGCCACAGGTCGAAGTGCCCAACCAGAAGTTGCTCGTTGATACGGGCGATCAGCTTTGCCATTTCCTCGCGCCGGGCCGCCGGGACCTTCAGGTCAAGGCTGGCCGCGACATGCAGGATTTCGAAATCCTCCTGCCAGTTGAGCGTCACCGTCATGTCGCTCCAGCCGCCGGACACCGCCATCATGACTTCGCGCGCGTTGGTCCGCGAAAACGCCCATTCATAGGCCTCGGCGATGCGTTCAACCCGGTCCAGCGGATTTCCGATATTCTCGTTTTCGCGGGCCTCGAGGGCCATCCGTTATTCCTCCGTAGGCTGACGAATTCGCCATGCGCCAGCCTATGGAGCGAAACTGCCGAAGCGGGTGAGTCGCCGCAAGGCCGGGGGCAGGAAAACACATGATTCCTCCACAGCCTTGTCACGCTGGCGCAAACTTCAGCCAGTGGTCGAATCAGCCTTGGGGGCGATGCCGAGCCGGGCTTCGAGCGCGGCGATGCGCGCGGCCAGCGCGTCATTCTCTTCGCGGGCCTTCTGGGCCATGGCTTTCGCGGCCTCGAACTCCTCGCGCTTTACGAGATCCATGTTGTTGAGCACACGCTCCATTTGCGTCTGCACCAGCGTGTCGAATTCGCGGCGCATGCCCTGCGCAGCGCCTGCCGCGTTGGTCATCAGCTTGGCGAGTTCGTCGAAAATCCGGGTCTGGGTGGTGTTCATGTGGATAACCCTTTCTGATCTCTAACTATGTCCTGCTGGCTCCGGCTTCAAGATGCGGCTTGACGCCGGGCCTGCCCGCTTCCACTGTCCGGCGCCATGATGACTGACGCCGGCAGCCTCGCCGTCCTGCCTTTTCCCGGCATCGGCCCGGTGGCATTCGAGATCGGGCCGTTCGCGGTGCGCTGGTATGCGCTGGCCTATATCGCGGGGCTGGTTTTCGCCTCCTGGTACATGAAGCGGCTGGTCGAGACGCCCCGGCTGTGGGGCCAAACCAGGCCTTCCATGACGGTGGCCCAGATCGACGAATTCTTCATCTGGACAGTGCTCGGCGTGGTCCTCGGCGGCCGGCTTGGCTATGTGCTGTTCTACAAGCCGTGGTTCTATCTCACCCACCCGGTGGACATTCTCCGGATCTGGGATGGCGGCATGTCGTTCCATGGCGGGTTTCTGGGCGTGGTGGTCGCCTGCCTGTTTTTCGGACGCCGGATCGGCACCAGCCTTGACCGCATGCTCGACCTCGGCGCCGCCTCGGTGCCGGTGGGGCTGGGGTTGGGGCGGCTCGCCAATTTCGTCAATGGCGAATTGTGGGGCAGGCCGACGGACGTGCCCTGGGCCTTCGTGTTTCCGCATGACGCGCTGCAGCTGCCCCGTCACCCGAGCCAGCTTTACGAAGCGGTGCTCGAGGGGCTGCTGCTGTTCCTGGCGGTGCGCATCGCCACCCACCATTATGGCGCCCTGCAGCACCCCGGCCGCGCCTCGGGCATTTTCGCGCTGGGCTATGGGCTGTCGCGGATCCTCGTCGAATGGGTGCGTGAGCCGGACCCGTTCCTCGGCTATTTCGCGGGCGGGCTCACCATGGGCATGATGCTGTCGCTGCCGCTCTGCGCGGTGGGCGTCTGGCTGCTGCTGCGGTCGCGCCATGACCCCGCTTGAACGGCTCATCGCCGAAACCATCGCCGCCGAAGGCCCCCTTACGATTGACCGCTACATGGGCCTGTGCCTCGGCCATCCGCGCTATGGCTATTACATGACGCGCGATCCGCTGGGCGAGAAGGGCGATTTTCTCACCGCCCCGGAAATCTCGCAGGTGTTCGGCGAACTGATCGGGGTGTGGGCGGCTGAGCTGTGGCGGATGATGGGCGGGCCCGATCCGGTTTCCATCATCGAACTTGGCCCGGGCCGCGGCACGCTGATGGCGGACATGCTGCGCACGTTCAAACGGGCGGCTCCCGGCCTCGCCGCTGCGGCGCGCGTGCATCTCGTCGAAACGAGTCCGGTTCTGGAAGCGCGGCAGCGCCAGCTGCTGGGTGCTGCGGCGCGCTGGCACGCCAGGCTTGAGGATGTGCCGGACGGTCCCGCGATCGTCATCGCGAATGAGTTTTTCGATGCCATCCCCAACCGCCAGATCGAGAGGCGGCAGGGCCGCTGGCATGAACGTGTGGTGGGCCTCGCCGACGGCCAGCTGGCGATCGGGCTGGGCGCGCCGGTTGCGGCACAGGGCGGTGAAGACGGCGATATCCGGGAACCAGCACCCGCCCGCGGCGCAATCGCTGGCGCCATCGGCGCGCGTCTCGCCCGTGACGGCGGCGCCGCGCTGGTCATCGATTATGGTCATCTCGCTGGCCAGGCGGGCGATACGCTGCAGGCGATGCGCGGCCACCGCTTCGTGCCCGTCACCGCGGCGCCGGGCGAATGCGACCTGACCTCACATGTCGATTTCCAGGCGCTGGCGCAGGCGCTTGCCGAAAGCGGCGCATCGGTCTGCCGGCCGCTCAGCCAGCGCCAGTTCCTGCTCGCCATGGGGAGCGAGGCACGCTTCGCGCAACTGGCGGCCACCGCTGACGCGCCAACCCGCGACATGCTCGCCCGCCAGCAGGCGCGGCTTGCGGAGCCTTCGCAAATGGGTAACCTGTTCAAGGTCCTGGCGGCAACCGCGCCCGGCCTTGAGGCGCCATACCCATTCCAATGATGATGATCGAATCGGAAGATCTCAGGATTGACGGCATTTCCCACGGCTTCTTCACCCGCCTGGGCGGCCATTCGACGGGCGTGTTCGCCGCGCTCAATTGCGGCCTGGGCTCAGGCGATGACCGCGCCAAGGTGCTGGCCAACCGGGCCATGGCGGCGAGGCGGCTTGGCGTCGAACCCGGCTCCCTGGTTTCGGCCTGGCAGGTGCACAGCGCCGAGGCGGTTGTGGTTGACGAGCCGTTTCCCGAAGACGAACGGCCGCGGGTGGACGGGCTCGTCACCCGCAGGCCCGGCGTGGCGCTGGGCGTGCTCACCGCCGATTGCGGCCCCATCCTGTTCGCCGATCCCGTGGCGCGGGTCATCGGCGCCGCGCATGCCGGCTGGAAGGGGGCGCTCGACGGCATCACCACCCGGACCCTGGCGCTCATGCAGCAGGAAGGTGCTGATCTGCGTCGAATCATCGCAGTCATCGGCCCGACCATCTCCCGGCAGGCCTATGAGGTGGGACCGGAGTTTCGCGAACGTTTCGGTCAAGCTGACGCGGCCAATATGGCATTCTTCGCGCAATCTCCCCGCCAGGGCCATTTCATGTTCGACCTTCCTGCCTACCTCGCGAACCGGCTGCGTTCCGATGGTGTGGGCAGGGTTGTCGACCTTGGGCTGTGCACCTATGCCGACGAGGGCCGGTTCTTCAGCTACCGGCGCACCACGCACCGCAACGAGGCGGACTATGGCCGGCTGATCTCGGCCATCGCCATCGTCTGACGGAGGAGAGAGATCATGGCCCTGCATTTCACCCGGCCCGAATACACCCGCCGCATCGCGGCCACCTGCGCCGCCATGGCGCGGCGGGGCCTCGATGGCCTGCTGCTGTTCCAGCAGGAAAGCATGTACTATCTGACCGGCTACGACACATTTGGCTTCTGCTTCTTTCAATGCCTGTATCTGGGCGCTGATGGCAGGCTCGCTTTGCTCACCCGGTCAGCCGATCTGCGCCAGGCCAGGCACACCTCGATCATCGAGGACATCCGTATCTGGACCGATGCGGCGGGCGCCAGGCCCGCTGGCGAACTGCGGACCATGCTGGAAAGCCTGGGCTGCAAGGGCAAACGCCTGGGGATCGAAACCCAGTCCTATGGCCTCACCCATTTCAACGGCAAGCAGGTGGATGAGGCGCTCTCCGGCTTCGTCAAGCTCGCTGACGCGAGCGATCTCGTGAACATGATCCGCGTGGTGAAGTCGCCAGCCGAACTGCGCTATGTGCGCAAGGCCGGCGAATTGGGCGATGCCGCGTTGAAGGCAGCGGTGCGCAAGACCAAGGCCGGCGCCGACGAGGGCGAGATCCTCGCCGCCCAGCAAGGCGCGGTGTTCGCCGGCGGCGGCGATTATCCCGGCAATGAGTTCATCATCGGGTCCGGGCGCGACGCGCTGCTCTGCCGCTATAAGTCCGGCCGCCGCAAGCTTTCCAGGCGCGATCAGCTCACCCTCGAATGGGCGGGCGTCTACCGCCACTACCACGCCGCTTTCATGCGCACGCTCATCGTCGGCAAGCCCATGAAACAACACCTGGCCATGGACGAAGCCTGCCGCGAGGCGCTGGCCGCCGTCGAGGAGCAGCTGCGTCCGGGCCGGACGGCCGGTGACGTGTTCGCAGCCCATGCCCGGGTCATGGACCAGCGCGGCATGCGCAACCACCGGCTCAACGCCTGCGGCTATTCGCTGGGCGCCAAGTTTACACCAAGTTGGATGGATTCACCCATGTTCTATCAGGGTAATGAGATCGAGATCGAGCCCGGCATGGTGTTTTTCGCGCACATGATCCTGATGAATTCCGAGGCCGGCGCCGCCTATTGCCTGGGACGCACCTACATCATTGGGGAAAAGCGGCTCGAGGCGGTTTCGAAGGCGCCGCTCGGAATGATAACCCGATAGGCGATGCGGTACGGGGCAGCCATCTTATGCGACGTGGCGCCGCGGGCATGGCCAGCCGCGGCGCTGGCCTTGTTGGTGATGATATTAACTGGCTGCTCTGCCGCATCGCTATTGAGGGACGCCGGGCCGCCCGGAAGCGCCAAAGGCAAGATTCTGCCGCAGGTGGCCGTCCAACAGATCGCTGGCATGCCAGCGGATCGCTTGGCCGCATTCAACACAGCGCTTGTGGAGGCTGGCGCCCGCCATGACATAGCGATCCTTGCGGGCGAGAGCGCCTTCGGGTTGCTGAGCCTGGGTGGCGGCATGCGAGCCTTGCCTTCCAGCAACGGCGTGCGTGTGATCTATGAGCTTCAGTTCCGCGATCCTGATGGCGCGCTGATCGGCACGATCGGCGGCGAAGATAATGCCGGTGTATTCGCCGGTGCTGATCCCTGGCAGGCCGTGACTCCGTCGGTGTTGGACCGGGTAGCACGGCGGACCGCCGATGAGCTGGCGCGCAGGCTGGCGGAGATGGGCTATGCGGCGCGGGTCGCCTCACTCATTGCGCCGCCACCCGACCTGTTCGCCAAGGCAGGTGAGGGCGCTGAGCGCCAGATCGATTTCGAAACCGTGCATGGCCCCGGCCTCGCGGCGCTGGGAACCTTTGGCCTCGAAGAGGCTGACAAAGTGGTGGCGCACGAGGATTTTCTGCCGGCAGTCGCCTCGGTCGCGCCGCTCCCCGGCGAGGGAATGTTGCCCACTGTAGCGGTTTCGGATGAAGGTCTGGCCCCGGCTCCCTCAGGCGAGGATGAGCCGCAACTGCCCCAGCGTACCGTGACAGCGGCGGCCGGCAACGTCAAGGATGGCACCGCCGTTCAAGCCAGATCCGATCCAGTTAAGCAGGCGATCCGCGCCGTGGCCGTGGTGCCGGTCAAAGGCTCGCCTGGCGGCGGCGATGCGGAACTGACCACGGTCGTGCGGAAAGTGCTCTCCGAGGCGGGCTGGCCAGTGGTGAGCAAGCCGCAGCACGATGCGCTGACCGTGGAGGGCCGCGTCAAACTGTCGAAGAAGGACGCCGAAACCGAGACAGTGTCGATCCGTTGGCTGGTCAAGACGCCGGATGGCAAGTTGCTGGGCGATGTGAAACAATCCAATGATCTGCCAAAAGGCGCGCTCGACCAAGGCTGGGGGCCGGCCGCGAGGGCGGTAGCGGAAGCAGCCGCCACCGGTATCTTCGACGTGGTCAAGAATTACCGTTAGCGCAAGCCCCCCGGCCATAAGGGGCCGCAATGGCTGCATCAGCGGAATCACGCTTTGCAGGGCTTCACGCGGTTGTTATAGACCCCTCGAACCGGCCGCTTTGGGGGATTTCGCACATGATGAAGATCGTGGCAGGCAACAGCAACCGGCCACTGGCGGAAGCCATCTGTTCTTATCTCAATATGCCGATGACCAACGCCACGGTCCGGCGGTTCAACGACATGGAGATCTTCGTCGAGATCCACGAGAATGTGCGCGGCCAGGACATGTTCGTGGTGCAATCGACCTCGTTTCCGGCCAATGACCACCTGATGGAACTGCTGATCATCATCGACGCGCTGAAGCGGGCGTCGGCCCGGCGCGTGACCGCGGTGATCCCTTATTTCGGCTATGCCCGCCAGGACCGGAAGCCCGGCCCCCGCACCCCGATCTCGGCCAAGCTGGTGGCCAATCTCATCACAAGGGCTGGCGCCGACCGGGTATTGACCATGGATCTGCACGCCGGCCAGATCCAGGGCTTTTTCGACATTCCCACCGACAATCTGTTCGCAGGCCCCGTCATGGTGCGCGACATCAAGAATCACCTGAACGTGTCCAACGCGGTGGTCGTCTCGCCCGACGTGGGCGGCGTGGTGCGCGCCAGGGCGCTGGCCAAGCGCCTCGATACGCCACTGGCAATCGTCGACAAGCGCCGTGAGCGGGCCGGCGAATCCGAGGTCATGAACATTATCGGCGATGTCGCCGGCATGTCCTGCATCCTGATCGACGACATCGTCGATTCCGGCGGCACGCTGGTCAACGCCGCCGAGGCGCTGCTAGCGGAAGGCGCCAAGGACGTGACCGCCTACATCACCCACGGCGTGCTGTCGGGCGGGGCGGTCTCGCGCATCACCAATTCGAAGCTGAAGGAACTGGTGATCACCGATTCGATCCAGCCCACCGAGGCGGTGAAGATCGCGCGCAACATCCGCACCATTCCGATTGCATCGCTGCTGGGCGAAGCGATCGGCCGCACCAACCGCGAGGAAAGCGTTTCGAGCCTGTTTGAGTAAAGGCGTCGTCCGGCTGAGCGTGACGAGCCGAATTCTTGCCGCCGGCACGCCCGGAAGGCCAGCGGCTTTCTCTCTCTCGCGGCGAAAATCCCCCGGTGGCGCAATTCAATGCGGCCGAGCCTGGATCTAGAGCAATTTTCAGTCTGATTGAATCGAAAGGGGATTCCCAAATCACCTGAGGTCTGATTCAAGCTGGCCACTGGGTTGGAGGCCAGTTTGCATGACCAAGCCTTATCCGATGGAGATGCGCGTTCGTGCTGTGCGGTT
>NZ_JBJTER010000163.1:0-24454 GCF_046093005.1 Aestuariivirga sp.
GGTAGTGGGTCAGTTTGAAATTTGACCCCTCTTGACTATCATGGAAATGCCGGACGGGTCAGGCTATATTGTGTGTATGGACAAACACCCGAAACGCCCGCGCGACTCATCGCAGCTTGCCAAGCTAATGATTGATCTTGCGACTGGTGAAGCGCCAGAATCTCCTAACAAGGAAAAAGACCCCGCCGCCGTTAAACGGGGCCGTGCTGGTGGGGCGAAGGGTGGCAAAGCTAGGGCTAAGAAAC
Source organism: Aestuariivirga sp. (assembly GCF_046093005.1). Classification (GTDB taxonomy): domain Bacteria; phylum Pseudomonadota; class Alphaproteobacteria; order Rhizobiales; family Aestuariivirgaceae; genus Aestuariivirga. The sequence goes on from NZ_JBJTER010000163.1 coordinate 246, forward strand.
TTACTCCTGCCGAACGGCAGGAGCAGGCTCAGAAGGCGGCGCGGACGCGTTGGGGGAAGGAATAACGAGGTCTAGCTCCTTCTGCCCTCCAAAACGGTCGATGATTTTTCCTTCATACGTTTTCTTGTCCGGCGAAGATTCTGCCATTTCAAGAACGCGGCCTAGCTGCATACGCAGCGCACGAGCGCCGACATCGTTCAGGAACTGAAAAAGCTTTCTTGCCCGGTCGCCTTCATTTGCCCTCAAGGCCCTCAACAGGGTGAGAAGCTTTCCGTTGCTCTGAGCAAGCGGGTAATAGACGTGTTTCACGGTGAGGTGTTTGAAATGCCAAGGTTTGCCGCGCTCGGGGACGGCAATGTCATAGAGGCGGTGCCATTGGATGTACAATTCGTTGGGAAACTCCGGTTCATATTTTTTTGCCTCCTCCCTTACGTAAACCTTGAAGGCATCAATTACTTCCTGTGCGCTGGGGTTGTACCCTGCCACGGCATAGACCAAGCCGCGAATGCCGTTCTTAGCTGAAGCAGACAGAAGGATTTCCGCCTGTTGCAGCATTTTCTCGTAACGCGGCCCTTGGAGTTTCCCAGCGTTCTTGGCCTGAATGATCGCTTGACAGAGATCAATCAAGATTGTGGCATCATAACCATGCGCGCGCTCGGAAATCGCATTTGTCGCGGCCGAGGTTTTTGGTTGAAAAACAATGGGATTTTCAATTTTTTCACGCAACTCGCGGCCGATGTGTTTTGACATTGCCTTGCTGTTCACGAACGAAACCAAGCGTTCGCCGCGACGGCTAAAGCCGATTGCCTCACCCATGCCACGCTTGCTGATGACGGGCGTTTTCTGAGTGTCATTCAAAACGTAGCAGTCAACCGCAATGCCAAAGTCCTTTTCCAAACTGCCTTTGTGAGTGACTGAATAGGGCTTGTCCCATCGCGCAATCGCAGCCTTCTGGGCAATTGCTTTCCGTTCAATTGGCGTCAGGGCGTTTGCGCGCGCTTTGCCACCTTTGGCCTTTCCGGTGATTTCGTCATTCATGCAAGCATCTCCAAAAACATGATGCTTGCAATCTAAGGCCGAGCAGTTCACATTGCAAGCATATAAATTTTGCAAGCATGTTGACAATGACGTCCTTTTCAAGCATAAGGGGCAGTATGAAAATACTGGACCGCCAGACCCGTTGCCAAATCCTTCACCTCCTTTGTGAGGGCAATAGCGTCCGTTCCGTCACCCGGCTCACGGGTGCCAGCAAGAACACAGTCATCAAGCTGCTGATCGACGCCGGGAAGGCTTGCATGGCGTTTCATGACGAGAACGTGCGGAACGTCCAGTCCAAGCGGGTCCAGGTCGATGAAATCTGGTCCTTCACCTATGCGAAGCAAAAGAACGTGGCCGCCGCTAAAGCTGCTCCTGATGGTGCGGGCGACACTTGGACATGGACCGCGCTCGACGCCGACAGCAAGATGATCCTGTCATACTTCGTCGGCGGCCGTGATGGCGAGTGCGCGATGTTGTTTGTGGATGACCTTCGCGCCCGGTTGACGAACCGTATCCAGCTTACCAGCGATGGCCACAAGGCTTACCTTGAGGCGGTTGAGGGCGCGTTTGGTGGCGATGTTGACTACGCCGTCCTGCACAAGGTCTATGGGGCATCATCGGAAGCCGCCAAGGGGCGCTATAGCCCTGCCGAATGCATCGGCACCACCAAGAACCGGGTTGAGGACGATCCAGACCCGGCCCACGTCAGCACGTCCTATGTGGAGCGCCATAACCTCACGATGCGCATGCACATGCGCCGTTTCACCCGCCTGACGAATGCCTTCTCAAAGAAAGTCGAGAACCACGCGTACGCCGTCGCCCTGCACATGATGTACTACAATTTCGTCAAGGTTCATTCAAAGCTGCGCATGTCGCCAGCCATGGCCGCTTGCGTATCGGATCTGCTTTGGGAGATTGGCGACATTGTAGGCTTAGTTGAAGCTGAGGAAGCCAAGATCGACCGCAAACGTGGACCTTACAAGAAGGCGTCTTGAATTGACGCGCTTACCTTCAGTAAGCTCAAAAAAAGGTGAGGCCGGCGCCCGTAGGCCCGGCCTCAAATCTCGTCCGCAGGAGATGTGCTTTCGCAGTGACCCTACCCCACGGCTCACGAGATAATTCGTAACGGCTTCAGGTTAATAATGCAATACCAATTCTCGTGCATCTCTTCCACCTATATCGAAATCGAAAAAACCATTTCGGTTCAACGGATTGGAAGGTATTTTGCGGAAGCAAAAGGCGATAAGAACAGGGCGCTGCGACTCTATGTCTGGAATGCTTCGATCTGTGAGTCTTTCTACCTGCCCAACCAACTTCTAGAGGTTGCGATACGCAATCGACTTCACGTTGTTCTTGCCGCACATTTCGGCCAGAACTGGCACGTCAATAACTCGTTCGTAAGCCCACTTCCAAACCGCCTTCAAACTGGCATCACCAACGCGATCAGGGACTGTACGCGAGATCATGGTGCTGGAATGACGATCAACCACATCGTCGGAAGCCTTTCGCTTGGGTTTTGGAACCATCTGCTGACCTCAAATTTTGACACCATTCTTTGGTCTAATGGGATGACAGCCGCGTTTCCATACGTTCCCAATGGAATGTCGCGTCAAAACATCTATGATAGGGTCGATCAGTTTCGCAACTGGCGAAATCGGATAGCTCATCATGGCGCGATTTTTGACAAGCGCCCGATGAGGGAGCTGAAGAACATTCAGGAAATCATGTCCTGGGTCTGCCCGCACACTCTTTGGTTCATGAACGAGATTAATTCAGTCCATCGCGTTCTTGGGCGAAAGCCAGTGCGGTAATTCAAACTGACCCACTACCATGTGGGCGTGGCGTTTGATGCCAGGCTCAGTACATGATACAGGGGCGGCGAGTAAGCAATAGTTTCGGGGTTTGACATGGCTGCGACCGGAAACGCGGAGGCCACCCGGCCTCACATCTTCATCCAGACCAACGACAAGCAGTCGATCGGGGCGATCGTCTCGGCCTATTCGATGAAGCGCAATTCGGCGCATGCGGACAAGTTCGATGTCAGCGTCATCCGCCAGGAGGACTATCCGTTCTTCTCGCAGCGCGAGGGCCAGAGCTACATGCGCCATGGCGTGAAGCGCGTCTGGCACGAGAACGACCTGCAGTCCTTCACGCTCACCCGCTTCATGCCGCCCAAGCTGATGGGCTACAAGGGCCGCGCGCTGGTGGTGGACCCGGATGTGTTCGCCGTGCAGGACGTGTGGGAACTGCTGACGCGGGACATGAAAGGCAAGGCCATCATGTGCCGCGGCTCCAAGTTCAAGAACGGCGCCTTTGCCTCGAGCGTGATGCTGCTCGATTGCGCCAGGCTCACCCACTGGGACGTGGAGAAGGGCTTCAACGAACTGTTCGAGGGCAAGCGCGACTATCACAACTGGATTTCGCTGCTGATGGAGGACCCCAACACCATCGGCGTGTTCGAAAATGAGTGGAATGATTTCGACAAGCTGACGCCAGCCACCAAGATGATCCACAACACGAGGCGGCGTACCCAGCCTTGGAAGACCGGGCTCAAGGTCGACTATACGCCCACCGAATTCGGACCCGTCATCGGCTGGATCATGCGCATGCGCCGCAAGCTGTTCGGCGACCACGCGCTGCTCGGACGCTATGCGCGTCATCCCGACCTGAAGCAGGAAGCGCTGTTCTTCGGCCTGCTCAGGGAGGCCTATGAGAAGGGCCTCGTGACCGACGCGCAGCTCAAGGACGCGATGGCCAAGAATTTCATCCGCCACGACGCGGTTGAAGTCATGCAGCGCGTGCCGCCGCTGGCGCCGCTCAAGGCCGCCGCCTGAGCGCAAGAATGGAGCATGTCGCAGGGCAGCCCGGGCCGGAGCTGCGGGTGGCCCTGTTCACCGGCAATTACAATTACATCAAGGACGGCGTCGCGCTGACCCTGAACCGGCTTGTCGCCTTCCTGGAGCGGCGCGGCATTCCCGTCCTGGTGTTCGCGCCGGTGGCCGCGAAGCCGGCGTTTGAGTCAGTGGGCGAACTGGTGCCGGTGCCGTCCTTCGCCATCCCCACCCGGTCTGAATACCGCATCGCGCTCGGCCTTCCGTCCAAAGCGAGGCAACGGCTCGCAGCCTTCCGGCCCACCCTGTTCCATATCGCGGTGCCGGATATTCTGGGCTCTCAGGCACTCAGTCTCGCGGAGCGCTGGGGCGTGCCAGCGGTCGCCTCCTACCATACGCGCTATGACACCTATTTGCGCTTCTATGGCCTCGGCCTGTTCGAGGCCCTCGGCCAGGCGCATATGCGCCGCTTCTACAACCGGGTGCGCCGGGTCTATCCGCCATCCGAATCGATGGCCGAGATCATCCGCCGCGAGGGCCAGTCCCGGCACGTGGAAATCTGGGCGCGCGGCGTGGACAGCGAGCTGTTCTCGCCCGCGAAGCGGGACATGGCCTGGCGCCGCGGCTTTGGGCTGGGCGATGGCGAGGTGGCCATCGCCTTCGCGGGGCGGCTGGTGAAGGAGAAGAACACCGCCGTCTACGCGCGGGTGATGGCAAGGCTCCTGGCCAGCGGATTGCCGGTGCGGCCGTTGCTCATCGGCGACGGGCCCGAAATGGCGGCGATGCGGGCGGCACTGCCTACCGGCATCTTCCCCGGCTTCCTGCATGGCGAAGAGCTGGCCCGCGCCTATGCCTCTTCCGACATCTTCTTCTTTCCCAGCGAGAGCGAAACCTTCGGCAACGTGACGCTCGAAGCGATGGCGAGCGGGCTTCCCGCCGTCAATGCGCTGTCGAGCGGCAGCAACTCACTCATTGCCGAGGGCGTCACGGGATTTCTGGTCAGCGCCCGCGATGAGGATGGGCTGGCCGCGCGGCTGGCGCAGCTGGCAGCCGATGCCGCGCTCCGCCGGCGCATGGGCGAAGCGGCGCGAACGCGCGCCCTTGGCTACAGCTGGGATGCGGTGTTGAGCGGCCTTCTCGACAGCTACCGCGCGGTGCTGCGCGAGGCGAGGGAACAGGGCCATGGCGGCTGATCCCCGGGTCTGGATTCTGTCCGGCGGGCGCCAGGGCGATCTCGATCAGATGCAAGCTTTGATTGCAGCGGCGGGCTGGGCTCATGAGATCAAGAGGCTCAGTTTTCGCGGACCCCGGCATCCGCTGCTGGCCCGGCTGGAGACACCTCTGCGCCCCCCATGGCCCGATCTGGCGATCTGCGCGGAGGCGCTGCCCAGCATGGTGGCACGGCGCATCAAGAAATCGTCTTCAGGCGCCACCCGCATCGTCTGCCTCGGCAGGCCCGCCGGTTCAGCCAGCGACTTCGACCTGGTCATCACAACCGCACAATACCGCATCCAAAACGCACCGAATTTGCTCGAATTGGCAATGCCAATCACCAGTGCGGCGGTGATGCCGCCGCCCCCACCGGCGGACGGGCCGGTCGTCGTGCTGGTGGGTGGCCCGGCCTTTCCGGATCGCCTGGACTCCGGCATTGCCGCGCGGCTTGCGGCGGATGTGCTGGCCTATGCGGCGCGGAAAAAGCTTACGCTCCATGTCGTGACCAGTCCACGCACGCCGCGAGAAGCGATCGCGGTTTTCGCAAGGAAAATCAATGCGCCGCATCAGCTGAGTGTCTTCGGCCAGAGCCAGAACAGCTACCAGGATGCTTTGGCCAGCGCAGCCGAAATCGTCGTCACCAGCGACTCGGTGTCGATGCTCTCAGACGCAATGGCCGCCGCCAGGCCCGTATCGATCTACCGCCTGCCACAGGCCCTGGGCCTGAAATGGCGGCTCGGGGATTGGCTGCACCGCCACGCCGTGGAACAGCCCCAGCCATTGCTAAAGCCAGCCTCATGGCTCTTTGACTTGGCCGTCATCGAACCGGCGGCTGACCGGCAACGGCTGTTTACCCGGCTGGTGTCGGAAAAACAGTTGGCCTGGTTCGATATGCCACCCGCCATGCCAGACGGCAACGCTCCTCGGCGTGACCTTGAGATGGCCGCTGACCGAGTCAGGAAACTCATGGCGGTTTGAGCTAGGTTTTGGCCTTCACTGACGCCGTGCCTCGGATAACTAGAGCGTCTTGAGTCTAGCCTGAACTATCATCCTAAGCCGGGCGTCACCCCGGATTTCGCCGGAGTGACGCCCAGCCTAAGGTGATGGTCCAATTTAAATCAAACAACTAAACTTAAAGTTTTGTTTTCTACACAAGTGCAACGTTTCTGATATGTTCGGAACTACTGAAAAGGTTTGCAATAGTTGCACGGTGCTTTGCGAGCTCAATTCCCGCTGGCGACCCTGTAAACCAATGAATTCACTACAGGTTTATTTCTGACCCAGGGGAAATCCGCCAGGCAGGATTTTCTCCGTTTCTCAGACATCTCAGATTGCGTTCCCGATCTGTTTTAGTTGACGCTAAGTAAAATCACTACAGCAGCGGGCTGACCAGGCGCATCGAGGATTCCAATAGCCGTTCGCCAAGCGGCCGCCGCGGCCACGGGGTGAACTTGACCTGCTCAGACGCCGCGATGTAACGCTCCTGCAGATGCCGCAGATCGGCAACCGTGGCGGCATCATAGATCAGCAGCGACAACTCGTAGTTCAGCCACAGGCTGCGCATGTCAACATTGGCGGTGCCGAACATGGCGGCCGTCCCGTCGATGGTGATCGATTTGGTGTGCAGCAGCCCGTTCCTGAACTGGTAGATCTCGCCGCCGGGCTCCAGAATCTCATCGAAAAACGATCGGCTGGCATAGCGCACCAGCAAGGAATCGATGCGTTTCGGCAGCACGAGGATAACCTTGACGCCGCGCGCCGCGGCCCCGCGCAGCGCCAGGATCAGCGCATCTTCCGGTACGAAATAGGGCGTGGTGATCACCACTTCGCGTTGCGCGGCGGCGATCAGCGACATCATGATCTGCAACAGGGCGTCGCCGGTTTCCCCCGGACCGGAGGACAGCACCTGCACCGGCACCGCCCCGGCCACCGGGGTGGGCCTGATCCCGGTTTTGCTCATCACGTCATCGAGGCTGTCGCCGCCTTCCGCCACCCAATCGCTGATCATCACCGCCGCCAGCAGGCCGGCGACCGGGCCCTCGATGCGCGCCATCGCGTCCACCCATTCGCCGACGCCCGCGTCCTGCTTGAAGTACCGCGGATCGACCATGTTCATGCTGCCGGTCCAGGCGAGGCTGCCGTCGATCACCACGATCTTGCGGTGCAGCCGGAGATCGGTGCGGCGGGCAAGGCCATGCAGAAGGCCGACGGGCAGCGCGGCGCGCAGTTCCACGCCCGCCGCCCGCAGGGCCTCTGGCTCGCCGCTCTTCCACCACCGCCCGGCCCCCATGGCGTCGATCAGAACCAGACAGGCGACGCCGCGTTTCGCCGCCCGGATCAGGGCATCGCGCACCCCGGCGGTGAGGCCGCCTTCGCTCCAGATATAGAATTCCATCAGCACGCTGGTCCGCGCCTTGTCGACATCGGCGGCGATGCGGTGGAGAATGTCCAGCGTGTCGGACGCGAGCGCCAGACGGTTGCCGTTGATGGCCGGCATGCCGAACAGGCTCTCCCCGGCGTTCTCAAGAAGCCGGTGTTCGGTGGCGACCGCCCCATCACCGCGCAGTTTGAAGTTCTCGGCGATGTGCGGGGCGGTGAGTTTCCGTAAGTCAACCTGGAACTGCGCCAGCCGCTGCGCCCGCTGCCGCGATATCCGCCGCTCGCCGATCAGGAAATATAGCAGCGCGCCCACATAGGGCAGCGCCACCGCCAGAAGAAGCCAAGCCAGCGCCACGCCCCGGGCCGGGCGCCGCAACAGCACGCGCACCACGACGGCGCTCATCAGCACGCCATGAAGAACAATAAAGACATAGGCAGTCATCGCACCCGCCACCTAACGGCAGTTGCCGCGTTCTGACAAGCGGAATGGCCTATTGCGCCCGCAAGGCCTTGAAACCATCCGGCAGCCCCTTGAGCGAGGCCGAAACGGTGATTGGCTGGTCCACGCCGCGAAGGCTGAAGCGGGTGGTGACGCTGCCGGCGGCCATGAGCGCGCGCAACGCTTCCGGGCTCAATTCGATACTGGCGATGCAGCCGCGCATGATGCAGGTTTGCAGCTGGTAGCTGAACTCCGGCCCATCGCCGATCCGGCCCGTGATCCCGGCCGGAACATCGAGGCCCAGCGGCATAATCGCGGTCAGCCGGTAAGCGGTGCCTTCACGGTTTCCGGCCAGGGCCAGCGCCATCACGTGTTTTCCGGTCTTTTCCGAAACCAGCCTCTGGTGCAGCGCGCAGGCTTTCTCGCCCTTGACGATTTCGCGGCACCGCACGTGCCAGTCGCCAAAGGACTCGGCCGGTGTCACGGCGTCGGCGGCGGCCGCGGGCGGCGCCGCGGGCGTTGCCAGAGCGAGGCCGAGAGCGAGTGCAAGAGATAGGCCATGCTTTTTCATCGATCCCCTCTAGGGCTGCCGCCTGCCGGTTCGAACGCTCCCTTTCGCTAGGCCAGCTCTTGGCTAAGGTAAAGGGACATTGTGGAAAACCCGGCGGCCCCTGGAACCAAAGGCTAGACCGCGATGCTGGCCGCCGCCGTCCGGATAGCGCGGATTTCCGCCCCATAGTCTGGGCTCTTGAAGATGGCCGAGCCCGCCACCAGAACATTGGCGCCGGCCCGCGCCACCGCGCCCGCGTTGCCGCGCCCAATGCCGCCGTCCACCTCGATATCGATGTTCCGTCCACGGACCATTTCGCGGACCTCGGCGATCTTCTCCAGCATCGCGGGGATGAAGGCCTGGCCGCCGAAACCGGGGTTGACCGTCATCACCAGAATGAGATCCAGCCGGTCCAGCACGTGTTTCAGCGCATGCGCCGGCGTTGCCGGGTTGAGTGAGACGCCCGCCCGCTTGCCCAGCGCCCGGATCGCCTGCAGCGTGCGGTCGAGATGCGGGCCGGCCTCGGCATGAACCGTGATGAGGTCGGCGCCAGCCCTGGCGAAGGCTTCGAGATAGCGGTCAACGGGGGAGATCATCAGATGCACGTCGAAGGTTTTCCGCGTCACCGGGCGGATCGCCTCGATCACCGGCATGCCGAAGGAGATGTTGGGCACGAAATGCCCATCCATCACATCGATGTGGATCCAGTCGGCGCCGGCTTCGTCGAGGGCCCGCACCTCATCGCCCAGCCTGGCGAAATCGGCGGCGAGGATCGACGGCGAAATCAGCAACGGCCGGGCCATGCGGCTCAGCCGATCAGCTTGCCGAAATGCACCGCGGTGTCGGCCATGCGGTTGGAGAAACCCCATTCATTGTCGTACCAGCTGAGAATCTGCACGAAGCTGTCGTCCATCACCTTGGTCTGGTCGAGGTGGAACACCGAGGAATGCGGATCGTGATTGAAATCGACCGAAACATTGGGCCGGCTCGTCGTGCCGAGGATGCCCTTCAGCGATCCGCCCGCCGCCCTGATGATCGCCTCGTTCACTTCCTCCCTGGTGGTCTTGCGCTTGGCAAGGAACTTGAGATCGACGACCGAGACATTGGGCGTCGGCACCCGCATGGCGTAGCCGTCGAGCTTGCCTTTGAGTTCCGGCAGCACCAGCCCCACGGCCTTCGCCGCACCCGTTGAGGTGGGGATCATGGAAAGCGCCGCGGCGCGCGCCCGGTAAAGGTCCTTGTGCATCTGGTCCAGCGACGGCTGGTCGTTGGTGTATGAATGGATGGTGGTCATCATGCCCTTTTCGATGCCGATCGCATCATTCAGCACCTTGGCCACGGGCGCCAGGCAATTGGTGGTGCAGGATGCGTTCGAGATCACCAGATGATCCTTCGAGAGCTTGTCGTGGTTGACGCCGTAGACGACGGTGAAGTCCGCGCCGTCGGAGGGCGCCGAGACGATCACCCGCCTGGCGCCGGCCGCGAGATGGGCGGCGGCTTTGTCGCGCGCGGTAAAGATGCCGGTGCATTCCATGGCGATATCGATGCCCAGGTCCTTCCATGGCAGTTGCGCGGGGTCCTTGATGGCGGTCACCTTGAACTGCTCGCTGCCGATCGAGATCGAATCGCCCTTCACCGCCACCTCGTGCGGAAACCGGCCATGCACCGAATCGAACTGCAGAAGGTGGGCATTGGTTTCCACCGGCCCCAGATCATTGACCGCCACGATGTCGATGTCCTTGCGGCCCGATTCATAGATGGCGCGGACGATGTTGCGGCCGATGCGGCCAAAACCGTTGATGGCGACGCGGATTTTGCTCATGGGCGGGTTCTCCGGAACACTGATCTTGTTGATGACGCCGCTCTTATAGTGATTTCATCAAGGGGCGGAAGAGGGAAGTTACACCATACGTGGCGTGCCGTTGACCGTTCCGGCCCGGCCCCGTAAAGCTGGGCCAAGGAGTGGCCATGCGCGATCACGACCTTCGTTATGTTCTGAACGACGAGTTGCACGGTCGTCCCGGCCTGCCGGTGACGGCGCCCGCCCGCATCACCCATCTCGCCTTCACCCTGCGGGAGGGCGACGGCGACCCGGTCGTCCACATCAAGCTGCTGTGCGACGCGCTGGGGGTGAAACCGCCCGCCGGGGGAGCGGCGCATCATTCGGCGGACATCGCCGGCGGCCAGATCAAATATGAGCGGCACGGCGAATTCTACCGGCTGAGCGTAGTGGCCGAGGGCGGCCCCGAGAAGGGCGAGGCTCTGGCGCTGTTGCCGGTCGGCTGGGTCGATGGCCTGCCTGGCGCGCGGCTGGTGGGCATCCACACGCGCGTCATGGCCAAGGACGAGCCCGAGCCCAGCACCGCCGATCTGGTGGCCCTGTTCGGGCACGAGGATCTGGCCGGTTCGCGCGTCAGTTCCGGACAGGCCACGGTATGGACCGATTTCCGCATCGGCCCTGACGGCTACACCCGCATGCTGGTGCAGGATCACGGCCTATCGCCGTTCCGGCTGGGCCGCGTCGTGCGCCGCATCCACGAGATCGAAACCTACCGGATGATGGCGTTGCTGGCCTTGCCCATGGCGCGCAAGGTGCAGGGCGAACTGGCGAGCCTCGAACGGGCGGTCTCGAAGGTCACCGCCGACATGCTGTCGGCGCGCGAAAGCCACGAAGATGCCGAGCTGCTGACGGCCCTGAGCCGCATCGCCCGCGACGTCGAGGAAATCTCCAGCCGCACCAGCTACCGTTTCGCGGCCTCGCGCGCCTATGCCGCCCTCGTCGACAAGCGCGTCGCCGAGCTGGGCGAGGAGAAGCTGATGAACTTCCAGCGCCTTGGCGTGTTTCTGGACCGCCGCTTCTCGCCGGCCATGGCCACCTGCCAGGCGGTCTCGGACCGCATCCGGAGCCTCGCCGAACGCAGCGAGCGGGCCTCCAACCTGCTGCGCACCCGGGTCGACATTGCCCTCGAGGCCCAGAACCAGCAGGTGCTGAAATCGATGGAAAAGCGCGGGCTGCAGCAGCTCCGGCTGCAGCAGACCGTCGAAGGCCTGTCGGTGGTGGCGATCAGCTATTATCTGATCGGCATCTTCGCCAAGCTTATCGAAGGCTTCGGCGACTATGCCAAGACCGACACCAAGCTGGTCAGCCTGCTGAGCATTCCGGCGATCGTATTCCTCGTGTGGTACGGCGTTCGCCGTCTTCGCAAGAAGATCATGGGCCCAGCGGGCGACTAGCGCGCCATGTCTGTTACGCACCCGATGATGTCCCCTGCCCTCGGGGATGCAGAGACCGGATAGCTTCGCAACACCCGTTCAGGCAAACGGGTAAGACACATCGCGCCAAAGGGCAATCGTAATGCGTGGAAGCATGGGGCCCGCGCTGCCTCAACCATCTCGTTGAAAAAGCTTATACACTCAACGCTCAATCGCCGGACGCAAGGTCTCTGAGCTTTGTTATCGGAGAATAGACAGCCAAGGCCGATGTGTTCGATTACATCGAGTGCTTCTACAACCCCAAGCGCCGGCATTCCACGCTCGGGTATATCAGCCCCATTGAGTTCGAGAGGAAGGCTGGGTTAGCTTAAGTGAGTGTCCACGGAACCGGCAGCAGGCCATTCAGGCTTCATCGTTCGGGGCGAGCCTTTGGTCTCATCATCGAACCCGAACCACGCAATCCCCATGATGCCAATGCACTAAAGGTCGTGGGTTGGGGAGCAAGCAACAGCCATCACGTCGGTTATGTTGAGGCAATGGAGGCCGCGCGTGCTGCAGAGAGATATCCCCGTGTGCCATTGGCGGCTGAATTCTACAGCGTCTATGTCGGTGCAAGAGGCTTCATCGATATCCGGTTCTTCCTGTCTGCTCCAGCCGAATGCCAGCCCACCTCAAGCGGCAGAGTCCGTGGTCTCCTGGAGTACACTCGAGATGAGCTCCTGGTGCTGAGCTATGCCGCGCGGGCCGACAACAAGCTTGGCAGGCTCGAGGCCGATATCCTGAACCGCTACGCTTTCGAACGTGCTCGGGATTTCGGCGTTTCCCTGGTGGATGAAGACGTTTCGGACCTTAAGCGGTGGTGCCGGGAGCAGGCTCCCACAAGTGATGAGGTTGAAGCATCCATTCATCGCCTAGCTGATGAACCCAGCTTCTCCGCTGCGGAGCTCTGGGATTTGATTGAGGTGGTTATGGGCATTGACGGCAAGATATCGAAGAAGGAAAAAGCCGCGGCAGATGAACTTGCCGCATATATTCGCGAAGCGATTTCGGAGACAGTGCGCGACTAGGTTCAGGGTGAGTGCGGCTCTCAAGTGAATGCGGATAGAATGTGTGAAAACTGCCTAGGGGGGCTATCGGATCTTGCCAAGGTCGGTTTTCTATCACCGGTGTTGCCCTGCAACACTCATAAACGGGAAGAAAAAAGGTTTCATGAGCAGTAAACCCCCTCTGCGAATTTTGGAGAATTGCGTGTGAGCCGGCTGCATCCGGTATCAAAGCCTAAGCCTTGGAAGATATAGGCACCCCCAGGGGGCATGACGTTCTTGCCGGTCAATAAGGTTGAAACCGGTGTCCACAGTCACACGCAAATTCCCGCGAAATTCAAGCTTTTTTCCATCGTACGGCGAAGGGCAGTGCAAGTTTTCATTTCCGGTCTAGCCTTCAGTGCAAGAGGAAGGATGCCACCGGACCCGCCATGAGCAGATCATGGGGAAATGTCCGCTCCCTGGGCCCTTGGTTCTTCCGCGCTCGAAACGCAGTGAGCGTGGTTCAGACCTCGCAACCTCACTAGCCACAGAAATTCGCGGCGCTTACCATTTTCGCTTCGCTTTCATCCAAGCCGCGCGCAAATTTTTTCGCCGTGGTGAGCAGGTGGTGAGCAGCAGAATCCAAAGGGAGCGCCGCGAGAAACTCGATCCATTTAAATCAATAATTTCAATGAGTTATTGGCGCACCCGACAGGATTCGAACCTGTGACCTCTGCCTTCGGAGGGCAGCACTCTATCCAGCTGAGCTACGGGTGCTTTGTGCCGGGAGACTTCGTATAGCCGATCCGCCGCCGGTTCGGCAATGACCGGCTTTCAGCCCAGCTGATCCAGAAGCCGGTAGCTCGCCGGGTCGTCTGGCAGGACCCAGGCGAAGCCTTCCAGGAAGACGATCATCACCGCGTTCACCGCCACCACCGCCACGAACAGCGCGATGGTGACCCGCGACAGCGGGTGGGGCGGCGGCGGGGCCGGTTCCGGCCGCAGGGTGGCCGGCGCAAGGATGCCGAGGGCTGCGGCGGCGAGCAGCACAACCAGGAAGGTGACCAGCGCCCAGCTGTAGAGATGGAGCTCCAGAACCGGCGCGCCGTAGCCCGGATCGCCCGGCAGGATGTGCAGCAGCACCTGCCTGGCCGCCACCGCGGCGCCGATCAGCGCGCCCAGCGCCGCGAGGCCGAGGCCCTGCTGGTAGCGCTGTGGCGTCAGCTGCCCGCGGTTGGCCTGCAGGATGATCCACACCGGGCCAATCGTGGAGAGCATCATGCCATAGCGCTGCAGCATGCACAGCGGGCAGGGCAATTCGCCGAGCGCGAATTGCAGCGCCAGCGCCGCGATCAGCACCGCGCAATAGGCAAGCACCCAGAGATGCAGGAACCAGTAGATGGGCCGCGCCAGAGCCTGTTGCATCAGAAGCTGAGACTCAACGCCGAGGTGACGTGATGGTTGAACAGCCCGGCGGAGACGGCGGCGGCGGCGAACCAGGCGGCCAGGATCGCCGGGCGCGGCTTATCCAGCAGCATCAGGATTACCGTGGCCAGCAGCAGCAGCATGATGAGGATGTCCATTCACGGCTCCTTTCGGCCAATCACTGGAAGTCCTGTCTCGGATCGAAGAAATTCCAGCGCGGCCTTCGCGTCCAGGCCGGGTGAATGCAAAGGCCAGGCTTGCAGATAAGCTGCGTGGGATGGGCGGCCTGCCAGGCGGTGGCATTCGCCTCCACGCGCTCCCGCACCGGGGCGCGCAACTGGCTCCAGTGCTGGTCGCGCAGATTGCCGGCCAGCGGATGGCCGCCGGCGGCGGCGAGCTCAAACCAGTAGAGGGCAGCGGCCGGATCCTGCCGCACGCCACGGCCTCCGCCATAAAAATAACCTGCCATGTACTGCGCATCCGCAAGGCCCTGTGCGCCGGCCCGCTTGTACCACTGCAGCGCCAGCTTCAGGTTGCGCGGCAGGCCGCGGCCATCGTCATACATCGCGCCGAGGCTGAACTGGGCATAGGGATCACCCTGCCGCGCCAGCTTCTTGAGGATCAAGACCGCCGTCTCGTAATCGCCCTGGCGAAAGGCCGAGACGCCCTGCCGCAGCTCTCCCGCCCAGGCGGGGCCAAGCCACAGGCACAGGACGATCAGGGCAAGCCATCTTCGCATCGCGGGAGTCCGGAGAATCACCTTGGCGGTCATTGTAGCGGGATTTCCGGTCCGGCGTGAGCCAGGCGTCAAACAACAGGCTTGTATGTTTAGTGAATCTGTGTTCATTAAACAAAAGACTAAACACAGGATGCTGGAACCATGGTTCTTCCGCTCGAAGCCCTGCTTGACGAGACAGCGGCGCGCATCATCGCCGCCGCCGAAGAACTGACGGCGCTCGATTCGGCGATCGGCGATGCCGACCACGGCCTCAACATGAAGCGCGGTTTCGAAGCGGTGCTGGCCGACAAGACCAATATCCTCTCAAAGCCGGCGGGTGAGGCGCTGAAAAGCCTCGGCATGACGCTGGTCATGAAGGTGGGCGGCGCGTCCGGCCCGCTTTACGGGACGCTGTTCATGACGCTCGGCAAGGAACTGCCGGATGACCCCGCGCCCGCCGATGTGGCGCGCGCGCTTGCCGCCGCGGTCACCGCACTCAAGGCCCGCGGCAAGGCCGATTTCGGCAACAAGACCATGC
Organism: Aestuariivirga sp.; assembly: GCF_046093005.1. Taxonomy (GTDB): domain Bacteria; phylum Pseudomonadota; class Alphaproteobacteria; order Rhizobiales; family Aestuariivirgaceae; genus Aestuariivirga. The sequence continues at coordinate 15,614 of NZ_JBJTER010000163.1, forward strand.
TCGATGTGCTGGGCCCGGTGGCCGATCACCTGGCTGGCGGAGGGGCGAGCCTCGCCAGTGTCCGCGCACTGGCCGCGGCGCGCGCCGAGGCCACCGTGCCGATGAAGGCGATCCGCGGCCGGGCGTCCTTCCTCGGCGAGCGCTCGGTGGGCCACATGGACCCTGGCGCGCGTTCGAGCCAGATCATGATCGAAGCCATCTGCAACGTGCTGGAGGGCAAGGCATGACGGTGGGAATTGTCATCGTTTCGCATTCGCCGGACGTCGCCAAGGGCGCGGCCGACATGGTGCGCCAGATGGTTGGAAACGAGGTGCCCCTCGGCTTCTGCGGCGGCAACCCGGACGGCGGGCTCGGCACCAGTGTCGAGAAGATCATGGCGGCCATCGAGCAGGCCTGGTCTGAGGATGGCGTGGCGATCCTGGTCGATCTCGGCGGCGCCGAAACCAACAGTGAAATGGCCATCGAGATGCTGCCCGAAGACCGCCAGGCAAAAATCGTGATCTGCAATGCGCCGGTGGTGGAGGGCGCGGTGATGGCCGCCACCGAGGCATGGGGTGGCGGCTCGCTCGCCGATGTCAGGCGCACCGCCGAGGAGCTTTCCCCGCAATGAGCGAAACCGTGCAAGGATCGGTCATCATCACCCATGACGTGGGGCTGCATGCGAGGCCGTCCGTGAAGCTCACCAAGCTCGCCAAGGGCTTTGCCGCGGCGATCGACATTGCCGCCGCCGAGGGCGGGCCATGGATCGACGCCAAGAGCATCGTCAAGGTCATGGCGATGAAGGTGAAGCAGAACGCCACGCTTCACGTGCGCGCCAGCGGCGCGGATGCCCTGGCCGCCGTGGAGGCCATCGTCGATCTGGTGAGGCGCGATTTCGACGAAGCCGGCAATGGGCACTAGGCGCCAGGGCATCGCTGCATCCGATGGGCTGTTCATGGGCCCGGTGCGGCGGCTGTCGGATGCCGGTTCGCAACGCCGACGTTCCGGCGATGCGCTCGCGGAGAGAGCAGCGCTGGAGACCGCGATCGCGGCAGCCATGGCGGGCGTTGCAGCCCTCATGGAGCGGGTGGACGGCGAGGCGCAGGACATTCTCGGCTTTCAGCTTGCCATGCTCGAGGACGAGGCGCTGTCGGCCCCTGCCTTTGCGGCGGTGGACGGCGGCACGCCCGCGCATGAGGCCTGGACGGAGGCGCTGGCGGGCGAAATCACCGGGTATGAGACCGCCGAGGACGACTATTTCCGCGCCCGCGCCGCTGACCTGAAGGATATCCGTGACCGCGTGCTGCGCCATCTGAACGGCGAAGCCGCTGATGCCACACAGCCAGGCATGGTGCTGGCGGGCGACGATCTTCCGCCCAGCCTGTTTCTCGAAACCGACTGGAGCAGCGGCGGCGCCATCGCGCTCAGCCGCGGCAGTGCCATGAGTCATGTGGCGATGCTGGCCCGGGCCCGCGGCATTCCGATGGTGGTCGGGCTGGGAGAGGCGCTGCCCGGCGATGCCGGAACGCTGATCGTCGACGGCGGCGCAGGCCTCATCATCACCGACCCCGATGAGCGTGAAGCCCGGGGCTTCGCCACTGAGCTGGTCATGCTCCAAGCGAGGCATTCCGCCGAAGCGGCATTCCGCGACAAGCCCGCCCGCCGCCGCAATGGCGCGCGCATCGAGGTGCTGGTCAATGTCGCCGGGGTCGAGGAGCTCGACCACATCGCATCATCCACCACCGACGGCATCGGCCTGATGCGCTCCGAATTCCTGTTCCGCGACGGCGCGCCGCTCCCCGACGAGGAAACCCAGTATCGCGCCTACCGCCGCTTCCTCGAATGGGCGGACGGAAAGCCCGTCACCATCCGCACCCTCGACATCGGCGGCGACAAGCCGATCCGCGGCCTGACGCCGGAAGGCGAAACCAACCCGTTCCTCGGCTTGCGCGGCGTGCGCCTGACGCTGGCCCATGAACAGGTGTTCCGCACCCAGCTCCGGGCGCTGGCGCGGGCGGCGGTGCATGGAAACTTAAAGGTGATGATCCCGATGGTCACCGTGCCGGCGGAACTGGCGCGGAGCGCGGCGCTGTTCGCCGCCTGCGTGGCGGAGCTCGAAGCGGCGGGCATGCCCTGCCGCCTGCCACCGCTCGGCATCATGGTCGAGGTGCCGGCCGTTGCAGTCGCGCCGGAGCTGTTCGCGGACGCTCACTTCTTTTCCATCGGCTCCAATGATCTGACGCAATACGTAACGGCGTCCTCGCGCGACGATGCGCGGGTCGCCGCCCTCAACGATCCCGGTCACCCAGCCGTGCTGCGGCTCATCGAACAGGTGGCGGGCTACGGGCAACGGTCGGGCGTTCCCGTCAGCCTGTGCGGCGACATGGCGAGCGATCCCCGCCATCTCGAAGCCCTGCTCGCCGCCGGGCTCACCTCGCTCTCTGTGGCCCCCGCTAGGCTCGCCCGCGTCAAGGCGGCCATCGCGGAGCTCTGAGCCATGGCGCAGACCGCGACCGCCGAGAAGACCCCGCATGAGGCGGTCGCCGCCTACAAGCGCATGCTGGCCGGCGTACTGGAACGGCGTCCGTCAGGCACCCGCCAGCGGCTGGCGGCGGCGCTGGCCAAGAACCGCAGCTTCGTCAGCCAGATCACCAACCCCGCCTATGCGACGCCGATCCCCGCGAATCATCTCGCGCAGGTCTTCGAGGTGTGCCACTTTTCGGCGGCTGAGCGGCAGGAGTTCACGCGGCTCTATGCGCTGGCGCATCCGAGCAAGCGGCTGGCAGATGCTGGGGCCGGCGGCGTTCTGGCCGTGCATCTGCCGGATCTGGGGGATGAGCTGCGCAACCGCAAGCTTCACGGCCTGGTCAGCAGCTTCGTCCGCGAGCTTGCCAGGCTGATCGACGACAGAGAGGAAGGAAGACAGCGATGAAGAAACTGATCAATGACGTGTCCAACGTGCTCACTGAAAGCCTCGATGGCTTTGCGGCGGCGCATGCCGATATCGTGAGCCTCGGGGCCGAGCATAAATTCATTCGGCGCAAGGTGCTGAAGCCCGGCAAGGTGGCATTGCTGTCAGGCGGCGGCTCCGGACATGAGCCGCTGCACGCGGGCTTCGTGGGCCACGGCATGCTGGATGCCGCCTGCCCAGGCCAGGTCTTCACCTCGCCCACCCCGGACCAGATGATTGCCGCCGCCGACGCCGTGGACACGGGCGCCGGCCTCCTGTTCATCGTCAAGAACTATGAAGGCGATGTGATGAATTTCGACATGGCGCGCGAGATGAGCGGCCGCGAGATTGAGACCGTCATCACCGACGACGACGTCGCGGTCGAGAATTCGCTCTACACCACCGGGCGGCGCGGCGTGGCCGGAACCCTGGTGGTGGAAAAGGTCACGGGGGCTGCGGCCGAACAGGGCGCCAGCCTCGCCGCGCTGAAAGCGCTGGGCGACAAGGTGAACCAGGCGACGCGGTCGATGGGCGTGGCGCTCACCAGCTGCACGGTGCCCGCCGCCGGCAAGCCCACCTTCGACATTGGCGCGGAGGACATGGAAATGGGCGTCGGCATTCACGGCGAACCGGGGCGCCGCCGCGTGGCGCTGCGACAGGCCAACGAGATTGCCGAGGAAATGGTTGCGGCCATCGCCGGTGATCTTGGACGCAAGGGTGATGCGCTGCTGTTCGTCAACGGTTTTGGCGGCACCCCGGCGATGGAGCTCTATCTCATGTACAATGCCGCCGCGGCACTGCTCGCCAGGCATGGCATCCGCGCGGTGCGCGCGCTGGTGGGGAACTACGTAACGTCACTCGACATGGCCGGCTGCTCGATCACCGTGACGCTGCTCGACGACGAGATCGTCAAGGGCTGGGACGCGCCGATCCACACCCCGGCGCTGCGCTGGGGCGTCTGAAGAGCGCGTCAGGTTCTTCTGCCCGCGCCATTCCTCAAATTCTCATCACGCCCGGACTTGATCCGGGCGTCTTCTTTGGTGACGAACAAGACAATGCGGTGGTCAGGCCCTGGCACAGGAGAGACCCTGGCAAACGTCGCAAGCACAGCTCACGAAAATCTACCTCTGCCCCAGCAGGTTGGCGGTGGAAAAGGCCTGTTCCAGCTGCTCCTCGGTCATCAGGCCTTCGGCCAGCACCACGTCGCGGATGCTGCGCCTGGTCTTCAGCGCTTGCTTGGCCACCCGGCTCGCCTCGGCATAGCCGATATAGGGGTTGAGCGCGGTGACGGTGACCAGCGATCCTTCCAGCAGCTCAGCACAGCGTTCGCGATCCGCCTCGATGCCCACGATGCATCTCTCGCGCAGCACCCTCATGCCACGGATCAGCATGCGCATGGATTGCAGGATGTTGAGAACCAGCACCGGCTCCATGGCATTGAGCTGCAATTGCCCCGCCTCGGCGGCGAGCGTCACGGTCAGGTCATTGCCGATGACCTGAAAGGCGATCTGGTTCACCACTTCGGGGATCACCGGATTGACCTTTCCGGGCATGATGGAGGAACCGGCCTGCACGGCGGGAAGCCGGATTTCGCCAAGCCCCGCCCGCGGCCCGGAATTGAGCAGCCGCAGATCGTTGCAGATCTTCGACAGCTTCACGGCGATGCGCTTCAGTACGCTGGAAAAAGTGACGAAGGCGCCCAAGTCCGATGTGGCCTCGATAAGATCAGCCGCCGGAACCAGCGGCACGCCAGACACCTCCGCGAGATGGCGGATGACGCGCTGCGAATAGCCCTCGGGCGTGTTGATGCCGGTGCCGATCGCCGTACCGCCGAGATTCACTTCCCTGAGCAGGGCGGCAAATTCCTTCAACCGCTCGATGTCCTCGGCCACGGTCACCGCGAAGGCGCGAAACTCCGAGCCGAGACGCATGGGCACCGCGTCCATCAGCTGGGTGCGCCCCACCTTGATGACGTCGTCGAATTCCACCGCCTTGGCCATCAGCGCCGCGACGAGCGCGCGCTGCACCTCGATCAGTTCCGGGCAGGCGCGCAGCATGGTGAGCCGCACCGCGGTCGGGTAGACGTCATTGGTCGATTGCGAGAGATTGACGTGGTCGTTGGGGTTGATGACGCCATAGTCGCCGCGCGGCTTGCCCATCAGCTTGAGAGCCACATTGGCGATCACCTCGTTGGCGTTCATGTTGGTGGAAGTGCCGGCACCGCCTTGCAGCATGTCGACCACGAAATCGCCATGCTTGTCGCCGGCGATGATCAGATCACAGGCGGAGATGATGGCGCCAGCGATCTCCGGCCTGAGCTTGCCCAGTTCGCGATTGGCGATGGCCGCGGCTTTCTTGACCATGGCGAGCGATTCGATGAGTTCCGGAAAATGCGACAGCTTGATGCCGGTGATTGGAAAATTCTCGACGGCGCGTGCGGTCTGGATGCCGTAATCGGCGTCGGCCGGAATCTCCATCTCGCCGATCGAGTCGTGTTCCCTGCGGGTGCGCTGCATGGGGCCTCTCCACATCTGGTCGGTGGCGCAGCATAGCCCAGTTCAAGGCGGCGGGGCATCGAATTGCCGCGCCGGGCTGCAACCGGCGGAGAATTGGGCTACACTTTGCAGATCGCGGATCGGAAGTTCATGCAACCTTTGCTCAAGCCGGATGGCCGGCAATCGGAAACAGCACTGATGGTGCAGCGCGGCGCCGCCAGGCTGCTGCGCACCGCCAATTTCGCCGTACTGCCGGAATTTACCCTGGCCTCGGGCCGCCGCGCCGACCTGATCGGCATTGCCGGCAGCGGAGAGATCTGGATCGTCGAGATCAAGTCCTCGGTCGAGGATTTCCGCAGCGATGGCAAATGGCCGGAGTATCAGGACTACTGCGACCGGCTGTTCTTCGCCATCCCGTCAAGCCTCGATCCGGCGATCATTCCCGCGGAAACCGGGCTCATCGTCGCCGACCGGTGGGGAGCGGACATCCTGCGCCAGTCGGCGGCGCTGAACCTGCATGCATCACGGCGCAAGGCGGTAACATTGTCTTTCGCACGCGCCGCGGCTCTGCGCCTGCATGGCCTTTACGATCCGGCGGCGGATGGCCTGTAACGTCTATTTCGGCGCGCGTTTCGCGAGGATGCGCTGCAGCGTCCGCCTGTGCATGTTGAGGCGGCGGGCGGTTTCCGAGACATTGCGGTTGCAGAGCTCATAGACCCTTTGGATATGTTCCCAGCGCACCCGGTCAGCCGACATCGGATTGTCGGGGAGGGCTGCGCGGGTATCCGTGTCTCCGAGCAGGGCCGCCTGCACCGCATCGGCATCGGCGGGTTTCGCCAGATAGTCGATGGCACCAAGCTTCACTGCCGTCACCGCCGTGGCGATATTGCCGTAGCCGGTCAGCACCACGGCGCGGGCCTCGGGCCGCGCCTGATGAAGCGCGGCGATCACATCGAGGCCGTTACCGTCAGCGAGGCGCAGATCGACAACCGCGAAGGATGGCGCGGCGCGCCGCACATGCGATATGCCTTCGGCGACCGATTCCGCCACCTGCACCTCGAAACCGCGGGTTTCCATGGCGCGGGCCAGACGCGTAAGAAATGGCTTGTCGTCATCAACGACAAGCAGCGTCCGGTCGGATGGACGCGGAGCGGTGGTCATGAAGGCCTTGGTCTGATTGTCGGTTTCCAGTTGCAATTGGGCTCTCTAACCCCTCTCAGGCTTGCGTTCAACGAGGACTATTACGGCGTCAGGCCCGCCCCAGATCAACCATGCCGCGCGGCCATACCACCTGCACCACCGCGCCATGCTCCGGATCGGGACGGTTGGCGAGGGAAACCGTCGCGCCCGAGCGTTCCAGAAGCGTCTTGGCAATAAAGAAGCCAAGCCCCATGCCCTCATGGCGGCCAGCCTCGCCCGTCTCCTCGCCATAGCCCGGACGCGTGGTCACGAACGGATCGCCCAGCCGGTCGAAGATCAGTTCGTGAAAGCCCGGGCCATCATCCTGAACGGTGATCGACACCTGGGACGGCGTCCAGCGCGCGTCTACCTCCACCCGGCTCTCAGCGAAATCCACGGCATTTTCCAGAAGATTGCCGAGGCCATAGGTGATGGCCGGGTTACGCCGGAACACCGGCTGGTCATCGAGCGCCCTGGCGTCCTGCGCGGCGGAGCTGGTTACCGCGATCACCACGTCGGACCCACGCAACGGCGCCACCAGATCCTCGATCATCACCAGGATGCTGGTGCGCTGATACATCTCGTCGGTCTGCGCCTCGCGGCTCGACAGCTTGGCCAGAATCTCCCGGCAGCGCGCCGTCTGGCTGATCAGCAGATCGATGTCCTCCATATGGGCGCCGGCGACGGGCAGCTCGCGCTTCAGTTCCTTGGCGACCAGCGCGATGGTGGCGAGCGGCGTGCCCAGCTCATGCGCGGCGGCGGCGGCAAGCCCGTCCAGCGCCGACAGCCGCTGCTCGCGCGCCAGCACCCTTTCGGGGGCCGACAGCGCCGCCGACATCTGCCGCGCCTCGTCAGCGATGCGCCGCGCATAGATCGCCGCGAACACCACGCCACAGACGAGGGCGGCCCACATGCCCCAGATATAGGGCTTGGGCAGATCGAATGGCTCGCCCGGCACCCAGGGCAGCGGATAATGCTTGATCGCCAGGAAAGTGGCGCAGGCAAAGGCGATGAAGCCCAGCCACAGGGTCCAGCGCAGCGGCAGCGAACTGGCGGAGATGGTCACCGGCACCAGGAACAGGAAGGAAAAAGGGTTCTCCAGTCCGCCGGTCAGAAACAGCAGAACGGCAAGCTGGAGAATGTCATAGACCAGCAGAAGCCCGGCATGGCTCTCCTGCAGCCTCAGGCTCTTGCGCCAGCGGATGCTGAGAAAGATATTCAGCCAGGCGCTGAGCGAGATGACGATCAGGCACAGGCCGAGCGGCAGCGGAAAGCCCAGCACGAAGTGAACGCCGAGCACCGCGGCCGTCTGGCCGACGATGGCCAGCCACCGGAGGCGCACCAGGGTGCGCAGGCGCAGCATGCCGATTTCGGCGCCTGCGGCGGGATTTGGGTTGAAGGCGAGGTCATTCGGCATGGGACGGAGTGGCGCAACGGTTCCGGTTGAGATTTGGTCAGTCTAGACCTATGTGACCTGTGAAAGAAGAAAATCCATGCCGCGCCGTCCTGTCCTGGTTTTTGCCGTTCTTGTGCTGCTGGCCGCCGCGGGCCTGGGCGGCTATGCATGGATCAACCGGCATGCCGGCGAGGATCGGGGGTCCGGCGTGGCGCTGGTCGGTGGCCCGTTCACGCTCACCGACCACAATGGCCGCGCATTGACCGAGAAGACATTCCTCGGCAAATACATGCTGGTGTTCTTCGGCTTCACCTTTTGCCCCGATGTCTGCCCCACCGAATTGCAGGTGATCACCGCCGCGCTTGACCAGATGGGCCCGGCCGGTGACGCGATCCAGCCGGTGTTCATCACCATCGATCCGGAACGCGATACGCCCGCGACGCTCAAGGCCTATGTTGGCAATTTCCACCCGCGATTGATCGGCCTGACCGGCACGCCCGAGCAGGTGGCCGCCGCCGCCAGCGCCTACCGCGTCTATTACGCAAAGGTCAGCAACAGCAGCTCGGCCGCCGATTATCTGATGGATCACTCCAGCATCATCTATCTGATGGGGCCTGACGGGCGCTTCGTGAAGCACATGCCCTACACCACCGACGCCGCTAAGCTCGCCGCCGAACTCAAGGAAAGCGTAACCGCTTTACCCTAGAGCAATTTTCAGTCTGATTGAATCGAAAGGGGATTCCCAAATCACCTGAGGTCTGATTCAAGCTGGCCACTGGGTTGGAGGCCAGTTTGCATGACCAAGCCTTATCCGATGGAGATGCGCGTTCGTGCTGTGCGGT
>NZ_JBJTER010000164.1:0-3380 GCF_046093005.1 Aestuariivirga sp.
TCAGCGCGCGCAAGCTCAACACCGGCAGTGCCGGCGAGGCTGCCATCGTCGGCATCAGGCCCAGCGACCTGCGCCCGGCCGCGGCCGGCGAGGCCGCGATGGCGAGCCGTGTCCACCTGATCGAGCCATTGGGCGACGTCACTGTCGTTTCGGTTGAGGCCGGTGGCGAAACCCTGCGCATGGTGCTGCCGGAGCAGAGCGCCACCGGGCTGAAGCCCGGCGACCACATGCCGGTGACATTCGATTTGAACAAGATCCACATCTTCCGTGCCGCCAACGGCCAGGCAATGGCCTGACGCCAGCGGACTGAAGTCAGACGGTTAACCATGGGAGGAAACCTGAAATGAACGTGATTGCTAAAGTAAAAGGCACCGTGGCGGCCCTCGGCCTTGCCGCCACCATGCTGACCGGCGCGGCAAGCTACGCCGCGGCCGGGGAAGTGACGCTGACCATGGCGGTGCCGGACTGGCCGCCGACCCGCATCATGAAGAAGTTCTTCGACGAACAGTACAAGCCGAAGTCCGGCAACACCGTGAAGCTCGACGTGGACTTCATTCCGTGGCCTGACTTCTACACGCGCGTCAACGCCTCGCTGACCTCGGGCGAGCAGAAGTACAACTTCATCGTCTCCGACTCGCAGTGGCTCGGCGCCTTCGTGGAAGGCGGCTACTACCGCAAGATCAACGATCTTCTGGACGCCGACCCGGAATTCAAGAAGACGCTGATGAGCATTCACCCGAATCCGCTCAACGCCTATTCGACCTATCCCTACAAGTCGGAGAACTACTACGGCTTCCCGCAATTCCCCGACGTGCTGGTGAACTTTGCCCGCAAGGACATCATCTGCCACGAGGAAGAGCAGAAGAACTTCCAGGCCAAATACGGCAAGAAGCTGCCCTGCACGGGCGAAGAGCTCGACGCCATGACCTGGGATGACTTCAAGAATGTCGGCGAGTTCTTCCGCCGCAAGAAGGGCGAGATGCTGGCGGGCGCTCCCGCCGAGGACGATTTCTACGGAATCGCCTATCAGGCCGGCACGGGCTATGACTTCTCGTCAATGCAGATCAACGGCTTCATCTGGCAGATGGGCGGCAATATCTGGGACGAAACCCAGGCGCCGACCGGCCAGGCCGAGGGCGTGGTCAACTCGCCGGAAGCCGTCGCGGCCCTCGAGAAGTATCTGGGCCTGCTCGAGTTCATGCCGCCGGTCGCCAAGACCGGCACCATGGACATCTTCAAGTCCGACGAGCTGTTCCGCGAAGGCAAGGTCGCGATGAACATCAACTGGATCGGCCTCGGCGAAGCTTCGCTCGATCCCAAGACCTCGAAGGTCTCCGACAAGCTGGTGTTCGGCCAGATGCCGGGCACCATGGGTCCGGATGGCAAGATGATCCGCTGGTCCAACATCGGCGGCCAGCCCTTCGTGCTGACCACCTGGACGACCGACGAGCAGATCAAGGAAGCCGTGGAGTTCGTGAAGTGGTGGCTCTCCGACGAGATCCAGCACCAGTTCGCGGCGGGCGGCGGCCAGTCGGCCGTGAAGTCGGTCTATGAGGATCCGAAGTACGTGACCTACCGTCCGTGGAACCGGGCCTGGGCTCCGCAGCTCGACTGGCAGAAGGACGTCTGGCACGTGCCGCAGTTCTTCGAGCTGCTCACCCAGCAGCAGGATCAGTTCGATCTGGCCATCACCGGCAAGCAGGACGCCAAGACCACGCTGGATAACATCGCCAAGTTCCAGCAGGAAGTCCTGAGCAGCGCCGGCCTGATCCAGTAAACCGAACAAGACCGGGCGCGGGAGCCGCATGTCTCCCGCGCCCGCCCATTTCCTGGAAAAGCCAGCCGATGTCTTCAACCGCAGTGACAGATCCGCCTTCCGCACTGATGCGGATTTCCGCGGACAACTGGAAACTTGCCATTGTTCTGGGCGCGGTCATCTCCGTGGCCGCGGTTCTGGCGCTTCCCGCAGCCGTTTCGTTTTGGGTAACCGGCGCCATGGCGGCGCTCGTGGCCGCCGCTTTCGCCGTCAATGCCTACCGCCGGAAGTATTATGGCGGGCTGCTCGTGGCTCCGGCGATCGCGGTGCTGTTTGTCATGAATATCTTTCCGCTGTTGTGGTCGCTGGGGCTTTCCTTCTTTGCCTATCAGTCGAACCAGCAGTCCATCCGCTTCGTGGGCCTGGCCAATTACGTGAAGGTTCTGACCAGCGATCTGGCGGCGGGCGCCAACTGGAAGGCGCTGATCAACACCGCGCTGTTCGTGATCTTCACCGTGGCCGCCCAGATGATTGTCGGCTTCCTTCTGGCCATGCTGTTCGCCAAACAGTTTCCGCTCCGCAAGTACCTGCTGATTCTCGTGCTGACGCCGATGATGCTCTCGGTCGTGGCGTCCGGCGTGTTCTTCACCTATTACTATGATCCGACCTTCGGCATTCTCAGCTATGTGGTGGACAGGATCACCGGTGAACAGTTCATCCTGATGAGCACCAAGCTGGGCGCCTTCGCCGGCATCGTCTTCGCCGATGCCTGGATGTGGTCGCCCTTCGTCATGTTGCTGGTGCTGGCGGGACTCGTGTCGGTGCCGAAATATCTCTATGAGGCAGCCGCCATCGACCGCGTATCCAAGTGGCGGCAATTCTGGACCATCACCTTCCCCTATATCCGCGGCCTCCTGATGCTGGCGCTGCTGTTCCGCACCATCGAGGCCTTCAAGCTCGCTGACCTGGTGATCCTGCTGACCAAGGGCGGCAACGACACGATGACCATCTCCTACCACCTGATCCGCATCGCCAATGAGCAGAACAAGACTTCGGAAGGCGCGGCCATTTCCTACGTCATGCTGTTCATGGTCATCGTGCTCACCAACCTCTACCTCTATCTCGCCAACCGGCGCACCCAGGGAGCCTGAACCATGGCCGAGAACTCATCGATCTGGGAAACGCTGGGTTTCCGCAAGGCGAGCGGGGTCGGCGAGGCGGGATGGGGCCGCACCCTGGCCGCCGCCATCGTCTCCTTCATTTACTTCCTTCCCGTGCTGTTCATCATCTTCACGGCCATAAAGCCGCAGGACCTGGCGCTGTCGGTGCCGCCCACGCTGTCGCCCACCTCGCTGTTCGGCCTGATCCCCGAGCAATATGTGTTCACCCCCACGCTGGAGAATTTCGGCTCGGTCTTCGAGCGCTCGATGACGGCGGGCGGCGCGCCGGAGCCCACCGGCTTTGACCGCTATTTCTTCAATTCCATCGTGATCGCGACCGTTTCGGTGCTGCTGGCGCTGGTCATCGGCACGCTCGCCGCCTATGGCTTTTCGCGCTACCCGCTCAAAGGCAACGATACCTATCTGTTCATCATTCTCACCACCCGCATGCTGCCGGCCATCGT
>NZ_JBJTER010000165.1:0-3674 GCF_046093005.1 Aestuariivirga sp.
GCTTCTGCGCATCGGCGATCAGCTTGGCGTTGATGTGGTAGACGATCTGCATGTGGCGCGGCAGCACGTGCTCGAAGAGGTGCACGGGCCAGCTTTCGAGCGCCTCGGGAAGCAGCGTGTGGTTGGTGTAGCTGATCGCACCCTTCGTGATCTCCCAGGCCGCGTCCCAGTCGAGGGCGTGGTTGTCGACGAGCAGGCGCATGAGTTCGGCCACGGCCACGGCGGGGTGCGTGTCGTTGAGCTGGATCGCCACCTTCTCGCTCAGCGAACGGATGTCGCCATATTGCTGCATGTGGCGGCGGATGATGTCCTGCAGCGAGGCTGAGGTGAAGAAATACTCCTGCCGCAGCCTCAATTCCTGGCCGGCGGGAGTCGAATCCGCCGGATAGAGCACGCGGGTGATGATCTCGGCCTTGTTGCTCTCCGCGAGCGCTGCCTGATAGTCGCCGCTGTTGAAAGCATCGAGGCGGATCGGGTCGAGGGCGCGCGCGGTCCACAGCCTGAGCGTGTTCACGCGCTTGCCGCGCCAGCCGGCGATCGGCGTGTCGCAGGCGGAGGCCAGGAGTTTTTCCGCCGGCTTCCAGTGCCGTTGCTGGCTGCGGCCGGTCTCGACGCCGGGCGCCACATGGCCGCCGAATCCGATCTCATAGGCGGCCTCGCGGCGTCCAAATTCCCAGGGGTTGCCATGCTCAAGCCAGTTTTCGGGAAGCTCCTCCTGCCAGCCATCGACGATCTTCTGGCGGAACAGGCCGTGATCGTAGCGGATGCCATAGCCATAGGCGGGGATGTCGAGGCTCGCCATGCTCTCCATGAAGCAGGCTGCAAGCCGCCCCAGCCCGCCATTGCCCAGCGCCGCATCGGGCTCCAGAGCCGCCACCAGATCAAGCTCGACATTGAGCGATTGCAGCGCCTGGGTGAAGGCCTCGGTCAGTTCGAGATTGCGCATCGCATCGCGCAGCAGGCGGCCGATGAGGAATTCCAGCGAGAGATAGTAGACGCGCTTTGATTGCGTCTGATAGGCCCGCCTTGTCGATTCCATCCAGCGGTCGATGATGCGGTCGCGCAGCGCGAGGATCGTGGCGTTGAGCCAATCATGGCGCTTGGCCACATCGGGATTCTTGCCAATGGCATAGGTGAGCTTCTGGAGGATTTCGGCGCGGATCGTGGCGGCGTCGGCGGGGCGGGAGGCAAATTCAAACATTGGTCTGCTATTGGTGCTCTTTGTTCTTTCTCGTCTCAAGCCTAGAGCATAGATCAACCGCTTGGAAACGAAATGATTTCCTTGGCGGCTTGAAGAGGGTGCAAGAGTAACGGAGATGACTTGCGGCTGGTTGCGGGTTCGGGGGTCCTTTGCCGCCTGGCTGGCTGGATGTTTTGTTACATAACAATCTCGTGCCGTCTCGGTCAGCGGCGATTGCGCAGCTCACCCGGGTCCGCCGCCGGACAGCCTATTGAAAAGTTCTTTCAGGCGCCGTGGCATTTCTTGAACTTGCGGCCGGCGCGAGGGGCAAGGGCGGCGCTGCCCGCTTCTTTTCGTTCGCAGCGCGCCAGCGACAAAGGATTTCCACGCATGGAGCGGCTGCCGGGGACCGGAACCAGGGCGTCATCAAAACCCGGATCATGGTCCCGCCAGATGGTTTCATCGGATTCGGCGTCATAACCGAACAATGGATCGCAGGCTTCCTCATTCAAACTGGCGATGATGCCACTATGGTGCTGCAAGATCAGGCCGGTGTTCCGGCTGGCCTTCTCAAGACCGGCGAGCAGCATGGTCTCCTCATTCCCGATGCACTCCCTGATCAGAACCAATTCCCGTTCTCCAGGTTCGATCATCGCAGCCTCTGCGGTTCGGCGCGGCCCAACCTGGCGCAAAACGCGTCAGTGAGAACCAGCATGCAAGAAGCAAAATTTGACCAACTGAACAAATTCTGTCATTCTCTCCCTAAGTCAATTCGGCAAGGAGCAGGGATCATGGCGGAGAGACGGCCCAACATCGCGGCAGGGCGCCTCGGCGATGCGAATTATGCATCCAATTTCAATGACATCCATCCGCCGCTCGATGATCATGAGGCGCTCGTCGAATCCGACCGCTGCTATTTCTGCTTTGACGCGCCCTGCATGAAGGCCTGTCCGACGACGATCGACATTCCGCTGTTCATCCGCCAGATCCAGACGGGCCACCCCGAAACCGCCGCCAAGACCATCCTCGACCAGAACATCTTCGGCGGCATGTGCGCCAGGGTCTGCCCCACCGAAACGCTCTGCGAGGAGGCTTGCGTGCGCGAGGCGGCGGAAGGAAAGCCGGTCCGCATCGGGCTTCTGCAGCGCTACGCCACCGACGCGCTGATGGCGGAGCCGGGCCACCCCTATGAGCGTGCCGCGCCGACCGGAAAGCGGGTGGCGGTCGCCGGCGGCGGCCCCGCCGGGCTTGCCTGCGCCCACCGGCTGGCCATGCACGGCCACGACGTCACCGTATTCGAGGCCCGGCCGAAATCCGGCGGCCTCAATGAATATGGCATCGCCGCCTACAAGACGCCCGGCGGCTTCGCCCAGAAGGAAGTGGATTTCATCCTCGGCATCGGCGGCATCACCGTCGAGCACGGCAAGAAGCTGGGCCAGGACCTGACCCTCGATGATCTCCGCAAGCGCTTCGACGCCGTGTTCCTGGGTGTCGGGCTGCAGGGCGTCAATGCGCTCGGCGCCCAGCACGATGATGCCGCCGGCGTCGAGGATGCGGTCGGCTACATCGCGGCGCTGCGCCAGGCCAGCGATCTCGCCCGCCTGCCGGTGGGCCGCCACGTGCTGGTGATCGGCGGCGGCATGACGGCGATCGACGTTGCCGTGCAGTCGAAGCTGCTGGGGGCGGAGGATGTGACCATCCTCTACCGCCGCGGCCCCGCCCAGATGAAGGCGAGCCCCTATGAACAGGACGTGGCCCAGACCCGCGGCGTCAGGATCAAGCATTGGGTGATGCCCAGGAAAGTGATCGCCGAACATGGCAAGGCCGTCGGCCTTCTGTGCGAATACACGCGCGAAACTGACGGACGTCTGGCGGGCACCGGCGAGAGTTTCGAACTTCCCGCCGACATGATCTTCCGGGCCATCGGCCAGAGCTATGTCGATGCCGCCGGCGGCGCCCTGTTGCTGGAAGGCGGGCGCATCAAGGCGGATGCCGAGCGGCGCACCAGCCTCAAGGGCGTCTGGGCGGGGGGCGACTGCGTGGCGGGCGGCCAGGACCTGACGGTGGCCGCCGTGGACGATGGCCGCCGCGCCGCCGAATCCATCCATCAGTTTCTCACGGCTTAGAGGACGACAGCCATGGCCGACCTGCGCAGCAATTTTCTCGGCATCAAATCGCCCAATCCGTTCTGGCTGGCCTCGGCGCCGCCCACCGACAAGGAATACAACGTGGTGCGCGCCTTCAAGGCGGGCTGGGGTGGTGTTGTCTGGAAAACGCTGGGCGAGGAAGGCCCGCCGATCGTCAACGTCTCGGGCCCGCGCTATGGCGCCATTCATGGTGCGGACCGGCGCCTGCTCGGCCTCAACAACATCGAACTCATTACCGACCGTCCGCTGGAGGTGAACCTCCGCGAGATCAAGAAGGTCAAGCGTGAATGGCCCGATCGCGCCATGATCGTGTCGATAATGGTGCCCTGCCAGGAAGAGTCATGGAA
>NZ_JBJTER010000166.1:0-7230 GCF_046093005.1 Aestuariivirga sp.
ATATCTGGTGGAGACCAGACTGGGCCGCCTGCAGGCGCTCGACATTGCCTGGGACGTCAACGCCCGCAAGTGGTTCCACCTCTACCCCGGCCAGAACCTGCCTGCCGGCGACGGCATGCACTGGACCGGCACCTACAAGAACTGGCAGGCGCGCTGCGCCACCTGCCACCAGACCGGCTTCGACAAGGGCTATGACTTCGCTTCGCGCGCCTACAAGACACACTGGCAGGAACTCACCGTCGGCTGCGAGGCCTGTCACGGGCCAGGTGCTGCGCATGCCGCCTGGGCCCGGACCCGCGATGGCGCCGATCCCTATCAGAGCACGGCGCCAAAGCTCGGGCCGGGACAGCAGGCGAATGAGATCAACACCTGCGGGCCCTGCCATGCGCGGCGCGAGGCGTTCTCGCAGGTCCAGCCCCCGGCGGGCGCGCCGTTCCATGACAATTATGCGCTGTCGCTTCTCACGCCGGATCTCTATTTTGCCGATGGCCAGCAGAAGGAAGAAGTGTTCATTCTGGGCTCCTTCCTGCAATCCAAGATGAAGGCCAGGGGCGTGACCTGCTCCAACTGCCATGAGCCGCATGGCGGCGGGCTGGTGGCGGAAGGAAACGCAGTCTGTACCCAGTGCCACGACCCGGCGGGCCGCGAGGAATTTCCGACGCTGCGCAAGGCCGACTATGACACGCCGCTGCACCACCGCCACACGCCCGGCAGCGAGGCGGCGCAATGCGTGAGTTGCCACATGCCGGAGCGCAGCTACATGCTCATCGATCCGCGCCGCGACCATTTCTTCCGGAGGCCCGATCCGCTGCAATCGCAGGCGGCCGGCGCGCCGGATGTGTGCACCGGCTGCCATACGGACAAGGACCCGGCCTGGGCCGCGGCACAGATCGCACTGTGGCATCCAGCCGGCGACAAGCGCTGGCAGGATCGCTCCGCCTTCATCGCCTTCACGCAAGGCGACCGGTCCGGGAAGACTCTCGCCGACCTGCTCAGCTATGTTCGCGACATCGAACGGCCAGGGGTGGCGCGCGCCACCGCGCTCAGCCTGATGGGCGGCAGCCTTGCCCTGCCCGCGGCCGATGCCAAAGCGCTGCTGACCGATTCCGATCCGCCGGTGCGCGCCGCGGCAGCCGGTGCGTTGCGGCAGACGGAGACCCAGGAACGTATTGCATTGCTGCGTCCCCTGCTCGCCGATCCGGTGCGCAGTGTGCGCCAGCGGGCGGCGGTGGAACTGGCGGGCGCGGGCGTTGCCGCCCTTCCCGGCGCCGACGACCAGCTGTTCCGGGACGGCATGCGGAGTTTTGTCGATTCAAGGCTCGCCAATGCCGACACGCCCGAAAGTCATATGGCGATCGCCGGCCTCGCCCTGACCCGGCGCCAGTGGCAGCAGGCGGAAGCCGCCTTCGCCACGGCAGCCGAAATGGACCCGCAGCTGAGCGAGGCCTGGATCATGCAGGCGCGTTTGCGCGCCGCATCCGGAAACCTCGATGGCGCAGCAGCGGCACTCGAGTCTGGGATCAAGGCTCAGCCGAAGGACATCAACCTCCGCGTCGAGCAGGCAGGTATCGAGATGCAGCGCGGCAGGCCCGATGCGGCCATTGCCGCCTACCGCCAAGCCCTCGATGCCGATGGCAACAGGCCGGACATCTGGGTGGCATTGGGCGTCGCCGCGGTTTCCGCGCGGAATTACGATCTGGCGCTCACCGCCGCCAGCAAAGCGACCACGCTCGATCCGCAATATGCCGAGCCATATGTGCTGGCGGCCATGGCGCAACTGGCACGGGGCCAGACGGAAGCAGCGCGCAAAGCGGCGCAACGCGGACGAGCGCTCGATCCCGCGCTTCAGCTGCCGCCCGACATCGCCATTCTGCTGAAGTAGTCCGCGCGGCCCGAGCTGTCTGCGGGGCACGCTATGAACTGTATACGAGCGATCAATTCCTGGCGGCTCTTGGTTGTAAAACAGCCGCGATATCGCAACTGCAATTGTTTGCAACAGATGCAATGCCTGGATTTCCACCTACAGGAGTTTCAAGGAAACGCCTATATAAGCTGGTAGCCAGGCGATGATCCTGTTCCGCAACGGCGGAACAACAAGGAGATGAGATGACGATGGCGTTCCTGAGAAGATTTCTGCTCCACCCGCTGCTGCTGTCCGCGGCGCTTGCGGCATCAACCACCGTTTCCGGATTGCCGGCGGCAGCCCAGACGGCGGCGGAAACCGCCGCGGCGCAGACCGCGCAGGCGCCGGAACCTCTGACCGCCGAGGAACTGGAAGTGCTTGTCGCGCGGATTGCGCTTTACCCGGACGAACTGGTCGCCGTGATTTCGGCGGCATCGCAGTTTCCGCTGCAGATCATCGAGGCGCAACGCTTTCTCGGCGATCTCAAGTCCAACAAGGACCTGAAGCCGAAGACCAGCTGGGACGGCAGCGTGATCTCACTGCTGAACTACCCGGACATCGTCAGCATGATGAGCGAAGACCTCGACTGGACACAGCTCATGGGCGAGGCGATCGTCAACCAGCAGGATGACGTGCTGGCCGCCATCCAGCAGTTGCGCGAACAGGCCGTGGCGAATGGCGTGATCAAGAGCGACGGCAAGGTCACGGTCAGCACGCAGGCCGAGGAAGGCCATACCAACATCATTATCGAGCCGGCCAGCACGGAAGCGATCTATGTCCCACGGTATGATCCGCAGATGCTTTACGACCCTGGCTATGCCTATGAGCCCATCGGCTACTATCCCGATCCTTATCCCTACTACTGGAGCCCGGCCGCCACTTTCTTCGCCGGCGCCGTCACTGGCGCAATCTGGGCAGCCGCGGTTGACTGGGACGACGGCTTCTGGGGAGGGCCATGGAACTGGGGGAACGGCGGCGGCGCCGACATCGACTTCGACTGCAACAAATGCATCATCGGCAATGACTTTAGCGGCAAGCTGAACATCAAGGACGTCGATTGGCGGAACGTCGACCGCTCGAAGATCAACATCGACAAGACCAAGCTCAACAAGATCGACAATGCCAAATTCAAGGACGGCTTCAAGGACAACAACCGGGTCAAGATCAGCGACAAGAAACCAGCCAAACCGAACCGCCCCTCAACGCTGCCGAGCCGCGATGGGGTCGCCACCAAAGATATCCGCAAGTCGACGCTTGAAGGACTGAACAAGAAGCCCGTGAAGGACTTCAAGCCATCCGGCGCGACAGCGCGGCCCGACGGCAACCTGAAGCCCGGCAGCATCAAGCCCGGAGACAAGATAGCCAAGCCGAGCCTTGACCGTCCGGTGGGCCAGCCGAAGCCCGGTCTCAGCAAGGATATCCGTCCCAACACCCCGCCGCCGCTCGGCGAAATCACGCGGGGGCGCGACGCGGACATGCAATCGCTGCGCGGCAACAAGTCGATGGGCGGCGGCATCAAGCGGCCCAGCGGCGGAGGTGGCGGACAGAAATTCGTTCCCAAGCACAAGATGGGCGGCGGCGGCGGCCATCGTGGCCGGCGCTAAGGGCAAGCGGAGGAGAATAGCATCATGATTACCAGACAACTGCTTGCGGCCATTCTTCTCGGTGCGGCGCTGATCAGCGCGCCAGCCGTCACCGGTGCGCCAGCCCTTGCTATGAGCAAGGAACTGGAGAGCTTCATCGGCGCGGAGCCGGCGAGCTTCGACAGCCCCGAGGCGGCGGTTGCCGCCTTCAAGAACGCCATGGCGAAGAACGATCTCGCGGCGGTTGCCTTGTTGCTCGGCCTCGATCCGGTGAAGGTGGAAAAAGCCGAGAATGCCGCCGGGAACCTGGCGCAAATGCGCGCGGCTGCCGCCGAAGGCGTGGCCGTCGAGGACGGCGACGGACAGCGCGTGCTCAGCCTCGGCCGCCAGCTCTGGCCGTTCCCGTTCCCGATCGTCAGGGGCGCGGATGGCAAGTGGGCCTTCGACACGATCGCCGGCCTTGAGGAAATCGTCAACCGCCGGATCGGCGAGAACGAGCTTCACGCCATCGAAACCATGCGCCTCTATGTGGAAGCGCAGAAGGTCTATGCCGGCGAGGACCACGACGCCGACGGGGTGATGGAATTCGCCCAGAAGCTGGTGAGCGGCGAGGGTCAGACGGATGGTCTCTACTGGCCGGCAACCCAGGGTGACGGCGACAGCCCCGCCGGCGCGATCGATCAGGCGGCGCTCGGCAAGGCAAAGGCGGGCGATGGCTACTTCGGTTATAAGTTCCGCATTCTGAAGCGCCAGGGCAGCAATGTGGCCGGCGGCAAGTATGACTATGTCATCAACGACAACATGATCGGTGGCTTCGCCCTCATCGCATGGCCCGCGCGCTATGCCGAAACCGGCGTCAGCACCTTCATGGTGAACCAGGCGGGCATCGTCTACGAAAAGGACTTTGGGGTCGATACCGAGAACATCGTTTCCCGGATCAAGACCTTCAACCCCGGCGCCGCCTGGCAGGTGGTGGAAGACTGACGTCAGAACCGGAGGAAAAGACCCGCGATGGCGATAACTCTTGCAGCATGCACGCGCAGGGCCTTCGCCGGCATATTGGTTCTGCTGTGGGTGGCCGCCTCGGCAATCGCCGGGCTGCCAAACGATCCGCTGCCGTCCTGGAATGACGGTCCGGCCAAGGCCGCCATCATCGCCTTCGTCGAGAAGGTAACGTCCGCGGGACCGGATTTCGTGCCAGAGCCGGAGCGCATCGCCGTGTTCGACAATGACGGCACGCTATGGCCGGAGAATCCGATGCCGTTCCAGGCGGCCTATGTGTTCGACGAGATCAAGCGCCGCCTGCCCAACGAACCGGCCCTCCAGGCAGACCCCATGGTGCAGGCACTGCTCGCTGGCGACATGGGCAAGCTGATGGAGGGCGCGCACCACGACGGCCTCATGCACATCATTGCTCTCACCCATGCCGGCATGACGACGGAGGAGTTCGCCGCATCCATCGCCGCATGGATCGAGACCGCGAAACACCCACGGTTCCAGCGCCGGTATGACGAACTTACCTACCAGCCAATGCAGGAGGTGCTGGGCTATCTGCGCGCCAACGGCTTCAAGACCTTCATCGTTTCCGGCGGCGGGGCCGACTTCATGCGTGTGTGGAGCGAGCGGGTCTACGGCATCCCGCCGGACCAGGTCGTTGGCACCACCGCGCGGGTGCGCTACGAACTCCGCGACACCGGCCCGGTTCTTGTCAAAAGCATGGATCAGCTGTTCATCGACGACAAGGCAGGAAAGCCCGCTGGCATTCATCAGTTCATCGGCCGCCGGCCGATTGCCGTGTTCGGCAACAGCGACGGCGACAAGGAGATGCTTGAGTACGTCACCATAGCCAATCCGCACCCCAGTCTTGGCGTCATCATCCGCCATACCGATGGCGAACGGGAATACCAGTATGACGTTAACCCCAAGAGCAGCGGTACGCTTGTCGAAGCGTTGAAGGATGCGCCACAAAGGGGCTGGATTGTGGTCAGCATGAAAGATGATTGGAAGCTGATGTTTGCTCCCTAGACAGACAAGGAAACAGCCAATGCTGTTAAAGACATTGATGGCCGCCACCACAATCACTATCGCGGCGACCACCGCAACCGGAATGGCCAGGGCCGATTTGGACGACCAATATTGCGTCGGCGACCTCTGCTTCGGCTCGGAGGATGATGGCTACGGTCCGTCAGGTACCTTTCGCTTGTACGACCCAAGCATTCGCAATGACTTCAACTACCGCGCCATCAACTGCCGGCAGGCGGAAGAAGCCGTGCGCTGGAATGGCTTTAGCAAGATCCGCGCAATCGACTGCAATCTTCCCACTTTCCGTTTCACCGGCTGGCGTAATGGCGACAAATACACAATCCGGGTGAACGGCCGCGGTGCCATCACCCGCGTCACCCGGAAGTAATCGCCAGCCCTTGCTCAAAAGCGGGTCCTGCCCGACAAGGAAGGGCGATGCGCACCAGACTGACAGCAAGCTACGTCATTGGCCATGATGGCCGTTCACACGTCATCATGGCCTCTGGCGAGGTGGTCTTCGAAGATTCGATGATCATTCATGTTGGGCATGACTTCACGGGCCATGTGGATTGCAGCATTGATTACGGCCCGGCGGTCATCGGGCCCGGCTTCATCGATCTCGACGCGCTGGGCGATCTTGACACCACGGTTCTGGAATTCGACCAGCCCGACCCCGCGAAGATCGGGCGCATATGGGCCGAGAGCTATCTGCAAGCTGGCCCGCGCGACGCCTATTCGCCCGAGGAAGAGCTGTTCAAATATAAGTATGCCTTCACGCAGCTGATCCGCAACGGCATCACCACCGCCATGCCGATCACCTCGATGCTCTACCGCGCCTGGGCTGAAAGCGAGGAGGAATTGGCAGCCGTTGCCGAACTGGCGGGGCGTATGGGCCTGCGTGCCTATCTCGGCCCCTGCTACATGAGCGGCCTCAGCTACCAGAAGGCCGATGGCAGCATCGCCCAGCATTACGACGAGCAGACGGGGCTTGCCGGCCTGGCGGGCGCGTTGCGCTTCGCCGCCCGCCACGACGGCGGCTTCGGAGGCCGTATCAGGGCTGTTCTGGCGCCCGACCGCATCGAGACCCAGACCGAGGCGGTCCTGCGGGCCACGGCAGAGGCGGTCCGCGAGCGGGACATTCCCATGCGCCTGCACTGCTGCCAGTCCCGCTACGAGTTTGATCTGGTGCGCCGGAGAACCGGGGCAACGCCCTATGGCTGGCTTCAGTCACTGGGCCTTCTCTCGCCGCGCGCCATACTTCCTCACGGCATCTATACCGGCGGCGAGTCGGACCTGGCGCGGCTGGCCGCCGCGGGGGCCAGCATCGTCCACTGCCCGGTGGTGTTCGCGCGCTCCGGCGAGGCGCTTTCCTCGTTCAGCAGCATGGCGGCGCGCGGCATCGGCATCGCCATGGGAACCGATACCTTTCCGCCCGACATGACCGACAACATGCGCCAGGGCCTCAACATCTGCCACATCATGGATGGCGGGGCGCACCAGGCCACCGCCGATCTGGTCAATGCGCTCGAGCAGGAAAAGGCCATGAACAAGGCAGGGCAGCTGGCTGACAGGCTGTCCAAGCGGCAGTGTCCAGATTCTTTCGCACATTTTTTCAAGCCACGGCGGCTTCGGTTGGGTTTTCGTCGGCCTGAAACAGAGGCCGCATGTTCATGTACCGTTTCGTTGACCACTGGGTCCCCGCTATGTGCCGCAGCCGGGCTG
>NZ_JBJTER010000167.1:0-1673 GCF_046093005.1 Aestuariivirga sp.
GCACGGCGCCAAGCAGCGTCCAGATGATCGACTCCACCATCGTCCGCGCCCACCAGCACGCATCGGGCGCAAAAAGGCGGCTCATCAAGAGAGTATTGGGCGCTCGCGAGGCGGCCAGACGACCAAAATCAATCTGAGAACCAATTCTATTGGCCTGCCCATCGCGGTCATTCTGTCCAGCGGCGAAACATCGGATTACAAAGGGTATGAGCCCTTGATGTTGAAACCGGGACCAAAACCAAAGGTGTTGATCGCCGACAGGGGCTACGATAGCGATGCCATCCGCGAGGATCTGATCGCCAGAGAGGCGGAGCCGGTCATTCCAATGCGCCGGAACCGGAAGGCACAAGACAAAGTCGACAGCGCAATCTACGCACTCAGGAATCTGATCGAGCGCTGCTTCAACAAACTCAAGAACTCCCGTAGGCTTGCAACACGATACGACAAGACAACAGAAAGCTATCTCGGTTTCGTTCGCATCGCCTCAGCACGCCTCTGGTGCAGACACTTTGTCAACACGACCTAGTTACAGGCTGCCGCTCGCAATTCGTCAGAGCTGAGAACAAGCTGACACGACATCACTCCGGCTGACCTTGTTGATCGGCTTGTGGATCATGTGCGAGGTCGTCGGCTGACCCTCGCGAAAGATGAGAATCACTGTCTTCACGGGCGGACATCCAGGTTCCGTGCAGGCGACTTCGCTGATCGAGACTGAGGCGCCCGGTCCGATGCATTCAAAGCACCACAGGCGCACTCGCTCCTTCTTCACATCACCGATGAATGAAGCCGCCTTCTTGATCCACATGGCTATGGGTTCGCGAACGCGTGGATTTCAGCGTGACCGGACTGCGTACCGGCGGCGAGCAAACGCCCAGACCGGGACCAGGCAATAGCCGTCACCGCCGAGTTCCGGATGTCCCCCAGATCAATCTCGGATCCATCATCTGACCGAATAAGCTTGAGTTCTCCCCGCTGACAACCCGCTGCGAGGATGTTCCGCGCCGGATGCCAGGCGAGTTTCGTGATGCCGGCCGCAAGGAATCCTATCTCCTCCGGCCTTCTGTTCCAGGGGCCACCACGATCAAAGGGCCAGAGCACTGCCACGGGCGCGCCAGCGGTTGCCAGCCGCGACCCTGAAGCGTTCCAACTCATGGACCCGATCTTGCCCGGATAGCCAGACATCCTCATGTTTGCGCCATCGGACAAGCGCCAGCCATGCAGTTCCCTCTCCTGCATAGAGGTGACGACCGTGGTTCCGTCAGGAGACCATGTCACGGAGAGATGACTACCCTTCCACTCGAGTTTGCGAACCAGATTCTCCTTCTGCTTCACGAGCCAGAGCAACACACCGCCATATTGCACGACTGCGAGCCGCCTGCCCCTGGGGTCGAAGCGGATGTCAGACGGGGTTGAGGCGCACTCGAGTTGCTGCAGCTCGCCCCCCTGACCGCGCCTGTAGCACGCGCGGCCGGCGGTCCACGCCAAATCCCCCGCTGGGGAGGACGCCACGGCGTCGATCCATTTGCCGGCATGATGGCAAATCAATTCCCCGGAGCCATCAACGCTGGACAAGCGAACCTGCCCATCATCGCCGCCACTCAGAATCCCGCGCGGTCCCGAACATGCCGCCAGGATAGCGCCCTTGTGAAGTTGCCGCCGGCTCTCACTGAAAC
>NZ_JBJTER010000168.1:0-12125 GCF_046093005.1 Aestuariivirga sp.
CGAAGTATTCCCGGGCGCCAGCGCCGAGTTGACAGAGGATGGTGGAGATCCGCCGCCCGGCGCTGGCGCCCGGGAATACTTCGTAGCGCGCGCCCTGGTTCTTTGTCTTCAGCGCCGGACCTTCATTGCGGTTGGTCAGTTTGCGCGGGGTCTTAGCCGTGAGATCGACTTGCGTGGGGTTTTCGAGCATCGCGCTCGGCGCGTTGCAAGACCCAAGCAGCACACAGAGCAGTGCCGCCAAACCAAACCGGACGACGCGGGCCGCCCGACGGCCCGGTAAACCTTTTCGGTAGCCGTTCACGAAGGCGGCCGAACGCAAATCAATACTCCCTTCACCACTTCAGCCTTCTGCCAAAGGAGCAGGATGCCCAATGGTTAATGGTTTGTGAACGGTCCTGATTGATTCGCTAAGCGATTTCTTGAAATTCCTCCACAAGAGGTTGTTACGCCTTGCTGAATTCAGCCAGCCGCCACAACCAGAAAATCAGGATTGCCGGGGCAAGGAAACCTCCGAATGGGATGGCCACCCCCCGGTCAAAGTGCGTTGCCGTTGAGTAAAGATTTTGTATCAGCACCGCGGCGAGCGCGGCAACGGCGGCCACCAGCACCAACATCGCCAGTGGCTCATAGCCTAGCCAGGCGCCGGCCACCGCCGCCAGCTTCACATCACCCAGTCCCAAGCCCTCGACCCCCCGGAAAAGGTAATAGGCGGCACGCAAAAGATAGAAGGCGCCGCCACCCAGACCTGCGCCAATTGCACTCTCCGCCAGGCCCGCGTGCCAGTCCGCGCCATGGAACACCAAGGTATTGGCAACAGCGCCAACCGCAATTGCCGGGAATGAGACCGCATCAGGAATCCGAAATTCACGTAAATCAGTCCATGTTATCAATATCATAGCAAAAGCGAGTATAGCCGTTGACAGGGCGGCCACTGGCGGCAGCCACACAAGGCTGGCAAGGCACGCCCCCGCCGCGAACAGAACGGCGATGCCGAGAGAAAACCGGTCCATGCGGGGTGGCAAACGCAACAAGGCAAATCTCTCCCATCCGGGCGCTGTTCCCGGTGCGAAAGCAAACTACAGGCAAGCATGATCTGGTCAATTGCCGGAAAGACAACGCGCCGACATCGCCGTTTCTTTCCCGGCGCGAAAGGTTTAAATCGGGTTCAGCGGCTGATCCGGGATTGGCCTGGCACCCAGTGGGGACAGTTTCATGAAGATCGCAGTCATCGGCGCCGGTTATGTGGGGCTGGTTTCCGCCGCCTGTTTCGCCGATTTCGGTTATGAGGTCGTCTGCGTGGACCGCGACGCCGCCAAGCTTGCCATGCTCGAGGCGGGCAAGCTGCCGATCTATGAGCAAGGCCTCGAACCCATCGTCGCCGGCAACCGGCGGGCGGGGCGGCTCAGCTTCTCCAGCCATCTGAGCGAGGCGGTCGCCGCCGCCGACGTGGTGCTGATCGCCGTCGGCACCCCCACCCGCGAAGACGCCGACAGCGCCGACCTGACGCAACTTCTCGCCGCCGCCGGCGAGATCGCCAGGGCCATGCGCGGCTTCACGGTGATCGTCACCAAATCGACGGTGCCGCCCGGAACGGCGGCCAAGCTGAGAGAGGTCATCGCGCAGGCGCGGCCGGACGGCGATTTCGAAGTGACCTCCAACCCCGAATTCATGCGCGAGGGCTCGGCGGTGGAGGATTTCATCCAGCCGGACCGGATCGTGGTCGGCGCCAGCACGGAGCGCGCCGAACGGGTGCTGCGCCAGCTCTACCGCCCGCTCACCGCCAGGGATGTGCCGCTGCTGGTCACCAGCTGCGAGGCCGCCGAAGTGATCAAATACGCCGCCAACACCTTCCTCGCCACGCGGATCGCTTTCGTCAACCAGCTCGCCGATCTCTGCGAGGCGGTTAATGCCGATATCCAGGACGTGGCGCGCGGCATGGGGCTCGACAAGCGCATCGGCTTGCAGTTCCTGGCGCCGGGGCCGGGTTTTGGCGGCTCATGCTTTCCGAAGGATACCCGGGCGCTGGTGCACACGGCGCGCCAGCATGGCCATGCCTTCAGCATCGTCGAGGCGGCCATCGCCGCCAACGAGGCACGCAAGGACCAGCTCGCCGATCGCATTCAGCAGGCGGCGGGCGGAACGCTCGAGGGCAAGAAGATCGCGCTCCTCGGCGTCGCCTTCAAGGCCGAGACCGACGACATCCGCGATTCGGCGGCGCTCAGCCTGATTCCGGAGCTGCAGCGGCGCGGCGCGGCGATCGCCGCCTTCGATCCCGTCGCCATGGACAATGGCCGCCGGGCTTTCGACGCCGTGCAATGGTGCGCGGATGCCTATTCCGCCGTCATCGGCGCGGATGCCGCGGTGATACTCACCGAATGGAACGTATTCCGCGGGCTCGATCTCAAGCGTCTGGCGCGTGGCATGCGCCAGCCGGTGCTGGTGGACTTCCGCAACCTGTTCCCGCTGGCCGATGCCCGCGCCTCGGGCATCGCCTATCACTCGGTGGGGCGGCAGAGCATCGCGGCCGCGGCGCGGCAGGACGCTGACATCATTCCGTTCAAGTCGGGAACGGCATAACCGCATGCCGGCGCTCCGCGACAGCCGCAAGCGCATTCTGGTCACCGGCGGCGCGGGCTTCCTTGGCTCGCATCTGGTGGACCGGCTGGTCGGCGAGGGTCATGACGTGATCTGCGCCGACAATCTCTACACCGGCGCCAAGCGCAACATCGAGCACCTCCACGCCAATCCGCGTTTCGAATTCCTGCGTCATGACGTGTGCAACCCGCTGAAGATTGAGGTGGACGAGATCTACAATCTCGCCTGTCCCGCCTCGCCGGTTCACTACCAGCGCAACCCGGTGCTCACCACCAAGACCTCGGTGATGGGGGCCCTCAACATGCTGGGGCTGGCCAAGCGGCTGCGCTGCCAGATATTCCAGGCCTCCACCAGCGAAGTCTATGGCGATCCCGAGCAGCACCCGCAGCGCGAGGACTATTGGGGCCACGTCAACCCGATTGGCGCCAGGGCCTGCTATGACGAAGGCAAGCGCTGCGCCGAAACGCTGTTCTTCGATTATCACCGCCAGCACGGCGTGGCGATCAAGGTGGCGCGCATCTTCAATACCTATGGGCCGCGCATGCACCCCATGGACGGCCGCGTGGTGTCGAACTTCATCGTGCAGGCGCTGCTCGGCGAGGACCTCACGGTTTATGGCGACGGCGCGCAGACCCGGTCCTTCTGCTATGCCGGGGATCTCATCGAGGGTTTCGCGCGGCTGATGGCGGCGCCGGCGCCGGTGACCGGCCCGGTCAATCTCGGCAATCCCGATGAGTTCACGGTTCTGGAACTGGCCGAACAGGTCCTGAAGATGACCGGCTCCAAAGCCCGGATCAGACACCTGCCGCTGCCCGCCGACGATCCGCGCCAGCGCCGGCCTGACATCTCGCTGGCGCGCCGCGAACTGGGCTGGGAACCGGAAGTGCCGCTCGCCGAGGGTCTTTCCCGCACCATCGCCTATTTTCGCAGCCTCGTCTGAGGCATTTGCAACACCGGCGAAATCGTCTAGTTCTCCCGCCTATGCGCCCACTTCACCCAGACGCACGGCAGAGATGACCGCCGGCAAGCCCGCGGACCGTTTCGCCGCCGGTCTCAACAAGGCGATGGCTCTTCATCAGCAAAGCCGGCTGGCGGAAGCGGAACAGCTTTACCGGCAGCTGCTCCGGCAGCAGCCCGGTCATTTTGACGTGGTTCATCTGCTTGGCACATTGTTGCGGCGCACCGGCGATCTCGCGGAGAGCCAGGCGCTGCTCGACCGTGCCGTGGCGATGCGGCCGCAGAGCTGGGCGGCCCACTACAATCGCGGCAACACGCTGATCGAGCGGCGGAACTTTACCGCGGCGGCGGAAAGCTTTTCCCGCGCCATCGGCTTGAAACGCGACCATGCCGAGGCACATTACGGCCGGGCCGTCGCACGGCTCGAACTTGGCGATGCCGCGGCAGCACGCGGCGATGCCGAAGCGGCGCTCGAGCTGAAACCCCTCTACCCGGAAGCGGCCCTGACGCTTGCCATGAGCTATGTCGCGCTGGACCGGCTGGAGGAGGCGCGGCAGCTTCTGCTGCGGCTTCTCGCCGTGCGCCCCGCCTGGCCAGATGCGCTTCTGCAATTGGCGCGCGTCTTCCATCTGCAGCGCGAGTGGGCGCGGGAATTGGACGCCTTGAGCCGCGCCCTGAAAATTGATCCGAAGCGGCGCGATATCGTGGTTCAGATTGCAGTGGCCCGCCGCGAACTCGGACAGACGGCGGTAGCCCTGCAGGCGGTGGACGAGGTCATCGCGGCCGGCCCCCACCGCGCAAGCGCCCACGCCGTGCGCGGCGAAATCCTCAGCGATCTCGGAAGGATCGACGAGGCGCTGGCGAGCTTCGATCAGGCCATCAACCTCGACCCGAACGCGGCGCAGGCGCACGCCAACCGCGGCCACACGCTCAGCGAAATGGGCCGCATACAAGAAGCGGCCTTGAGCTATCAGCGGACGCTCGAAATCGACCCGGGCTATGCCGCGGCGCACTACGGCTTCAGCCGCATCCACCATTATGCGGCGGACGATCCGCTGATCGCCCGCATGCGCGAAACCATCCAGAACCCGCGGCTCAGCGGGGACGAACGCAGCCAGCTGTTTTTCGCTCTCGCCAAGGCGCTTGATGACGCGGGCGACCGCCACGGCAGTTTCGCGTATTTGCAACAGGGAAACGCCACCCGGAAGCAGGCGCTCGGTTACCGCCCCGAGGAGGATCAGCAGCTGTTCGGGAAGCTCGCAGCGGCCGCGCCCGCCCTGATGGCGCTGGCTGGCAGCGTGATGGCCGATCCCGCCCAGCCCGTACCGGTGTTCATCGTGGGCATGCCACGATCCGGCACCACGCTGATCGAACAGATCCTGTCGGCGGGCCCCAGCGTCAAGGGCGCGGGAGAACTGAATCTCGTCAAGCAGCTCGGACTTGCCCTGGCAACCGGAGCGGAACCAGCCTCCCCCGGCGCGCTGGGCGCCTTCGCCGGGAACTATCTGGCCGGCATCGCGCCGCTTTCAGGCGGCCGGCCATTCGTGGCCGACAAGATGCCACACAACTTCCGCTTTCTGCCACTGATCTGCGCGGCCCTGCCGCAAGCCAGGATTGTACATGTCAGCCGTGACGCCCGGGCGGTGTGCTGGTCCAACTACCAGCATCATTTCATGTCGCGAAGCCTCGGCTATGCCTATGACCTCGGCGATATCGTGAGCCACTACCTTCTCTATGACGATCTCATGCGGCGCTGGAAAACGCTGTGCGGCGGGCGCATCATCGAAGTTTCCTATGAGCGCCTCACCGTCGATCAGGAAGCGGAGACAAGGAAGTTGATCGAGCGCCTCTCGCTTTCCTGGCACGAGGCTTATCTGGCGCCCGAGGCCAACAAGCGGCTGGTGCGCACGGCTTCAGCGCGGCAAGTGCGCCAGCCGGTCTACCGCGGCAGCTCGGACGCCTGGCAGGCCTTCTCCGCGTTCATCGGCGATGCCTTCGACAGGCTGCCGGAGCCGTCCCGCGAGGGCCCGCTGGTATCCGGCTCTGCCCACGGCAAGATCCAAGCGGATTGAAGCAGTGCCGCAGAACCCGGATCATCACACGGCCGGCCTGAGGGCTGCTGACGGACGCGAAAACGCTCAGATGACTGCGGGACCGCTGGCACGGAGGGCGTTCCCGTCCTCGCCGAACAAATGGCAATCGCCTGCGCTGAAATCCAGCGAGACTGTGTCGCCGGTTCGAGGCGTCTCAGTACCTGCGAGCACGGCGCTCACCGTGGCGGGGCCGGCGCGCACTTCAAGAGTCGTTTGCGCTCCCAATAGTTCCACCAATTCGACTTGGCCCACGACGCGGCCTTCGCCGGGCGCGGAACGGCGGATATGCTCGGGCCGGATGCCCAGCGTCAGCTGGCCGCCGAGGCTGACGCCCTCTGCGGCGGCGGGAATCTCCATGACGCCCACAACCGGCGATTCAAGCGTCACTGTTCCAGCGCCGCGGGACACCACCCGGACTGGCAGGAAGTTCATCCGCGGAGAGCCGATGAACCCCGCCACGAACATGTTGCGCGGCTGGCGATAGAGTTCGAGCGGCGGGCCGAACTGCTGCACAACGCCGCCATCCAGAACAGCGATCTTGTCGGCGAGCGTCATGGCCTCGACCTGATCATGGGTCACATAGATCATGGTGGCGCAAAGGTCGCGGTGGAGCTTGGCGATTTCTGCGCGGGTGCTGACGCGCAGCGCCGCGTCCAGGTTCGAGAGCGGTTCGTCGAACAGGAAAACTTCCGGGTTGCGCACGATCGCCCGCCCGATGGCAACGCGCTGGCGCTGGCCGCCAGAAAGTTGCGAGGGCTTGCGATCGAGCAGCTCTTCCATCTTCAGGATGCGGGCGGCTTCCCGAACCTTCTTGTCGATCGCGCCGGGCGCTTCGCCCGCGATCCTCAGCCCGAAGCCGACGTTGTCATACACCGTCATGTGGGGGAACAGCGCATAGGACTGGAACACCATGGCGATCGAACGGTCCTTGGGCGGAAGGCCATTCACAACTTTGCCGCCGATGGCGATGACGCCGGACGTGGCCTCCTCCAGACCCGCGATGAGGCGCAACAGGGTTGACTTGCCGCAACCCGAGGGGCCGACAAAGACAATGAATTCGCCATGCGCGATGTCGAGGTCAACGCCCTTGATGACATGAACGTCTCCGAAGCTCTTGCGCACCCCCTTGAGTGAAAGCTCCGCCATGATCAGTCTTCCTCGACAGATAGCGTTCCATCGTCATGCACACGCAAGGGAACCGGGTCGCTCACTTCGCCGATAAAGCGGCCATCCTCGCCGTAATAAAGGAAAGCCATCAGAAACAGCCTGCCATCCAGCTCCACGATCTTTCCGGCATACCGCTTGCAGGGATTGCGGCCATCGAGGAAAGGGGCATCGGGCGTGCGCCACGGCCCCAGATGATGATCGGCCACAAGATAGTGATTTCCGGTCACGGGAGTTTGCGGATTCTTACGCCGGTACGCCTCGGACCAATGCTCCGCCGCTGTACAGAACGTCATGTACCAGCGGTTGCCGTGCCGGAACACCTGCGGCACTTCGAGCTGGCCGAAGTCGCCTGTGTCATAAACAGGCTTCCGCAGCGTCCAGCGTTCCAGATCGGGCGAGGCCGCGAGGCCAATAGCGCCGCCAGCGTTAGGCTCCGCGCGGCCAGGAACGCGCGCCGTGAAATACATGATCCAGCCATCCCCCTCCGGGTCCGGCATCACCCATGGATCGCGCATTGCGCGGTCATGCCAATTGCCGGAACCGTATTCTTCATAGAAGCGGGCGTTGGGGCCGGTGAGATCGAGTGCCAGCCCATCCCCCAGGCGCGTCCAGCTGTGCATATCCCGGGACGTTGCGTGGCCGATGCGCTGGTGCATGCCTCCGCCGGTGTGCGACGTTCCGGTGTAGAAGAGGTGCCAGGTCCCGTCCGGCCCCCGCAGCACCGAACCGGTCCATGTCGTCCAGTCATCCCACGCCGGCTGTGGCGCCGGGGTGAGGCAGGTTCCAAGATGCGTCCAGTTGACAAGGTCCCGGCTGATCGCATGGCCCTGGGTGACGTTGCGGTGGCGCATCTCCGGATCAGGCAGCGTCTTGTCCGCCTGCAGGAAGTAAATGTGCCAGTCCCCGCCAGAGCGGGCCAGCCAGAAATCCCAGATCCATTTGCCGTGAAGCGACAATACCAATTCCGTTTTTCCTCTCTGTTTTGCGGACGGCTTCAGCCCTTGATACTGGAGCCGATCGTCGACTGAATGAACCAGCGCTGAAACAAGAAATAGACAACAAGGACCGGAAGCGACATGAGCACCGAGAAGGCCATCACATCGCCCCAGACCGGCGGGGGCGTGCCGAAGTACTGGGCGAGGGCCAGCGATACGGGCCGGGCCCCGGATCCGCGCGTCACCATGAGCGGCCAGAGGTAGGCGTTCCAGTATTCGAGGCTCTGCAGAATCGCCACCGTTGCGATGGTCGGAAGCGACAGCGGCATGATGACGGACCAGTAGGTGCGGAGCTTCGAGGCGCCGGCCACATAAGCGGCCTCGTCCAGATCCTTCGGGATTGACGAGAAGAACTGATAGAAAAGGAATATTGAGAACGGATGCGCGATGAATGGGACGATTTGCGCGCGGTAGGTATCTACCCAGCCAATCTTGGCCATCATCAGCAGCAGCGGAACCGCAAGCGACTCCATGGGTATGATGATAAGCGCCACCACCGCCATAACCACCGCGCCGCGGCCGCGGAAATGCATGCGGGCCAGCGCGAAGGCCGCAAGCGAATTCACAAAAATTCCGAAAATGACGATCGACGCCACGATGATCGTGGAGTTCAGGAGATAGCGGAGGATGGGAAAGGTCTTATTGGAGAGCACTTGCCGGAAGTTCTCCGGCGAGGCCTCGCCGGGGCTGACCCAGAAGGCGCGCGCGTTGCCGAGGTCGCGCAGGATCTGATTCTCGTCGGCCTTGAGCGATGTGGCGAACATCAACAGCAGCGGAGCCAGAACGAAGGCGGCCACCGCAATGGCCACAACGGTCAGGAGGAATCTTTCGCCGCGCTGCGTCAAGAGATCGCCCTCTCCTCCTTCACGAGCCGCCGCTGCACAAGGGTAATGGCGAGCACGAGGATGAAGAAGATCACGGCCGCCGCCGCGGCAAAGCCAACTTTGCCCTGCCGGAACCCCTGCATGTAAATGAGCCGGACCAACGTGTCCGTCGTGTTGGCAGGCCCTCCCTGTGTCAGCAGCTGCACCTGCGTGAAGAGCTTGAAGGCAAAAATGGTTGTCGTGATCGCCACGAGGATATGCGTGTTGCGCAGACTTGGCATGGTCACGTGCCAGAACTCCTGCCAGCGGCTCGCACCCTCGATTTGCGCCGCCTCATAATAGTCCCGCGAGATGCCCTGCAGGCCCGCGAGATAAATCACCATCTGGAACGGAAACCCCTGCCAGGCGGACAGGAGCACGATAGCGGGCATCGCCGTCCAAGGGTTCTGCAGCCAGCCAACAGGCTGCGCCGCGCCGAAACTCAGACTGACGAGCGCATAGTTGAAGAAGCCCTCGCGCTGGTAGAGCGACGCCCAAATGACCGAGACCACCACCATCGAAATGACGGTGGGCAGGAAATAAACGCCGCGGAACAGGCTGCGGGCGGGAATCCTGGAATTGATCAGCATTGCCGCGCCAAGGCCCATGGCGCTCTGCAGAGGAACGACGAGCGCCGCGAAGGTCGTGGTGCGGACGAAAGCGTTGACGAACTCTCCGTCCTGGAAGAGCCGCAGGTAGTTGCGCAATCCGATGAACTTGGTGGGGACGTTCGGATTGGGGACAAGCCTCTGGTCCGTGAAGGAAAGCGCCACCGACATCGCGAACGGCAGCGCGATGAAGATGGCGATCAAGGCGAGCGCCGGGGCGAGAAACGCCCATGCCTGCCGCTGCTGCTTCTTCATATAGGACATGGCGCGCCGCCTGGATGGGGCGCGCGGAGCGCTAACGCCTCCGCGCGCCAGCTTCGTTTACTGGCCGAAGGGCGGGTAGCCGCTGTTGTCGGCGATGTCCTGGTCGATCTTCTGGGCGGCCTCATCGAGCGCGGTCTTCACGTCCTTGCCGTCGATGATGTCAGCAACCGACTTCGCGAAGGCAGCGGTGATCGCCGGATAGGCCGGATGCGCGGGGCGGGGCATGCCCATCCCGCCATTGAGCTGTGCCAGATAGAGGCTGAGAGGCCCGCCATCCTTGTACAGGTCAACTTTGGGCGCGGCCGACTTCACCGCTGGCACGCCTCCCATAGCCTGTGACAGCGCGGCCACGTTATCGCCGCTCATGAAGAACTCGAGGATCTTTGCGGCGTTCTCCGGCTGCTTCGAGGTTGTGGTGATGCCCCAGCACCAGCTGCCGTTGCCGGTCACATGCTTGCCGCCCCAATTGGGCATTGGCAGCAGAACCAGGTCTTCGCCCAGGGCCTTGGAATGGGCGGGCCACATCCAGTGGCCTACGAAGGACAGGGCGGCAGTTTTCTTGCCGTAAAACGCGTCGTCGCCTTCGGATGCCGGAACCACGTGGCCGTTTTTCACCCAGCCCTGGAAATGGGTCATCGCCTTCACCGCGGCGGCGCCATTGATGGTGCCGCTGGCTTTCCACGCCTTACGGTCGATCAGATCACCGCCGAATGACTGGACTATCGGCGAGAAACCATAAGTGTACCATTCGCCCTGCCCATAGTTGGCCTTGATGTCCAGGGCATATTTGATTCCTTCGAGCTTCTGCAGCTTCGCCAGCGCATCCTCGAACTCCTCCATCGTCCATGCATCATCGACGCCTTTCGGTATCCGCACGCCCGCCTTTTCGAGCAACGATTTGCTGCCCCAGATCGACAGGCCGGAGTCGGCCATGCCGAGCGAATAGACCTTGCCGTCAGGCGCATAGGTGCCCTGAGCGATGATGGACGGAATGACATCATCAAAAATCTTTTGCGGCACAAGGCCGTTCAGCGGCAGCAGATAGCCCGACCAAACGTAATTGGCGTAATTGGGCCCGTCAAAATCAAGGAGGTCAGGCAGACCTCCTGAAGCGGCGGCGGCCTGAACTTGCTCGTTGTAGGCACCTTCAGGCTGCACTTCGAGCACCGCCGGCACGCTGGGATTTTGCTCGTTCCATGCCTTGATCAGAGCCTCCATGCGCTCCCGCTCGCCATCGCCGCGGCCCCCGTGGTGCCATACCTTGACCGGATCCGCCGCGGAAGCAGCCGATGCAAAACCAAGCCCCGTAGCGGCCACAAGGCCTCCCGCCACCACCTGGCGTCTGTTAATCGTCATGTTGTTCTCCTCTCCTAAGTTTTCTCACTCGTTACCGCAGCCATTGGCGGCGGGCAGTCTCACCCAGTGGCGCCTTCAGCCTAGAACGCCGCAGGACATCCGTTCGACAAGCAGGCAATGCAGCCGAAGCACGCCGCCGCGGCCTTCTTCTGGGGCGGTCCTTCTGCCAGGCCCGCCGGAAAGCATCATTGACACCGCAGTGCGGCCGATCTCGAAATAGGGCAGCGCCACTGTGGTCAGCGCCGGCACGAGCGTCTCTGAAATCAGCTTCAGGTCATCGAACCCGATGACCGACAGATCGCGGGGAATGGAAAGCCCGGCGCTTGCCGCGGCAGCATAGACCTGCATCGCCACCTGATCGTTGCCGCAGATGATCGCGGTTGGGCGGCGCTTCTCCGCGAGGAGTTCGCGCGCAACGCCAAAGGCTCGCATGGCCTCCCGCCCGACCGGTCCGGTCATGCCGCAGCGTTCAAGCGACGGATCGAAAGACACGCCCGCTTCGCAGAAGGCGGCGCGAATGCCGCGGGCGCGCAACTGCGTAGCCTCGATTTCCGGAATCAGGGTCACGCATGCGATTCGCCGGTGGCCGCGCTCCAGAAGATAACGGGCCTGTGCGTAGCCTCCACCCTGATCATCCGGAATAATGGAAGGCTGCGCGCCATCCGCCGCATAGCAATTGGCAAGAATGACGGGATTGGCGAAGCTCTGCTGGCGGACCAGTTGCGGGCGGTGATACATGGCGGCGTAAATCACGCCAGAAACGCGATGCGCCTGGAACATGCGCCATAGTTCCGCTTCACGGGCGGCTTCTCCGTCAGAACTGGCGATCATCAGTTGACGGCTGGGTCCAAGCGCAGCCTGAGCGCCGCGGATGATATCCACCGAATAGGGCGTCGTGGCGACAGCATCGGTCATCAAGCCAAGGATGTTGGAGGCCCCGCCGCGCATCTGGCGGGCGGCGCTATTAGGCACATAATCCAGCGCTTCGATGAACGGAAGAACCCGCGCCCGCGTTTTGGCTGCAACGGCTGGGTCGCCGTTTACCACACGGGATACAGTCTTGACGGACACTCCCGCCCGCTCCGCAACTAGGTGGTGTTGACAAAGTGGATTCACAAATCACGTGATTTCTGATTCAAGGCTGTTCTTTGCGGAGAACAGCGATGGTTCGCGGGTTGATGTCGGACAAGGAATGGGCGTTTTTCGAGCCATTTGTCATCGAGAGGG
>NZ_JBJTER010000169.1:0-6904 GCF_046093005.1 Aestuariivirga sp.
CGGGCGCGCTGGCGACGGCGTAGCTTCCGGTCGAGCAACGCCTCGCGCATGACCTCACTGGCGGAAGCGTATTCGCCGCAGGCGATCGCATCTCGCACCATCCCGGCCATTTCCGGGGTCATCGCGACGCATATTTTCTCGACCTGTGACACTTCTCAAATTCCTTTTTTTGAGAAATAGGAAATTTTCATAACATCTTCCATGGTCTTGTTTTCCGGAACCCACTCTCGCTCCCCTAGCGACAGGCCGTCGCATGCCCCTTTCGGGGGCGGTTTCCGCCTTGTCTCCGGGCGGCTTTCCCCATAGTTTGCGCCCGCGCGAGATCGTCGCGCAGCCGGCGCCGCGCGCCCTTTGTTTTGTGCAGCCGCCCGGCGTCCCGCCGCCGCATTGCCTCAGGAATTCCATTCATGTCCGTTCTGATCGACAAAAACACCAAGGTCATCACCCAGGGTTTCACCGGCAAGACGGCGACCTTCCATTCCGAGCAGGCGATTGCTTACGGCACGAAAATGGTCGGCGGCGTCTCGCCGGGCAAAGGCGGCGCGACCCATCTCGGCCTCCCGGTCTTTGATACGGTGGCGGAAGCGCGCGCCAGAACCGGCGCAGAAGCCTCAGTCGTCTATGTGCCGCCGCCGGGCGCGGCTGACGCCATCTGCGAGGCGATCGACGCTGAAATTCCGCTGATCGTCGCGATCACCGAGGGCGTGCCGGTTCAGGACATGATCCGCGTCAAGCGCTCGCTGTCTGGCTCCAGGTCGCGCCTCATCGGGCCGAACTGCCCGGGCGTGCTGACGCCCAACGAGTGCAAGATCGGCATCATGCCGGGCAACATCTTCCGCAAGGGCTCCGTCGGCATCGTGTCGCGCTCCGGCACGCTCACCTATGAGGCGGTGTTCCAGACAAGCCGCGAGGGCCTCGGCCAGACCACCGCGGTAGGGATCGGCGGCGACCCGGTGAAGGGCACCGAATT
The DNA here is from genome assembly GCF_046093005.1 of Aestuariivirga sp. Taxonomy (GTDB): domain Bacteria; phylum Pseudomonadota; class Alphaproteobacteria; order Rhizobiales; family Aestuariivirgaceae; genus Aestuariivirga. The sequence continues at coordinate 971 of NZ_JBJTER010000169.1, forward strand.
CATCGACATGCTGGAGATGTTCCTTGCCGACGACGACACCCAGTCGATCATCATGATCGGCGAGATTGGCGGCGCGGCCGAGGAAGACGCGGCCGAGTTCATCGCCCGCTCGAAGCGCAAGAAGCCGATGGCCGGCTTCATCGCCGGGCGCACCGCGCCGCCCGGCCGCCGCATGGGCCATGCCGGGGCCATTATTTCGGGCGGCAAGGGCGGGGCAGAATCGAAGATCGAGGCCATGAAACGCGCCGGGATCGCCGTGGCGGATTCGCCGGCCCTGCTCGGCAAAACGCTGGTGGAACGTCTGAAAAGCTGAACACTCCGTCAACTTTCGGCCCTTAGGCTGGGCGCCGGTCCAGCCGCTGATGGAAGGAAACCGGGATGAACAAGACCGATCTCACAACCGCCTTCGAGCAGACGTCCTTTCTTTACGGCGGCAACGCGCAGTTCATCGAGCAGCTTTACGCCAGATATCTCGAGAACCCGGCCTCCGTGGACCCGCACTGGCGGCAGTTCTTTGCCGGGCTGGAGGACGGCGCCGCGCAGGTGACCGGCCCCTCATGGCAGCGCAAGGACTGGCCGCAGCCTGAAATGGGCGAACTGGTTTCGGCGCTGGACGGCAACTGGCCCGCCGCGGCGAAAGCCGCCAGGGCCGAAGCCAAGGCGCCCGCACTCCCGGCCGAGGACGTGCGCAAGGCCACGATAGATTCGGTGCGTGCGCTGATGATGATCCGCGCCTACCGCATGCGCGGCCATCTGGCCGCCGACCTCGACCCGTTGCGGCTCAAGACGCCCGACAGCCACCCCGAGCTCGACCCCGCCACCTACGGCTTCACCGAGGCCGACATGGACCGGCCGATCTTCCTCGACAAGGTGCTGGGCCTCGAGCACGCCACGCTGCGCCAGATCATCGACATCCTGAGGCGCACTTATTGCGGCACGCTCGGCATCGAGTTCATGCACATCTCGGACCCCGAGCAGAAATCCTGGATCCAGGAGCGCATCGAAGGCGCCGGCAAGTCCGTGAGCTTCACCACCGAAGGCAAGAAGGCGATCCTCAACAAGCTCATCGAGGCGGAAGGCTTCGAGCAGTTCCTGAACGTGAAATACACCGGCACCAAGCGCTTCGGGCTGGATGGCGGCGAAGCGATGATCCCGGCGCTGGAGCAGATCATCAAGCGCGGCGGCCAGCTGGGCCTTGAGGAAATCGTGTTCGGCATGGCGCATCGCGGCCGCCTCAACGTGCTGGCCAATGTGATGTCGAAGCCGTTCTCGGCGATCTTCCATGAGTTCAAGGGCGGCTCCTCGACGCCCGACGAGGTGGAAGGCTCGGGCGACGTCAAGTATCACCTGGGCTCCTCCTCAGACCGGACCTTCGACGGCAACAACGTGCATCTGTCGCTCACCGCCAACCCCTCGCATCTCGAGATCGTCGATCCGGTCGTGCTGGGCAAGGCGCGCGCCAAGCAGGACCAGCGCAAGGACAAGGAGCGCACCTCCGTGCTGCCGCTGTTGATCCATGGCGACGCCGCCTTCGCCGGGCAAGGCGTGGTGGCCGAATGCTTCGGGCTTTCCGGGCTGCGCGGCCACCGCTCTGGCGGCTCCATCCATTTCATCGTCAACAACCAGATCGGCTTCACCACGAGCCCCTTGTGGTCACGCTCCTCGCCCTACCCCTCCGACGTCGCCAAGATGATCGAGGCGCCGATTTTCCATTGCAACGGCGACGATCCGGAAGCCGTCGTATTCGCCGCCAAGATCGCCATCGAGTTCCGCCAGAAGTTCCGCAAGCCCGTCGTCATCGACATGTTCTGCTACCGGCGCTTCGGCCACAACGAGACCGACGAGCCGGCCTTCACCCAGCCGCTGATGTACAAGCGCATCGCCGGCCACCCGACGGTGGTGTCGATCTACGGCAAGCGGCTCATCGCCGAGGGAGTGATCGACGAGGCCGGGTTCGATGCCATGAAGGGCCTCTACCGCAAGACGCTGGATGAGAACTTCACAGTGGCCGAGACCTACAAGGCCAACAAGGCCGACTGGCTCGACGGCCGCTGGGCCGGTCTCAAGGCCGCGAGGGACCACGAGGAGCCGCGCAAGGGCGACACGGGCATACCGTCGGAAAAGCTGAAGGAGATCGGCCTCAAGCTCACCAAGGTGCCGAAGACCTTCAAGGTCCACCGCACCATGCAGCGGGTGCTCGATGCCCGCCGCAAGATGATGGAAGACGGCGCGGGCATCGACTGGGCGATGGCGGAGCAACTCGCGTTCGGCACGCTGCTGCTTGAGGGCTTCCCGGTCAGGCTCTCGGGCCAGGACGTGCAGCGCGGCACCTTCTCGCAGCGCCACGCGGTGCTGATCGACCAGGAAACCGAGAAGCGCTACACGCCGGTGAACCATCTGGTGAAGGACCAGCAGGTCAAGCTCGAGGCAATCAACTCCATGCTCTCGGAAGAGGCGGTGCTGGGCTTCGAATACGGCTATTCGCTGGCCGAGCCCAACGCGCTCACCATCTGGGAGGCGCAGTTCGGCGATTTCGCCAATGGCGCGCAGGTGGTGTTCGACCAGTTCATTTCCTCGGGCGAGCGCAAATGGCTGCGCATGTCGGGCCTCACCGTGCTGCTGCCGCATGGCTATGAGGGCCAGGGGCCGGAGCATTCCTCGGCCCGCCTCGAGCGCTATCTGCAGCTCTGCGCCGAGGACAACATGCAGGTGGCGAACTGCACCACGCCCGCCAACTATTTTCACATCCTGCGCCGGCAGCTTAAGCGCGACATCCGCAAGCCCCTCGTGATCATGACGCCGAAGTCGCTGTTGCGCCATAAGCGCGCCACCTCGACGCTGGCCATGATGGGCGAAGGCACCACCTTCCACCGTCTGTTGTGGGATGACGCGGAGATGCTGCCGGGCGAGGCCATCAAGCTGAAGCCCGATGGCGAGATCCGCCGCGTCATCCTGTGCAGCGGCAAGGTCTATTACGATCTCTATGAGGAGCGCGAGAAGCGCGGGCTCGCCGATGTCTATCTGTTGCGCGTCGAGCAGCTCTATCCGTGGCCGCACAAGGCGCTGATCAACATCCTGTCGCGCTTCCGCCAGGCGGAATTCATCTGGTGCCAGGAGGAGCCCTACAACATGGGCGCCTGGAGCTTCGTGCAGCCCAACATCGAGCGCGTGCTCGAATTCATCAAGGCGAAGAACACGCGGCCCCGCTATGTGGGCCGCGCCGCCTCCGCATCCACTGCAACAGGCTTGATGAGCCGCCACGTCAAGGAGCTCAAGGCGTTCCTTGACGAAGCGCTCAGCGACGCCAAGGCTTGAGGAACAGATCAAGATGACAAAGGAAATCCGGGTTCCAGCACTCGGCGAATCGGTGACCGAGGCGACCATTTCAAAGTGGTTCCGCAAGGCGGGCGATGCGGTGAAGGCGGACGAGCCCTTGGTGGAGCTTGAGACCGACAAGGTCACTGTCGAGGTGCCGGCCCCGGCGTCCGGCAAGCTAGCGGCCATCGAGGCGGCGGCGGGATCGACCGTCAATGTCGGCGCATTGCTGGGCATGATCGAGGAAGGTGCCACCGGCGCCGCGCCGGCCAAGACCGCCGAAGCCCCGAAGAAGGCTGAGGCCGCGGCGCCCGCCAAGGCCGAAGCGCCGCTGTCGCCCGCCGTGCGCAAGCTGGTGGAGGAGAACAAGATCGATACCGCGTCCATCGCCGGCACCGGCAAAGACGGCCGCCTCACCAAGGGCGACGTGCTGGCGCAGCTCGAGAAGCCTGCCGCCGCCCCGGCGGTGACGCCGCAGGCGCCAGCCGCCCCGGCCGAGCCAGGCCGCGAGGAGCGGGTGCGCATGTCAAGGCTCCGGCTCACCATCGCCCGCCGCCTGAAGGACGCGCAGAACACCGCCGCCATGCTCACCACCTTCAATGAGGTGGACATGACGGCCACCATGGCGCTCCGCAATCAGTACAAGGAGCTGTTCGAAAAGAAGCACGGCGTGAAGCTCGGCTTCATGAGCTTCTTCGTGAAGGCCTGCGTGCTGGCGCTGAAGGAAATTCCCGCCGTCAACGCCGAGATCGACGGCGACGACATCGTCTACAAGAACTACTATCACATCGGCGTGGCGGTGGGCACCGACAAAGGCCTCGTGGTGCCGGTGGTGCGTGACGCCGACCAGTTGTCCTTCGCCGGCATCGAGAAGACCATCGCCGATTACGGCCGCCGCGCCCGCGACGGCCAATTACAGATCGCCGACATGCAGGGCGGCACCTTCACCATCTCGAACGGCGGCGTTTATGGCTCGCTGATGTCGACGCCCATTCTCAACGCACCGCAATCCGGCATTCTCGGCATGCACAAGATCCAGGAACGCCCGGTGGCGCTGAACGGCCAGGTGGTCATCCGCCCGATGATGTATCTCGCACTCTCCTATGATCACCGCATCGTCGACGGCAAGGAAGCCGTCACCTTCCTGGTCCGCGTCAAGGAATGCCTGGAAGACCCGCAACGCACCATCCTCGATCTCTAAGGGGCGCACCATGACCAAAGTCGCCATCGTCACCGGCGGAAGCCGCGGCATCGGCCGCGCGACGTCGCTGAAACTCGGCGCCGCGGGCTATACCGTGGTCGTCAACTACGCGTCGAACGACGCGGCGGCGCGCCAGGTGGTGGCCGATATCGCCAACGCCGGCGGCAGCGCCATCGCCGTCAAGGGCGATGTCGCCAACGAGGCCGACGTGCTGGCGCTGTTCGCGGCGGCGGACAAGCTCGGGCCGCTGAAGGCGCTGATCAACAATGCCGGCATCATGGACCGCCAGAACCGCCTTGATGAAATGAGCGCCGAACGGATGAAGCGGTTGTTCGATATCAACATCCTCGGCTCCTTCCTCTGCGCGCGCGAAGCGGTGAAGCGGATGTCGCTCAGGCACGGCGGCGCGGGCGGCGTCATCGTCAACCAGTCCTCGGCGGCGGCCGTGCTGGGCGCTCCGGCGCTCGGCATCGAATATGCCGCCAGCAAGGGGGCCATCGATACGCTGACCATCGGTCTCGGCCGCGAGGTTGCGGCGGAGGGCATCAGGGTCAACGCCGTGCGGCCCGGCATCATCGATACCGAGATTCACGACAGTTCGGGCATCAAGGGCCGCGTGCAGATGATGCGCGACCAGATCCCGATGAAGCGCGAGGGCAAGGCGGAGGAAGTGGCGGACGTCATCCTCTGGCTGTGCTCGGAACAATCTTCCTATGTCACTGGCGCCATCGTTCCGGTGGCGGGCGGCCGCTGCTAGACCGAAGAGGGAGGCCATCATGGCTGCATTTGATCTCGTCATCATCGGCACCGGACCCGGCGGCTATGTCTGCGCCATCCGCGCCGCCCAGCTTGGGATGAAGGTGGCGGTGGTGGAAAAGCGCGCAAGCCACGGCGGCACCTGCCTCAATGTCGGCTGCATTCCGTCCAAGGCGCTGCTGCACGCCTCCGAACTCTACGCAGAATCGAAGCACGGCTTCGCCAGGATGGGCATCAAGGCTGAGACCGCACTCGATTTTCCGCGCATGATGGCCTTCAAGCAGGAAGCCATCGACGGCAACACCAAGGGCATCGACTTCCTGCTCAAGAAGAACAAGATTGCCGTCTACCGGGGCACGGGCGCGATCGCCGCGCCCGGCAAGGTGACGGTGGGCGGCGAGACGCTGGAGGCGAAGCACATCGTGATCGCCACCGGTTCCGAGTCCGCCAAACTGAAGGGCATCGAGGTTGACGAGCGGCGCATCGTGTCTTCGACCGGCGCGCTGACGCTTGCCGAGGTGCCCGGCCATCTCGCGGTGATCGGAGCGGGCGTCATCGGGCTTGAGCTGGGATCCGACTCTGCGCGGCTCCGCGCCAAGGTCACCCTCATCGAATATCGCGACCGCATCCTGCCAGGCATGGATCTCGAGGTCGCCAAGGCC
>NZ_JBJTER010000170.1:0-32391 GCF_046093005.1 Aestuariivirga sp.
GCTTGGCGCCGCCGCCACACTGTTGGCGCTGACGCGGCCCTGGCAGCGGGTTTTCCTCTCCGCGGGACCTTCTCTCCTCCCCGCGCCGCGCCGCGCCGCGCTGCTCATGGCAGTTTTGGCGCTGGTGACGATGGGCTGCGCGATTCTGCTTCTGGGCTTGCTCTCGCTGTCGCCCCGCTGGCCCTATCCGGCGATCCTGCCGCCCGCGATCGACGTCACCGCCTGGGCCACGCTTGCCGCATCGCCCGCCCCGCTGTGGCTCAGTCTCGGCATGTCATTCACCGTGGCGGCTACCGCACTGGCGCTTGCCCTGCTGTGGTTCGAAACCCAGCCGAAAGAGCGCGACCGCTGGCTCATCGGACTCGCAATGCTGTCGCTGGCGCTGCCACAGCTGGCGGTGGCCGGCGGGCAATACCGGCTGTTTCTCGACCTTGGCGCGGCCGGCACACTGGCAGGATTGTTTCTCGCTCATCTGGGGCCTGCCTTCGCCTATGTGATGATCGTGCTACAAGGGCCGTACCGGGCCTTTGACGGGCGTTTCATGAAAGTTGCGCACAGCCTCTCGTTATCCACCCCCGCTGCCTGGGCGTCGGTGAAACTGCCGCTGCTGAAGGCGCCGCTGCTGACCACCGCCACCATCGCTTTCGCGGTCTCGATCATGCAGTTTGTTCCCGCCCAGCTCATTGCGGCAGGCCGCTACAGTACGCTGCCGACAGAGGCCGTCACGCTGTCCGCCGGCGGCAACCGCCCGCTCGCCGCAGCCTTTGCGCTGGCGCTTGCCATGCCGCCGCTGATCGCCTTTCTTGCCGCCGCAGTGCTGGGAAGGCCGCGATGGCGCTGACGCTTGAACAGGTGACGGTCAGCCTGCGGCAACGGCCGCTCATCAAGCCGTTCTCGGTCACTATCGGCGCGGGTGAAATCGTCACGCTGATGGGGCCCAGCGGATCTGGCAAGTCAACGCTTCTGTCGTTCATCGCCGGTGATCTCGAAGCACCGTTCGAGGCATCCGGCGCGGTAAGCCTCGGTGGCCGCGAACTTACGGATATTGCCCCCGCCCGGCGGCGCATCGGCCGCCTGTTCCAGGACGATCTCCTGTTCCCGCATATGACGGTCGCCGAGAACCTGTTGTTCGGCATGCCGCGGGGAGAACCGAAGGCGCGCCAGAGCGCCATGGAGGCAGCCCTCGACGAAGCAGGCCTTGCCGGTTTTGCGGAGCGGCCGCCGCACACGCTCTCAGGCGGCCAGCGGGCCCGGGTGGCGCTGCTGCGTTCGCTCCTCGCCAACCCCGGCGCCATGCTGCTCGACGAGCCTTTCAATAAGCTCGACGCGGATTTGCGCGCCGCGATGCGGAATTTCGTCTTCAACCACATCGCCGAACGCGGCATACCTTGCCTTCTGGTGACGCATGACGTGGCCGATGTGGCGGCAGGCGGCCGGCTGCTGCTGCTCGACAATGGCGAGATCCGCGATGCTTGACCGCCTGGCGCTGAGAATCGTCAAGCCGGCCACGGATGCCGCCGCCACATGGCTGGCCGCGCGCGGCGTGACCGCCAATCAGGTAACCTTGGCTGGTTTCGGTTTCGGCCTTGCAGCAGCCGTGCTGATCGCCGCCGGCTTCACCGCCGCCGCCATATTGCCGCTGCTCATCAACCGGACACTCGACGGCATCGACGGCGCGCTGGCCCGCCTGACCAGGCCCAGCGAGCGCGGCGCCTTCCTCGACCTCGCGCTCGACTTTCTGTTCTACGCCGCCATTCCGCTGGCTTTCGCGGCGCAGGACCCCACCGCCAACGCGCTTGCCGCCGCCGTGCTGCTCGCCGCCTTTCTCGCCACCGGCACCAGCTTTCTCGCTTTCGCGGTGATGGCCGAAAAACGCGGCCTGAAGAGCACCGCCTATCCTTCGAAGTCCTTCTACTATCTCGGCGGGCTTACTGAAGGCACGGAAACGATCGCCTGTTTTGTCATCATGTGCGCGTGGCCGCAGTATTTCGCCTTTATTGCCTATGCGTATGGAGCGCTCTGCGTGGTGACCACTGCGACCCGTCTCTATGCCGGCTGGCGCATGTTCGACTGAAAAATTTTTCCGGGGCCGGGCAAAAGCCCTTGCACCGACTCGCAAAAAGATTCATATACCCGCTGCCCAAAGTCGCACGTGCCTTAAGGTTTTCCCCAAAGCAACGACGGTGCGGGCTTTTTGGTCTCTGCCGGCTCCTCCAAAGGCCGGGGTTACTGAGAGGCACCACTATCCTTGCCCCATGTGCGATTGGGACTTTCCCGATCAAGCCAAGGCGAACGGTCTGTATGAGCCGGGCGTTTCCACGTCTCCAAAGCGTGGGGTGTCCGTGATCATCCGGGCCGAGGCAACGCACACGCATTTCCGGGAGATACCCCAATGGCAACCACTGCCCGCATTCGCGACTTCCTGCGCGACCGACGTCCCGAAGGCCCTTGCCTCGTGGTCGATCTCGATGTCGTGGCCGATAACTACCGCGCTTTCCGGCGCGCCATGCCCGCCACCCGCATTTTCTACGCGGTGAAGGCCAACCCGGCGCCTGAGATCCTCAAGCTTCTGGCTGACATGGGCTCTTGCTTCGACACCGCCTCGGTGCCGGAGATCGAGATGGCGCTTGCCGCCGGCGCCACGCCAGACCGTATCTCCTTCGGCAATACCATCAAGAAGGAGCGCGACATCGCGCGCGCCCACGCGCTGGGCGTATCGCTGTTCGCCGTCGATTCTGATGAAGAGGTGGAGAAGATCGCGCGCGCCGCTCCCGGCGCACGGGTGTTCTGCCGCATCCTCACCGATGGGGCGGGGGCCGAATGGCCGCTGTCGCGCAAATTCGGCTGTGAGCCTGCCATGGCGGTGGACGTGCTGATGCGCGCCCATGCCCTGGGGCTCGACGCCTATGGCATCTCGTTCCACGTCGGCTCGCAGCAGACGCGTCTGGAAGCGTGGGACACCGCGCTGGCGGAGTCGAAGGCGATCTTCGACGCCATGCAGGCGCGCGGCATCGTCCTCAAGATGGTGAACCTCGGCGGCGGTTTCCCGACCAGGTACCTCAAGCAGGTGCCGGGAACCGGCGCCTATGCCAACGCCATCCATGACGGTCTGACCAAGCATTTCGGCAACGCAATTCCCGAAACCATCATCGAGCCGGGCCGCGGCATGGTGGGCAACGCGGGCGTGGTGAAGGCCGAGGTGGTGCTGATCTCAAGGAAGCACGCCAATGACAATCAGCGCTGGGTCTATCTCGACATCGGCAAGTTCGGCGGCCTGGCCGAGACCATGGATGAGGCGATCCGCTACCCGATCGTCACCGATAGGGATGCCGACGCCAAAGGCCCGTGCGTCATCGCAGGCCCCACCTGCGACTCGGCGGACGTCCTCTACGAGAAGACGCCTTACGACCTGCCGCTGACGCTCAGCGTCGGCGACGAGGTGCTGATCGAAGCCACGGGCGCCTACACGACGACCTATGCCGCGGTCGCCTTCAACGGCTTCTCGCCGCTCAAGGCCTACGTCATCTGATTTCACAAGCCAGTCGCCCCCGGGACGTAGCCCCGGGGGACCAGCCCGCTCTTTGGGTCCCGGCGCGTAACGCCGGGATGACAGGAAGGTATGTTCGAGATGATCACGATCCGCCCCGAAACCACCGCCGATGTTCCAGCGCGCGAGCGCCTGCTCGACCGCGCCTTTGGCAAGGCACGCCGCCGCAAGACCTCCGAGCGTCTGCGCGCGGGCCGTCTGCCGTCACAAAGCCTTGCCTTCACCGCGGCGGATGAAAACGGCAGGTTCATCGGTACCCTGCGCCTGTGGGACGTGGACGCGGGCACGGCAGGCCATTGCCTCTTGCTTGGACCGCTGGCGGTTGACTGCAAGCGCCAGCGCCAGGGCGTTGGCGCGGCGCTGATGCATCACGCAATCGCCGAGGCGAAGCGACTCGGCCACCGGGCCATCATCCTGGTGGGCGATGCGCCCTATTACGCGCGCTTCGGTTTTGCGCACGGGCCGGTGGCAGAGCTCCAGCTTCCAGGGCCCGTGGACCGCGCCCGGTTTCTGGGCCTTGAACTGGTTCCGCACGCGCTCGCCGGCGCGGCGGGCCTGGTCACCACCTGCGGCCGGCGGACAGCCTCCGAACGGCAGGCGGCCTGAAAAAACAGGGGAGCGGCCAGACGGCCGCTCCCTCAAGTCTTTGGTGGCGGCATGTCAGGCCGCGGTGAAACCGTTATCGACGAACAGATGTGTTCCGTTGACAAAACTTGCGTCATCACTGGCCAGGAATAGTGCCGCGCGCGCAACCTCCTCGGGTTCGCAGATACGCCCCTGCTGGATGGCCAGCGCTGTTTCTGACACATCGATGCCCAGGCGCTGCAATTCGGCAACCTCGCGCATGCCATGAGGTGTCCTCACAAAACCAGGGCAAACGGCGTTGCAGCGGATGTTCCTGTCGCGGAACTCTACAGCAATCGCCCGCGCGAACATGTGACAGGCGCCCTTTGTAGTATCGTAGAGAACCTCCATGGGTGTGCCTGCCACCGCCGAGATCGACGAGGTGCAGACGATCGAGCCGCCACCCGCCGCGATCATTTGCGGCAGGACGGCCTTGGTCATCAGGAACATGCTCTTGACATTGATCTCCGTCAGCCGGTCCCATTCCTCTTCGGAGGTCTCCAGAAACGGCTTGATGACGATCGAGCCGGCGTGATTGAAAAGAACCGTGATCGCGCCAAGCCCGCCGCTGATCTCTTCCACCGCATACGCCACCTCGGTTGCCTTCGAGACATCGGCGTGAACGAACCGTGCCTGTCCACCGCTTCTTTCAATATCCGCCACCACCTCACGGCCGGCCTTGGCATTTATGTCAACGATGCCAACCTTCGCGCCTTCTGCCGCAAATAGCCTGGATGCCGCGCCGCCCATGCCGGTGGCCCCGCCCGAGATCAGGGCCACCTTGCCTTGGAGTTTGCCCGTCATCTTTCGCCGAACTTTGCCTCGGTCTTGGCGATCTCAGCCTGACGGCGCTTGATTTCCTCGCCAATGGGCGGGCCACGGAAGCGCTTGTTTTCAAACAGAACCCAGATAGCGAGCGACAGCAGGAAGAAGCCCACGGTGATGACCAGCGCCCAGTCATTGGGTGGCTGGATACCGATAACGAAGATCAGGATCATCGCCAGCACTGAAAGAATGGCGACCAGCTTGTAGGTGCCAATCCCCAGATTCCATGGCCCCATTTTCGGCCATTTCGGGCCGCCGATGGTCAGGAAGCCCAGAGCAATCGGGAGCGCGAAGGACAGGAACAGGAAGATCACCGTGCACGATACGACGATCGAATAGGCCGGCGTTCCCGCAATGGTGATCGCCGACGTCAGCCAGACAAACAGGACGGCCAGGATGGAAGATGTCCAGATGGCCGCAACCGGCGTGCGGTGCTTGACGCTGACGGTCGCCAAGGCCTTGGAGGCGCCCGGGATACCGCCATCCCGCGAGAAGGCGTAGAGCATCCGGGAAGCCGAAGTGACCGTTGCGAGGCCACAGAGGAACTGCGCCACGAAGATCAAGATATAGAGTATGTTTTTCAGCACTGGATTGACCTGCTGGTCCATGCCCCAAAAGAACACGTTCCAGCCCTGCTTGGCGGCTTCGTCCATGCTCGGGATCATGATGATGAAAGCCGACAGGAATAACCAGCCAAACAGGCCTGACCACAGCACCGACGAAACCATGCCCGCAGGCACGGAGCGTGCGGCATCAGTGGTTTCTTCAGAGGTATGGGCGGAAGCGTCATAGCCCGTGATCGTATAGATGGGCAGTAGCAGGCCCAGCAGAAAAGCCATGAGCCCCGACACCGCCAGCGGCCATACGCCCGATGCGCCCTCGGTGCCAGTGTAGTTGTGGAATGTCCACAGCCGCGAGATCTCGAAGCTGTTGGCCGACGCCAGGAATACCACGGTCAGCAGTACTGCGGTGCCAAGGATCAGATAGCCTGAAAAATCGGTCAGTTTGGCGGTGAGCCTGATGCCGAAGTGATTGATGACAGCCTGCAGGCCCGTGATGACGGCGACGAACAGCACCCGATGCGTGAGCGTATCCTCGATCCCGAAGACCGATCCAAATGCGCCAAAGAAGAAATAGAAGGTACCGACATTGATGGCGCCCAGAACGGTCACCAGACCAAGCAGGTTTAGCCAGGCTGAAAGCCAGCCAGTGAAGCGGTTACCGAGAATTGACCCCCAGTGATAGAGCCCTCCTGCCGTTGGATAGGCGGACGATATCTGCGCGAGGGCAAGGGCGAACACGCCTGAAATGATCACGCCAACCGGCCAACCAATGCCGATTGCAGCACCACCAGCGCCCGAGGTGGCTTGTCCAAGCGAATTGATGCCGCCAGACAGGATGCAGATAATGGAGAATGAAATCGCAAAATTGGAGAACTTGCCCATGGTGCGGGCGAGTTCCTGCGCGTAGCCCATGTCGTGGAGGATTTTCTTATCCTCGGTCATATGTTGAGCCATGATATGGCATCTCCCCCCACGCCCCGGGGAAACCAGGCGTGCTGTTGTGTTTCACGATACCGGACGAGCCGGCACGGCGCCGGCGAATCCCCTTCCCCACTGGTTCCATAGTGAAACCATTTGCGGCATCGGTCAATGTCAGGACCACGCGGGTCCGGAGATGAATGAGCTTTCCTCATACAAGCTCCGGCGTTAAGCTCGCAGGCTTCGAGAGGAGAGGCCAATGGCTGAGCCCAGCGCCGCTGCAACAACGTCACCTGGCCGCCGGAGCGGCGGACGCGAGGGACGCCGGGCGCTGCGGGGCGCCCCCATGGCCTCCTTTCCCACCCTGGTGCGGGAGATTCCCGTTTACAACCTGATACCTGACGAGGCCGTGGAACTGATCCACGAGGAATCGGTCCGGATCCTTGAGGACGTGGGCTGCGAGTTCCGTGACGACGAGGCCGCCGCCATGTGGAAGGCGGCCGGGGCCGATGTCTCCGGCACGCGGGTCCGGATCGACCGGACGCTGCTCATGGATCTCGTCGCCAGGGTTCCCGCCGAATTCACCCTGAACGCAAGGAACCCGGAGCGCACCGTCAGGGTCGGCGGCCGCAACATGGTGTTCGTGCCCATGTATGGCGCGCCCTATGTGCGCGACCTCGACAATGTCCGGCGCTACGGCTCGCTCGGCGACCTCAACAACTTCCACCGCCTGGCCTACATGCTGCCGGCGCTGCATTCATCGAGCTCGATCTGCTGCGAGCCCATGGAAATCCCGGTGCCAAAGCGGCATCTGCACATCATCCACTCGGCGCTCAAATATTCGGACAAGCCCTTCATGGGCATTGTCACCTCGAAAGAGCGGGCCGAGGACGTGATGAAGATGGCGGGGATCGTGTTCGGCGAAGACTATGTCAAGGACAACACGGTTCTGGTCTCGATCACCAACTGCAATTCGCCGCTGGTGTGGGATGCCACCATGCTCGACGCCATGAAGGTCTATGCCAGGCACAATCAGCCGCTGATCCTGGCGCCCTTCGCGCTGTGCGGCGCGTCGACCGCGGCGTCGGCCGTTGGCGCCGTGGCGCAGGTCAACGCCGAGGCGCTGGCGGGCGTTGCCTTCACGCAGCTGGTACGGCCCGGATCGCCGCAAATCTACGGCCAGTTTATGGTCACCGTCGACATGAAATCAGGCGCGCCAATGGGCGGCACGCCGGAAGCCGCGCAGATGATGTTCGTGATGGGGCAGCTCGCACGCAAGTACCGCCTGCCTTGGCGTACCTCCGGCTTTCATGTGGGCTCGAAGCTCAACGATGCCCAGGCCGGCTATGAAGCCAACATGCTGATGCATGCGGCAGTGCTGTCGGGGGCAAACTACATCTGGCATGTGGCGGGCTGGCTCGAGGCCGGGCTGTGCTGCGGCTATTCGAAATTCGTGACCGACGCCGAGCAGCTGGTGGGCTGGTACAAATATGCGGGCGGGCTGTCCTTTGCCGATTTCAAGGAAGCCATGGCGGCGGTGCGCGAGGTGGGCCCGGCCGGGCACTTCCTCGGCACCCAGCATACGCTCGAGCATTTCGAAAAGGCCTTCTTCATCCCCTCGCTGATGGATTTCAATTCCTTCGAGCAATGGTCGGCGGAGGGTGCGAAGGACCACGACGCGCGCGGCCGTGACAAGGCGCGCGCCATGCTGCGCGCCTATGAGGAGCCCAAGCTTGAAGAGGGCATCGCCGAAGGCCTGCGCAGCTTCATCGCCAGACGCGAGGAAGAGCTGCCGAACAGCGTCAACTGATCCGGAGGCGCGGCGCCAGCGCGCTGGCGGCGAAGCCCATGCCCAGCAGAAGCAGCGACACGATCGCCCAGATCGTCACGACGAGCCAGGTTCCCACATCGGTTCCGGCGGCGGCCAGCCAGGACGCCCAGGCGACCAGCTCGGGCTCAAGAGGCATCATGTCCGTGTTGCTGGCCACCAGATTGCCGGCCACGCCCAGCAGGCCATGCGCCATCCAGGCCAGCAGCGACCACAGGCCGATCACCGCGGCGGTGACGATCCAGATCAGGGTTTTCATCGCTCAATCTCCTTCATGTAGCCGCGCAGCAGGGCAAGGTTGCGCTGGTTGGCCCGGAAAAACATGTCGAACACAACGCCTGCGACCGGAATGGCGCCAAGCACCGTGTCGGCGGCAATATTCATGCCCATCCTCGTTAACACCCGCGGCGGCGCGCCATGCCGGACGGCCTCGGCGACGACATAACAGGCAATACCCGTTCCCATCAGGCTGCCCACGCCGGGGATCAGGCTCAAGACACCATCGGCGCCAAAGCTGCGGCTGGTTCCGGGAATGCGGATTGCCGAGTCGGTGAACCAGGCAATCCATTCCAGGCGTTCGACGGTGCCGCGGGGCGTGAGGTCAAGCGTAATGGAGGGGTTGGCCATTGGCGGATCGTCTCCCAGATTGCAGGGCGCAAACGCGCCGTGAAGGTGGAAGAGTCCGACATCGCAGGGGATATCTCTGCCAGAGGGGCCCGGACCCGTCTTGAACAGATTTAGGCGCAAAGCTGCCGGGTACAAGCCGGACCAACCTTAAATCCTTGTCATAAAAAAAGAGGGTGAACGGACTTGCCGTTCACCCTGCTGGCACAGGCCAGACGCAACGAGTGCTCTTCACTTGAGAATGGGAGGACCCAAGAAAGACGATTGCGTTGTAGTGAGCACAGCAAGACAGATGCCAAGTGTTCACATTTTCCATCGGACAGTCTAAGCGTATGATTGTATTATCTTTTCAGAAACAGCCGCCGGCAAACCTCGCGTTGCCTGATGCCGCGGCTGCCGCAGCGTTGGGCGGCAGTCCGCCCATAAATCAGGCGGAACGAGCTCGTTTCATCCATTCCGCGAAGCGGGAAAGCGCCTCGGTGAGGGTGGCGCGGTCCTTGAGGAAACACATCCGAAGATGGCCCTCGCCACCCGGCCCGAAGGTGCTGCCAGGCGCAAAGCCAACCTTGGCTTCGTCGATCAGCCGGCGCACGGTGAGGGCGGAGTCGGTCATGCCTTCGATCCTGAAAAACAGATAAAAGGCCCCCTCCGGCACTTCAAAGCGCACACCGGGCACGTCCCGCAGCAGGTCGACTGTCAGATCGCGGCAGCGCCGGGCATTCGCGACCTGCTCGGCTACGAACTCATCGCCCGTGTCCAGGGCGGCGACACAGCCGCGTTGCAGGAAGGCGGGCGTACCGGAGGAATTGACCTGGATGATGCGCTCGATAGCGGCGCCCAGCGCCCGCGGCGCCTGCAGCCAGCCGATGCGCCAGCCGGTCATCGCCCAGTTCTTGGAGAATGTGTTGGCGAGCAGCAGCTGTTCCTCATCCTCGCAGACATCGAGGAAGGACGGCGCCCGGCTCTCGCCTTTGGCGCCGTAATAGAAACGCGTGTAGACCTCATCGCCCAGGATCCACAGGCCACGTTTGCGGCAGAAATCCCGGATGGCGATGAGTTCCTCGCGCGAGGCCGTCCAGCCCACCGGGTTCGACGGCGAATTGAGGGATATGCCGCGGGTGCGCGGCGTCACGGCGTCGAACAGCCGGTCGAGATCAAGCGTCCAGCGGCCGTTGCGGAAGTCCATCGGCACTTCAACTGGCCGCGCGCCGGAGATGCGCAGAGTCGAAGCATAGTTGGGCCAGGCCGGCGTCGGCATGACGATGTCATCGCCGGCACCCGCTACCGCCTGGACGATCGTCTGGATGGCCTGCATGCCGCCCGAGGTGACGAAGAAATTTTCCGGGTCGAAAGAGCGGCCAAAATGGCGCCCGTGATAACGGGCCAGCGCCTCGCGGAGTTCTGGGAGGCCACGCTGCCAGGTATAGAAGGTCTCGCCACCGAGAAGCGCCTCGGTGGCGGGCCGCGCGAAGGCGTCCGGCGTAGGCTGGGTTCCTTCACCCGCCCATAGCCGGATGACGCCAGGCACCGTGAAGCCATACATCGCGGCCTTGATGATGCCGCTGTCGGGCTCGTTACGGGCCTCGGGCGTGAGCGCCTCGAGAAGCTGGTCAGTCCTCATGCGCTGCGCTCATAGACCATCGCAGGCGGGACGGGAAATTCATTTCCCGCCCGCCATGCAAATTCCCTCTAGGTCTTGGCCTTCAATGCATCGCGGATTTCGGCCAGCAACTCCTCGGACTTGGTGGGGCCGGGAGGCGGCGGCGGCGGCTCAGACCTCTTGAAGCGGTTGGCGGCCTTGACGAGCTGGAACAGCACGAAGGCAACGATCAGGAAATTGATGATCGCGGTGATCAACGCACCGTAGGCAAGCACCGCGCCCTGTTCCTGGGCTGCCGCCAGGGTTGTGGCGGTAACTTTGGACGAAAGCGGCAGAAAGAAGTTATCGAAGTTCAGGCCGCCGGTCAGCGCCCCGATGATCGGCATGATCAGATAGTTGACGATGCCGTCGACAATCTTGCTGAATGCGGCGCCGATAATCACACCGACCGCCAGGTCGAAGGCGTTGCCTCTCAGGGCGAAAGCCTTGAATTCATTCCACATGATAGTCCCCCTTGCCGTCTGAACCTGCTAAGCGAAGTTGAATGCGAGTGTTATCTGATTGCCCCCTTCCGGGTCAAAATACAACCTTAACCTACTTCGAGGTGAGCGGCGAGATGGTCCAGCGGCGCACATTCTACCCTGAACTTCAGCCCTTCAACCGGGGCCGCCTGCAGGTTTCGGCGCTGCACGAAATCTACTTCGAGGAATGCGGCAACCCGGCGGGCAAGCCGGCAGTGGTGCTGCACGGCGGGCCAGGCGGAGGCATCTCGCCGTTCCTGCGCCAGATGCATGACCCTGGAGCCTACCGCATCGTGCTGTTCGACCAGCGCGGCTGCGGGCAATCCACCCCCCATGCCGAACTGGCTGAAAACACGACCTGGGACCTCGTCGACGACATCGAACGGTTGCGCCAGCACCTGGGAATCGCGCGCTGGCAGGTGGTGGGGGGATCCTGGGGCTCGACCCTGGCGCTGGCCTATGCCCAGACCCATCCCGGGCGGGTGACGGAGCTGATCCTGCGCGGCATCTTTACCTTGCGGAAAAGCGAGATTCACTGGTTCTACCAGCATGGGGCCAGTGAGCTTTTTCCCGATGCCTGGGAACATTTCCTGAAACCCATTCCGGAGGCGGAACGGCACGATCTGCTGACCGCCTATCACCGCCGCCTCACCGGCAACGATCCAGCCGAACAGCTCACGTGCGCGCGCGCCTGGAGCCAATGGGAGGGCGCCACGCTTTCCCTGCTCCCTGACGAAAAGCGGATCAGAGAATTTGGCGCCGACCGTTTCGCCCTGGCCTTCGCGCGCATCGAATGCCACTACTTTGTCAACAATGGCTTCTTCACCCAGGATGGCCAACTCCTGGCCGGTGCAAGTCGCTTGAAATCCATTCCAGGCGTCATCATCCAGGGCCGTTACGATGTGGTGACACCGCCGGTAACAGCCTGGGACCTGCACAGGGCCTGGCCCGAAGCGGAGTTTCTCATGGTGGCCGACGCCGGCCACACGGCGGTGGAGCCTGGCATCGCCGATGCGCTGGTGCGCGCCACAGAGCGCTTCAAGAGTTAATCCGAAAGCCCCGAATTCGCCGCATAGCGCCCCTCTTGCCGCCTGTATTCACGGGCATGCTCACCGTCAAGGCAACAGGTTGGCCGTTCGTGGCTCACACCACCGTCCCGGGCCATGACGGTCATCGGCCCGTTCGTATCCTGCCGATACGAACGGGCCACCGTCTTTCCAGAACGCCGAATCAGTCTAAGCTTCCGGTCATGGCTCTCGACAGCATTCTGCTTCAGGTCGGCGGCAAGCCGGTCAGCCTGCTCGACCTTCTGGTGGTTGCGGGCATCTTCGCGCTTCTGCTGCTCATCGCCGCGGTCATCCTGTCATGGCGGGCGCAGGCCGCGCGGCAGGATGAAGCGGCGGCAACCGCCCAGCGCACCGCCGAGCTGGAATACCGTATCGCCGAGCTTTCCGGCGCGCTGAAAGGCCTTGCCGAGCAGACCCATGGCAGCCAGATGCAGCTGGTCTCGACGCTGGACGAGCGGCTCGGCCAGGTTTCGGAACGCCTTGGCCTTAACCTGATCGACCAGGCCGAGCGCACCGGCCAGTCACTGAAGCAATTGTATGAGCGGCTGGCGGTGATCGACGCGGCGCAACGCAACATTGCGGCGCTGTCCGGCGAGATGCTGACACTGAAGGACATTCTGTCGAATAAGCAGGCGCGCGGCGCCTATGGCCAGGCGCGCATGGAAGCGATCATCCGCGACGGGCTGCCGTCAAATGCCTATGTGTTTCAGGGTCCGCTCAGCAACGGCACGCGCCCAGACTGCCTGGTGATGCTGCCTGATTCCACCGTGAAGCTGGTGATCGACGCCAAGTTTCCGCTCGAAGCCTTCAATGCGCTGAAAGCCGCCAGCGGCGAGGCCGAACTGCGCAACGCCGAATCCCGCCTCAAGGGCGACGTGCTGAAACATGTGCGGGACATTGCCGAGAAATATCTGCTGCCCGGCGAGACCCATGAGTCGGCAATCATGTTCGTTCCGTCAGAATCGATCTATGCCGAGCTTTACGAAAAATTCGAAGACGTGATTCAGAAAGCCCACCGGGCGCGGGTCATCATCGCCTCGCCCAATGTACTCATGCTGCTGGTGCAGACGCTGCAGGCGGTGTTCAAGGACGCCCGCATGCGCGAGCAGGCGGGCCTTATCAAGGTCGAGGTGTCGCGGCTTCTCGAGGACGTCGGCCGCTTGAAGGACCGGGTCGGCGATCTGCAGAAGCATTTCGCCTCCGCCGCCACCGATCTCGACAAGCTCGGCGTCTCCGCCGACAAGATCGGCCGCCGCGCGCTCCGCATCGAAAGCCTGGAGCTTGAGGAACCGGACGCCGTGACGGCGGTCGAGCGCCCGAAGCTCGTCGAGCGCGGCTGAGGCCTACAACGGCCGCCGCGCCCGCATTGCCTGGGTGAGGGTGCCTTCGTCGAGATAATCGAGTTCGCCGCCCACCGGCACGCCATGGGCGAGCCGCGACGCGGCGATGCCGAGGCTCTTGAGCTGCTCGGTGATGTAATGCGCGGTGGTCTGGCCTTCGACGGTGGCGTTGAGCGCCAGCACCACTTCCTTCACCCCCCCTTCGCCGGCGCGGGCGATGAGCGGGCCGATCGCCAGGTCCTCGGGCCTCACACCCTCGATGGCCGAGAGCGTGCCGCCCAGCACATGGTAAAGCCCGTTCCATGCGCCTGCCCGTTCCAGCGCCCAGAGATCGCCCACTTCCTCGACCACGCACAGCATGGCGCGGTCGCGCCGCGGATCGGCGCACAGCGTGCAAGGATCGACCGTATCGACATTGCCGCAGCAGGAGCACACCGTCACCTTGTCGCGCGCCTCCGCCATGGCGGCGGCCAGCGGCAGGAGGAGGCGTTCGCGGTTCTTGATCAGGTACAGGGCGGCGCGCCGGGCAGACCGCGGGCCCAGCCCCGGCAGCTTGGCCAGCAGCTGGATCAGACGGTCGATTTCCGGCCCGGTGGAGCGGCGCGACATCAGAACGGCAGCTTGAGCCCGGGTGGCAACGGCAGACCGCCGGTGAGCGATTTCATTTCTTCCGCCATCATCGTCTCGGACTTGTTCTTGGCGTCGCTGTGGGCCGCCACAATCAGGTCCTCGAGAATGTCTTTCTCCTCGGGCTTCAGCAGCGAAGGGTCGATGTCGAGCCTCGTCATGGCGCCCTTGCCGCTCATCGTGAGCTTCACAAGGCCGCCGCCCGCCTGGCCGGTGACGGTCGCCTGCTCGAGCTTCGCCTGCGCCTCGGCCATGCGGCTTTGCATGGCCTGTACCTGCTTCATCATCTCACCGAGGTTCTTCATCGTTCTCACTCATGATTGGGGAGGGGAGGGGCGCCTCGCCGGGCTCGCGCACATCGACGATCTCGGCGCCCGGAAAACGCTTCAGCACCGCCTGCACGTCCGGGTGATCGCGGGCTATGATGAACAGGCTGTCGCGGCTTTCCTGGCGCTGCTGGGCAAGCGGCTTGTCGCCACCATCTTTGGACACCATCACCATCCAGCGCATGCCGGTGAAGGATTCGAGCTTGCGGGCGATCTCGTTGGCGAGGCCGGGATGGGCCCTGGGCTCCAGCGCCAGCTCGAACCGGCCGGGCGACACGCGGATCGGGCGCACCAGACTTTCGAGATCGGATTTCAGCCGGATGTCGCGCTTCTCAGCGGCCAGCGCTACGAGATCGCGGAAGCTTGAGAAGGCGCGGGTCTCGGTCTGGGACGGCGCCGGCAGCTCCGGCCGCGGCTGAACCGCCAGCGCGGCCCGCGCCTCGGCCGGGCCATCCGCGCCGCCGCGCTGCAGCTCGCGCGGGATGAGCGGCGCAACCCGCCCGGCGGGCTGGCCGGACAAGACGGCCCGCGCCAGTTCCTCCGCGCCCGGAAGATCGGCGGCATGGGCAAGTCTTATCAGCACCATTTCCGCCGCGACCAGCGGATCGGGGTGGATCTCGGTTTCGCGGATACCTTTGAGGAGCATCGACCAGGCCCGGGAAAGATGCGGAATGCCGCAGGTCTTGGCGTGCTCTGCGCCACGCAGTTTCTCGGCCTCGGTGCGCGAGGTGTCGGCCAGCGCTTCGTCCTTCACCACCTTGAGGCGGCTGACCCAGTGCACGTAATCGGCGAGGTCTTCGAGAATGGCTGCCGGGTCGCCGCCATCCCGGTATTGCTGCTCGATCTCCTCGATCGCCGCCTTGGCATCGCCTGTCATCACCGCCTGGAAAAGGTCAATGATGCGGGACCGGTCCATAAGGCCCAGCATGCCGGCCACATCCGCGGCTTTCACTTTGCCCTCGCCATAGGCGATGGCCTGGTCGAGCAGCGATAGCCCGTCGCGTACCGAGCCTTCAGCAGCGCGGGCGATCATCGCCAGCGCGTCGGGTTCAGCGGTAACGCCTTCCAGATCAGCGATTTTCGCATAATGCGCGGCAAGCCGCGCTGCATCCAGCCGCTTCAGGTCAAAACGCTGGCAACGTGACAGGATGGTGACGGGAACCTTATTGATCTCAGTGGTGGCGAAGATGAACTTCACATGTGGCGGCGGCTCTTCCAGGGTCTTGAGCAGCGCGTTGAAGGCGCTCTTCGAGAGCATATGCACTTCATCGATAATATAGACCTTGTAGCGGGCCTGCACCGGCGCGTAGCGCACGCTGTCGATGATCTCCCGCATATTGTCGACACCGGTGTTGGACGCGGCGTCCATTTCGATGACGTCGATGTGGCGGGATTCGAGGATCGCTTCGCAATGCGTGCCCAAATCGGGCATGTCCACGGTCGGCTTATCGCCGTAGTTCAGGGCGCGGGCGATGAGCCGGGCGGTGGTGGTCTTGCCGATGCCGCGAACCCCGGTAAGCATGAAGCCTTGCGCGATGCGGCCAGCGGCAAAGGCATTGGTCAGCGTGCGCACCATGGCCTCCTGACCGATCAGATCGGGGAAGGTGCGCGGGCGGTACTTCCGGGCGAGGACGCGATAGCCTGTGGCGTTCACGCCGCTGTCTGTCTGATCCATGGGCGGGGTTCCGCGGCGCAGCTTACTTTGACCCCGCTCCCCTCGTCAAAGCATGTTCGGCTTTGCCGGGACCCGGGCGGATAAGGTGGGAGGCTGGACGGGCAACCCGTTCCTAACTCGTTAGGGCTGCTTCCTTCCGGACCTGACCCGGTTGGCGAGCGGCACGTCCGCCGCCAACCCCCCGGCGGTTATATGGGCGGTCAGGGCACAAAAGGCAAGCGCCATAGCTTGCCAAAGCGGCCCGGAGATAGCATTGTGTCCGGTGCGCGTTGGGTCAAAACCGTTCGAGGAGTGCCTCAGATGCTTTGGAGATTCCTTGCCCCGCTTGCAGGTTTGGCGTGCCTATTGGCGTTTGTGCCGGCGGCCCTGGCCTCAGACGCCTACGGCAAACCCGATCCGGGCGAAGTCAAGATCTGGAAGCCCTATGTGATCGAAAAGAACTGTGCCGACGGCCGCTATGACTGCACGGTGCGGATGGATTACGCGCCGATGCAGCGCGCCATGAAGGTCCGGCCTGGCAGCTACTGGTACCAGAAGCCTTTCCTGGTCTACCGCTACGGCGATTTTCAGAATGGCCGCCACAATGCCTCAACCCATGAGGCGTGGTGCAGCGAACGCTACCGCAGCTATGATGCGGCCAGCGACACCTTCATGGGCTACGACAATCAGCGCCACCGCTGCAACAGCCCCTATGGCGGCAATTGAGCGCCTGAATTGACGCCCGGCGGCGCCTCCATTATCTGACGGCCATGCCGCTCGTACCCATCGTCACGCTGCCCGACGAGAAGATCCTCCGCCAGGTTTCCAGGCCCGTGGCGTCGGTCGATGCCAGCGTGGCGCGGCTGTGGGACGACATGCTGGAAACCATGTATCATGCCCCCGGCATCGGCCTTGCGGCGATCCAGATCGGCGTGCCGCTGCGCCTGATCGTCATCGACCTTGCCAAGGACGGCGAAGAGAAAAAGCCGGTGTTTCTGGCCAATCCCGAGGTCATCTGGGCAAGCGAGGCGCAGAACGACTATGAGGAAGGCTGCCTCTCCATCCCCGAATTCTACGAGATGGTGACGAGGCCGGCCGACGTGAAGGTGCGTTACCAGAACCGCCGGGGCGAACCCCGGGAGATCGAGGCGTCCGGCCTTATGGCCACCTGCCTGCAGCACGAGATCGACCATCTGAACGGCGTGCTGTTCATCGACCACATCTCGCGGCTGAAGCGTGACCGGGTGCTCAAGAAATTCCAGAAGGCCCAGAAGCTCGGAAAGCTCTGAGCGATGCGGCTTGTGTTCATGGGCACGCCGGACTTCGCGGTTGCCACGCTGAAGGCCCTGGAACAGGCCGGACACGAGATCGCCTGCGTCTATTCGCAGCCGCCCCGCCCGGCCGGACGCGGCATGGCGGAGCGGCCGTCGCCGGTCCATGCCCACGCCACAGCACGAGGGCTTGAGGTGCGTACGCCCTTGTCCCTCAAAGATCCCGCGGAGCAGGCCCGTTTCGCCGGCCTCGGCGCCGATGCCGCGGTGGTGGTCGCCTATGGCCTGTTGTTGCCGAGGCCCATCCTCGATGCGCCGCGGCTGGGCTGTTTCAATGTCCATGCCTCGCTGCTGCCGCGCTGGCGGGGTGCTGCGCCCATCCAGCGCGCCATCATGGCGGGCGACGCCGAAACCGGTGTCAGCATCATGCGCATGGAGGAAGGGCTGGATACGGGTCCGGTTTGCAAGCTGGGCCGGGTCGCCATTACGCCGCATGCCACGGCGCAGTCGCTTCATGATGCGCTGGCGGACTTGGGAGCTCGGCTGATGGTGGAGACGCTCGCGCAAGCCAGGGTCGAATGCGCGCCCCAGCCTGCCGAGGGCGTCACCTATGCCAGGAAGATTGACAAGGCCGAGGCCCGCATCGACTTCACCATGAGCGCCGAAACGGTCCGCAACCACATTCATGGGCTTTCGCCGTTTCCCGGCGCCTGGTTCATGCGCGACGGCATCCGTATCAAGGCGCTGCTCTGCGAAGTGACCGATGGCGCCGGCCCGCCCGGCAGTTTTCTGGATGACAGGCTGGAAATCGCCTGCGGGTCCGGCGCCATCCGCCTGCTTCGGCTGCAGCGTGAAGGCAAGGGCGCGATGACGGCGGAAGAATTCCTGCGCGGCTGGCCCGTGACCAAGGGCGCGGAGGCCCGCTGATGCCACGCTACAAGCTCACCATCGAGTATGACGGCGGCCCCTTCACCGGCTGGCAGTCACAGGCGGGCGGCGGCTCCGTGCAGGATGTCATCGAGCGGGCCGTGGCGATCATCAATGGCGAACCCGCGGCCGTGCATGGCGCCGGGCGCACCGATGCCGGCGTGCATGCGCTGGCGCAGGTGGCGCATGTCGATCTGGCGAAGCCCTGGGACCCGTTCAAGCTCCGCAATGCGCTGAACGGCAACCTGCGCGGCCACCCGGTAAGCGTGCTGGACGCGGAAGAAGCCCGTGAGGACTTCCACGCCCGTTTCTCTGCCACCCGGCGCTTCTATCTGTTCCGTATCCTGAACCGGCGGGCGCCTCCCGCGCTTGACCGCGGCAAGGTCTGGTGGCTGCCTGTCGATCTCGATGCCGACGCCATGCACGAGGCGGCCCAGGAGCTTGTGGGCAAGCATGACTTCACCACCTTCCGCGCCGCCCAGTGCCAGGCCCAGTCGCCGGTCAAGACGCTCGATCGCTTCGAGGTGGCGCGATATGGCGAACTGATCGAAGTCCGGGCCGAGGCGCGCTCCTTCCTGCACAACCAGGTGCGCTCCATGGTGGGCTCGCTGCGGCTGGTTGGCGAGGGCAAGTGGCGCACCCATGACATGAAGCGGGCGCTTGCCGCCCGTGACCGCGCCGCCTGCGGGCCCGTGGCGCCGCCCGAAGGCCTTTACCTGCTGCGCGTGAGCTACGAGCCGGCGGAAAAGTAGTCCGCGATGATGCGGCCATAGACCCGCTGGGTGGCCCTGAGCTCGTCAATGGCGATGCGTTCGTCGGTTTGGTGGATGGTTGCGTTGATGGGGCCAAATTCGAGGACCGGGCAATAATCCTTCACGAAGCGCGCATCCGAGGTGCCGCCGCTGGTCGAGAGCCTGGGATTGATGCCGGTCTCACGTTCAACGGCCTCCTTCACGAGCGCCACAAAGGCGCCCGGTTCGGTGATGAAGGCATCAGCACCCTCGGTGGCCGCCACCGACCATTGGCCGCCCATCTGTTCGCGCACCATGGCGACTTCGGCATCGACCCAGTTACGGAGCGAGGCGAAGCCATGCTCGGTCGAGAAGCGGATGTTGAATTTCGCAGAGGCGCGCGACGGGATAACATTGGCCGCCGGATTGCCCACATCGAAACTGGTCACCGCCAAGGTTGACGGATCGAAGTGTGCGTTTCCATCATCGAGCCTGGCCGCCGCGATGCGGTCAATGAAGCGGGCCAGCTTGGGGATCGGGTTGTCCGCCTTGTGCGGATAGGCGGCATGGCCCTGCTTGCCCTCGACGCTCACCGTGAAGCTCACTGAGCCGCGGCGGCCGATCTTGATGGTATCGCCAAGCCGCTCCGTGCAGCTGGGCTCGCCGACGATGCAGTGATCGGGAACATGGCCGTTCTCTCGCATCCACTGCAACACCTTCACCGTGCCGTTGATGGCGGGGCCTTCCTCATCGCCGGTGATCAGGAAAGAGATCGAGCCCTTCAGCGGCCCCGCCCCCCGGAGATAATCAATCGCCGCCGCCACAAAAGCGGCGACCGGGCCTTTCATGTCCGTGGCGCCGCGGCCGTAGATGAAGCCATCGGCGATCTCGGCGGCGAACGGCGCATGCGTCCAGCTCTCAGCGATGCCTTCCGGCACCACGTCGGTGTGGCCCGCAAAGCAGAGATGCGGGGCGCCCGTGCCGATGCGGGCAAAGAGATTGTCGACATCCGGCGTGCCGGCTTCGCGGAAAATCAGACGCTGACAGGAAAAGCCCCGCGCCGCCAGGAGCCGTTCCAGATAGCTGAGCGCGCCGCCTTCGGCGGGGGTGACAGACCTGCAGCGGATCAGATCCTGGAGAATGGGTACCGGATCGGTGGGCGTGTTTTTCATCGGCGAGCGGCCACCATCAGGCCGCAAGTGGATCGGGCCCAAACCTGTTGGGCCCCTCGGTGCCACGCAGGAAGCCACATTCGATCAACATCCACAGCCCGCCGATGACCGGCACCAGGGAGATGAGCGTCCACCATCCCGACTTGTCACGGTCATGCCAGCGCTTGGCATAGAGCATGATCGCAGGATAGATCATGATCAGACCCACGACACTGCTCACCAGCCCGTAGCCGTGTTCGCCGATCGTACCCAGCAATGCATCGATCATCCAGGAGATCACATTGATCGCAAAGATCGCCAGGATACCGGTCCAGTAGCTCTGGCGCCCGATCCTGCCTTCGAGACTCGTGAAGAGATACTTCCAGTCCATTGCTACCCCCTGTGGCGGCCTCACCGCATGGTCTTCATTTCTGTAGTGGAAAGGGGGTCCGGTCAATCCCTCAGGAGTTCATTGATCGAGGTCTTGGAGCGGGTCTTCTCATCCACCCGCTTGACGATCACCGCGCAATAGAGCGACGGCGCCGGCGAGCCATCCGCATAAGGCTTCTGCGGCAGCGAGCCAGAGACCACCACCGAATAGGGCGGCACCTTGCCCATATGCACCTTGCCGGTCTCGCGCTCGATGATCTTGGTCGACTGGCCGATGAACACGCCCATTGAAATCACCGAGCCTTCGCCCACCACCACGCCCTCGACCACTTCGGAGCGCGCGCCGATGAAGCAGTTATCCTCAATGATGGTCGGGCCGGCCTGCATCGGCTCCAGCACGCCGCCAATGCCGACGCCGCCCGAGAGGTGCACGTTCTTGCCAATCTGGGCACAGGACCCGACGGTGACCCAGGTATCGACCATGGTGCCGCTGTCAACATAGGCGCCGAGATTGACGAAGGACGGCATCAGGATGGCGCCCGGCGCCACATAGGCCGACTTGCGCACCACGCAATTGGGCACCGCGCGGAAACCGGCGGCGCGGAACTCCTTCTCGCCCCAGCCATCGAACTTCGAAGGCACCTTGTCCCACCAGGAGGAGGACCCCGGGCCGCCCGCAATCATGCGCATGTCATTGAGCCGGAAGGAGAGCAGCACGGCCTTCTTGAGCCACTGGTTGACGTGCCAGTCCCCGTCCCGCTTCTCGGCCACGCGCGCCTTGCCGGCGTCGAGCAGCTCCAGCGCCGCGGTGACCGCGTCACGCACCGCACCCCTGGTCTCAAGACTGATCTTGTCGCGGCCTTCCCAGGCCTGTTCGATGGTCGTCTGCAGATCGCTCATGCCGTCCCTCCGGTCTCGCTGGCGTCCGCTTTCGCCAAATTGCCGGGCAAGGTCAAGCCCGGTGATCAGGGGTTTGGCGGCGCGAAGGCGAGGTTCATCACCAGGGTCAGGCGGCGGGCGAAGGCGGCGGGGTCCGGCACCGGCTCGCCTTCGCTGATGAAGGCCTGATCGAGCAGCAGCGAGGCCGCATCCTCGACCGCCGAAGCCCCCTTGGCCTTGACCAGGCGGGCCAGCGCTTCGATCAGCGGATGCGACGGGTTGATTTCGAGGATCGGCGCTGAAACGGTGACGCCGGAATCCTTCTGGCGGGAAAGGAGCTTTTCCAGGGTGCGGTCCATCTGGCTGTCATTGACGAGGCATACCGCGCTTTCCGTGAGCCGTTTGGAGGCCCGCACATCCTTTACCCCGGCACCCAGCGCCTGCTTCAGCGCCGCGGCCAGAACCGCGGTCGCCGCATCGTCGGTTCCGGCATCCGCCGCCTCGTCCTGGCGCTTGATGAGGTCGAGGTCGGCCGCACCCTGGGTCACCGATTTAAACGGCTTGCCATCGAAACCAAGCGCGGTCCGCACCCAGAAGGAATCGACGGGATCGGTCAGCAGCAGCACTTCGACGCCACGCGCCTTGTAGCCTTCGAGCTGCGGCGAGGCATCCGCCTTGGCGGCATCTTCCGCCGTGAGGTAGTAGATCGCCGTCTGGTTCTCCTTGAGACGGGAGACATAGTCCTTGAGGCTCACCGCCTCGTCCCGGGTCGAACGGAAGCGCACGATGTCATAGAGCTGGTCGCGGCGCTCCATGTCCTCATAGAGGCCTTCCTTGATCACCGGGCCGAACACCTGCCACAGCTTGAGGAAGGCGGCTTCGTCGGTTTCCGCCAGCTTCTTGATTTCCGACAGCACCTTGTTGGTAACCGCCTTGCGTATCGCCGCAACCTGCGGATTGTTCTGCAGCATCTCGCGCGAGATGTTGAGGGGCATGTCCTCGGAATCAACGATGCCGCGCACGAAGCGCAAATAGGCCGGCAGCAGTTCCACGTCGTCAGCGATATAGACGCGCTTGACATAGAGCTTCTGGCGGCCGCGCCGCTCCGGATCATAGAGGTCGAAGGGGCGCTCGCCCGGCACATAAAGCAGCACCGTGTATTCATGCCGGCCTTCGGCGCGGTAATGCAGGGTGAGCGCGGGATCGGCGTAGTTCCCCGAGATATGGCCCAGAAATTCCTTGTGCTGCTCGGGCGTGATCTCCGCCTTGGGCCTTGTCCAGATCGCATTGGCGGCATTGATCTGCCGCGCCGTCTCATTGCCGATGGACAGCATGATCGGGTGGGCGATGTGGTCCGAATACGTGCGGACCACCGATTCGATCTTCCAGTCCTCAAGGAACTCCAGAGCGTCATCCCTGAGATGCAGAATGATCGACGTGCCGCGCTGCGCGGACACAACCGGCGATACCGTGAAACTGCCAGTTCCATCGGACGACCACATGAAAGCGTGGTCAGACCCGGCGCGGCGCGAAATCACGTCCACCCGGCTGGCGACGATGAAGGCGGAATAGAAGCCGATGCCGAACTGACCAATCAGCCGCACGTCGCCTTGCTTCGTCTTCACGTCCTCAACAAAAGCCTGGGTGCCGGACTTGGCGATGGTGCCAAGGTTTTCGACCAGCTCGCGCTCGCTCATGCCGATGCCAGTATCAGCGATGGTGAGGGTCTTTTTCTCCTTGTCGGGGGTGATGGTGATGGCGAGTTCAGGAGCGTCTTCCAGCAGGCCTGGCGCGGCGATTGCGGCATAGCGCAGCTTGTCCAGGGCGTCCGCGGCATTCGAGATCAGTTCACGGAGAAAGACATCCCGGTCGGAATAGACCGAATGCACCATGAGCTGCAGCAGCTTGGTGACTTCCGCCTGAAATTGATGGGAAGTTGGCAAACCGCGCCCGGCGGCATCGACGGTTGCAGTGGTATCGTTGGCCATGTCACCCTCGTCTCGAAAACCTGAATCTGAACGGACCGGGATATCGGGTGGCATGGCTGAGCGGTCAAGAGGCCAAGAAAAAACGGCCGGTCCCACTGGTCCGGCCGTTAATACGCGACACACAACGCCTCACCTTGACTCTACAAGTGGCCCGGCCGGCACAGGGCGCGCCGGAGGGGCTGGGGGGGGCTTTTTTCCGCCGCGCGAGACCAGCCGGGCTACTTGGGTCGGTAGGCTGTATATGCTCCGCGAGAACGGCGGCAGCTTGATACAAATGCGGCAGAAAGGTGATTTTTGGCAAAGGAACCGGAGTTCTTGCCAAGCGCCGCCATCCGGTTCATGTTCATCAGACTGTCACGATCCGTCACGGCGCAGAAGGCTGGGCAGTTGGATAAAACGGACGACATCGTTTCGTTGCGGCCCTGGGACACCGGCTCAGGCGCCGGCCGCCAGTTACCACCGGAGCAGGTCGCGTTCGACCGCAAGGAACTCCAGACCATTCTCAGCTTCTATGGCCGGAAGGTCGCCGAGGGCGAATGGCGGGACTATGCCATGGATTTCGGGGGCGACAAGGCGGTGTTCTCGGTGTTCCGCCGCAGTTCCGAATTGCCGCTCTACCGCATCGTGAAAGACCCCGCACTGGCGCGAAAGCAGGGCATGTATGCGGTGGTCGCCCAGGGCGGCCTGATCCTCAAGCGCGGGCACGATCTCGGCGCGGTGCTGCGGGTGCTGGCGCGGACGCCAAAGCTCACGCCTGTCTAGAAAACAGAAACCCCGGCCTTTTCAGGCCGGGGCTGCGACTGAGAGTGGACGCCGTCACTCCTGGCGCATGATGCCCAGGATGTTCAGGATGTGCACGAACAGCGTGATGAAGCTGCCATACAGCATGAAGGCGCCGAAGATCGACTTGCCGCGGGCCACGCCGGGCGTGTCACCCTCGACATACATCTCCTTGATCTGCTGGGTCTCATAGGCCGTGATGCCGGCGAACAGGAGAACCACAACGACCGAGGTGAGGAGCGACATCATCGATGACTGGATGAAGAACGCATTCACCAGCATGGCGATGATGATGCCGATCGAGGCCATCATGAAGAAGGTTCCAAAGCCGGACAGGTCACGCTTGGTGATGTAACCGGCAAGGCTCGTCGCCCCGAAGGTGACAGCGGTGATCAGGAAGGCCTGAACCACCATGCCCGAATCGACCCCGAGATAGGTGCCGACCATCGGCGCGATGGCCAGGCCCCACAGCGCGACATAGCCCCAATAGGCGCCATGCGCGACCGCGGCATTCTCGGAAAACATCAGGCGGGGCGCGAAGAAGCCCATGCCAAGGATGGCGATGAAGAACACCCATTTCAGCGAATACACCGCCGCCATGGCGGCGGGGCTTGCCGCGACCGCCAGAGTGATGATGGCGGTGACCGCCACACCGAGCGCCATGTAATTGTAAACGCCCAGCATATAGGAGCGCAGACCCTGGTCGATTTCCGCCCGGGACTGGGTCCTTACCTGAGTTTGAAAGCGAGTTTCGGCCATTTCATTCCTCCAGCAATACGTTGCCTGAATATGGGTAATCCGGTTTTCTTCTTCAAGTTACAGGAAGTTTAGGAATCGGCGAGGGCTTTCACGCCTCGGCGGACAGCTGATCCATTTTGCGGGCCAGGGTGATATCCTTTTCGGTAACGCCACCGGCCGAATGGGTCGAAAGTGTCACCTCTAACCGCCCGTAAACATTAAACCATTCCGGGTGATGGTCGGTTTTCTCGGCAAACAGCGCCACCCGGCTCATGAAGCCCCAGGCGTGGGAGAAGGACTTGAACTGATAAGTCTTGGTGATGGCGTCGCGGCCCTTGGCCTCCGCCCAGCCGTGAAGCTCGTGCAGCGCCTTCGCCCGTTCCACGCCGATCAATGGCTTTTCCGTCATAACCCCGCCTGCAAGCTGTAGGATTCCTCCACCGCATAGGGACCACCCCCGCGCGATGGCCGGGAGGAAAACAGCACGAAGCGCGACACTTCGAACTCCCGACTTTTGTAGAGACTATGCGACGCCAGGAACCGGTGCAAGGAGGCGAGATCCGGGTCCTTCAGCCGGGCGAGCGTGACATGCGGTGCGAATTTTCGGGATTCCGGTTCCAAACCAAGGACTTGGCAGATGCGCTCATGAATGGCCTGCAGCCGCCGCAACTCGGCGCTTTCCTCCACTGCGGCATAAAGCGTATTGGGCTTGTTGCCGCCGAACACGCCACAGCCTGACAACCTGAGCTTGAAGGGCTTTGCCTCAACGCCATCCAGTTCGTAACTGATTTCGCGCGCCAGGCGCTCATCGATGTCACCGATGAAGCGCAGCGTGATGTGGTAGGACTCGCGGTCGATCCACCGCGCACCCCCAACCCCGCCCTGGGTCAAAAAAAGATCGAAGGCCACATCCTCCGGGATTTCCAGACCGGTGAACAATCGCGGCATGGCGGGCCTCCTTCATCAAAGAGGGTAGACTGAGAAGCTAACCTGATTCTTGCCAATACCAAGCGCTAATTTGCGGCCGCCTGGGCCAGAAGCTGCTCAACACTCGGCAGGATTCGGGCAACGATCACATCCACCCCGGCGGGGTTGGGGTGCATCCCGTCCGCCTGGTTGAGCTTGGGGTCAGCCGCGGCGCCGTCGAGAAAGAACGGATAAAGCAGAACGCCATGTTTTTCGGCCAGCCGCGGATACATGCCATCGAAAGCGGCCTGATACTCCGGCCCCAGATTGGGCGGGGCCCGCATGCCGGCCAGCAGCACCGGAATCTTGCGTTCAGTCAGTTCGGAGAGGGCTTGATCGAGCGCCTGTTCCGCCTGCGGCACCGGCAGGCCGCGCAGGGCGTCGTTCGCTCCCAGTTCGACGATCACGGCATCGACCGGCTCGGCCAGCGCCCACTCCAGCCGCGACGCCCCGTCCAGCGCCGTGTCGCCTGAAATGCCGGCATTGATCACTTTCACGTCATGGCCCCTGGCGCGCAGTGCTGCCTCCAGCTTGACCGGGAAAGCATCGGACGGCTGCAGGCCATAGCCGGCGGTGAGGCTGTCGCCCAGGGCGAGCACGGTCAGGGTCCGTGCCTCGGCCCCGGTGACCATCATCAGAAAAACGGCGAGGGCGGCGAGGAACTTGCTCATATCGGTCACTTAAGCGCCATGGTTGTCCGGTTCAAGCATCCGGCACTCGACAAGCAGCGTAAGGCAAACCATGTTTGATGCCATGACCACGACGGCCGTCTCCCTCAAGGACGTTCACCTGACCCTGCCGAGCCGGGCCGGCAATGTCGATATTCTGCGCGGCGTCGATCTCACGGTGATGCCGGGGGAGGCGCTCGGCATCGTCGGGCCCTCGGGCTCCGGCAAGACCACGCTTCTGATGGTGATCGCCGGCCTTGAGCGCGCCAGCCGCGGCGAAGTCACGGTGGCGGGCCAGCAGCTTTCCGCCAAGAGCGAAGATGAGCTTGCCGCCTTCCGGCGTGACAATGTGGGCATCGTGTTCCAGTCCTTCCATCTGATCCCCACCATGACGGCGCTGGAAAACGTCGCGGTGCCGCTGGAGTTCCGCGGGGCAGGCGATGCCATGGGAATTGCCGCTGAAAAACTCCGCCGGGTCGGCCTTGGCCACCGGCTCGACCATTATCCCGGCCAGCTTTCGGGCGGCGAACAGCAGCGCGTGGCCATTGCCCGCGCGCTGGCCTCGGGCGCCAGGATCATCATCGCCGACGAGCCGACCGGCAATCTCGACCATGTGACCGGCGAGCAGATCATCAAGCTGTTGTTCGACCTCAGGACCCAGGACGGCGCATCGCTGCTGCTGGTCACCCATGACCGGGAGCTGGCGGCGCGCTGTGACCGTATGGCGGAGGTTCTCGACGGGCGGATCGTATCCGGGGCCCATCCATGAACCCCGGCCTGTGGCTGCGCTTCGCGGCCCGTGACCTGCGCTCCGGCCTCCAGGGTTTCTGGATTTTTCTCACCTGCCTGACGCTCGGCACCGGCACCATCGCCATCATCGGTTCGCTCTCGGCCTCGTTTCAGCGCGGACTCGATGAACAGGGCCAGCCGCTGCTGGGCGGCGATCTTGAATTCGCGCTGATCCACCGCGAGAGCACGGATGAGCAACGGGCGTTCATCACGTCCAAGGGCCAGCTCAGCAAGGTGGCCACGGTGCGCGGCATGGCGGTGGCCGGCGACAGCACCACCCTCATCGAAGCGAAAGCCGTGGACCAGGCCTATCCGCTCTATGGCGAAGTGAAGCTCTCAAACGGCATGACGCTGGCCGACGCGATCGCCACGCGCGACGGCCTTCCCGGCGCCGCCGCCGATCCGCTGCTGATGGGCCGGCTCGGCATCAAGCCCGGCGACCGCATCAGGCTCGGTTCGATCGAGGTCGAAATCCGGGCGCTGATCGAGCAGGAGCCGGACCGCCTCTCGGATGGCATCGTGCTGGGCCCGCGCCTGCTGATCACCGAAGAAACACTGCGCGCGACGGGCATCGTCCAACCCGGCAGCCTGGTAACCTGGCGCTACCGCGTCAAGCTTCCC
This sequence comes from Aestuariivirga sp., assembly GCF_046093005.1. Classification (GTDB taxonomy): domain Bacteria; phylum Pseudomonadota; class Alphaproteobacteria; order Rhizobiales; family Aestuariivirgaceae; genus Aestuariivirga. The sequence continues at coordinate 27,964 of NZ_JBJTER010000170.1, forward strand.
GACCCCTCGCTTGCCGCCGCCAAGGCGGTGGCGAAGGAGGCGGAGGAGAAATTCAAGGATGCCGGCTGGCGCATCCGGAACCGCAACAACGCCGCCGCCGGCGCCGATGGCTTCATCGAACGCCTCAGTTACTTCATGACCCTCGTGGGGCTTGCATCGCTGATTGTCGGCGGGGCCGGCATCGCCAATGCCGTGCAGGCTTTCGTCACCCGCAAGATGGGTTCGATCGCCACGCTCAAATGCCTGGGCGCCTCGTCGCGCGACGTCATGGGCATCTATTTGACCGAAGTGCTGCTGGTGGCGCTGATCGCCATTGCCGCCGGCCTCGCGGCAGGCGCGGTTGCGCCGCCGCTGATCAGGCTCGGCTTCGGCCAGCTGTTGCCGCTGCCCATGTCGTCCCGTCTCGAAGTGCTGCCGCTGGCGCTGGCCGGCGCGCTGGGGCTGCTCACCACCATCGCTTTCGCGATGTGGCCGCTGGCCCACACCCGGCGGGTGGCGGCCTCGGCCCTGTTCCGTTCGCGCATCGCGCCGGTCCGTGGCTGGCCAGGCGCCGGGGACATGCTGGCAATCGCCGCCGCGCTGGCGCTGATCGCGGCGCTTGCTTTCCTGGCCTTCGAGAACACGAGGGTCACCGCCTTATTCCTCGGCGGGCTGGTGGCGTGCTTTGCGGTGCTGCTCGGCCTCGCCCGGCTGATCATCGCCGGCGCCAGGCGGCTGCCGCACAGCCGCTCTGCCATCTGGCGCTATGCCATCGGCAATATCTACCGGCCGGGCTCGGCGGCGGCCTCGGCAATCCTCGCGCTCGGGCTCGGGCTCACCCTGTTCGTGACCCTTGCGCTGACCGACCGCAGCATCTCCTCCGAATTGCGTTCCGGAATTCCGGAAAAGGCGCCGGCCTTCTTTTTCCTCGATGTGCGCAACAACGAGCTTCAGGCCTTCAAGGACGATGTCGCCAGGGAACCCGGCGTCACCCATGTTAACAACTCGCCGATGCTGCGCGGCCGCGTGGTGGCGGTCAAGGGTGTGCCGGCCGAGAAAGTCAACGCCTCGCCCGATTCCAACTGGGCGCTGAGGGGCGACCGCGGCATCACCTATGCCGAGACTTTGCCCGAGGGCTCGAAGCTGGTGGCCGGCGAATGGTGGCCCGCGGGCTATGACGGCCCGCCGCTGATCTCGCTGGTTGACGAAATCGCCACCGGCATCGGCGTTGGCATCGGCGACGAGATCACCGTCAATGTGCTGGGCCGCGAGATCACCGCCAGGGTCGCCAATCTGAGAAGCGTCAACTGGCGCACGCTTGGCATCAATTTCGTCATGGTGTTTTCGCCCAATACGCTGAAAGGCGCGCCGCACAGCCACATCGTGACGGTTGAAATGAACGGCGGCGATGAAGCGAAGCTGCTCAACCGCATGGCGCGCGCCTACCCGTCGGTCACCGCGGTCAGGGTCAAGGATGCGATCGACATGGTGAGCGGGCTGCTCGGCCAGATGCTGGCCGCCATCCGCGGCGCCAATGCGCTGACCCTGCTGACCGGCGTGTTGGTGCTGGCGGGGGCGCTTGCCGCAGGCCTGTCCGAGCGGCTTTACGAGGCCGTGGTTCTCAAGACCTACGGCGCCTCCAGGCGGCAATTGATGACCGCCTTCGTCATTGAATATGCGGCACTCGGGCTTGCGGCGGCGGCCTTCGGGCTGGTGGTGGGCTCCGCCGCGTCGTGGTTCCTGGCGCGGTTCATTCTCGAAATGCCCTGGAGCTTCTCGCTTCCAGCGGCGCTGCTCACGGCACTGATCGCGATGGCCGTCACGGTGACGGCAGGGCTCGGCGTCACCTGGCGGGCGCTGTCCGCCAAGCCCGCTCCCTATCTCAGAAACGAGTAGCAATCCCCGGCACTTCGCGTTAGGCAGGCGTCATGGTCGTTCTCAACAGAATCTACACGCGCACCGGCGATGCCGGAGACACCGCCCTCGGCACCGGCGAGCGGGTGTCAAAAGCCCATCTCCGCATCCAGGCCTATGGTACGGTCGACGAAACCAATGCGACGCTGGGCATCGTGCGCCTGCACACCGCAACCGAAGACATGCGGAAACTCGACGCCATGCTCGGCCGCATCCAGAACGAGCTGTTCGATCTGGGCGCCGATCTGTGCGTGCCGGATACCGGCAAGGACCTTGGCTACGAGCCATTGCGCATCCTGCCGCGGCAATATGAGCGCATCGAAGCGGAGATTGACGAGCTCAACGGCGATCTGGCGCCGCTCCGCTCCTTCGTGCTGCCGGGCGGCCATCCGGCGGCCGCGCATCTGCACATCACCCGCACCGTCTGCCGCCGCGCCGAACGGCTGATCGTCGAACTTGCCGCCCAGCCGGGCGAGCATGTGAGCGACGGGGCCATCGCCTATGTCAACCGGCTGTCGGATTTCTTCTTCGTGGCCAGCCGCTGGACCAATGCCAGATCAGGAGCGGGTGACGTGCTGTGGGTGCCGGGAAAAACCCGCCAGGCGTGAGCGCATGTTCGTTCCCCTGCATGACTCCACGCCGCTCAAAGTCATCCGGTTTCAGGCCGTAACCCTCGTCATCATCGTTTTGAACATACTCGCTTATCTGGGCACCGGCGCCTTCACTTCGGAAGCCGTGCTCACCGCCTTCGCCATGGGCTGGGGCGTGGTGCCCGGGGAACTCACCCACCTCGCGCCAATCGCGCTGGACTATGAACCGGTCGCCGAACCCGCCACCCTCGTCACCTACCAGTTCCTGCATGCCGGCTGGTGGCACCTGCTCTCCAACATGCTGTTTCTGTTCGTGTTCGCCGACAATGTGGAGGATGCCTATGGTCACGTATCCTTCGCCTTTCTGTATCTGACGGCGGGCGTGGTGGCAGCCCTCGTCTATGTGGTCCTGGCGCCGCGCTCGGACATGCCGCTGGTCGGGGCCTCGGGCGCCGTGTCCGGCGTGCTCGGGGCTTATGCGGTGCTGTTCCCCAAGGCCCGGGTCTGGATCCTGCTGTTTCTCAAGCTCCCGGTCCGCATCGGTGCCATCTGGGTTTTGGGCGGCTGGTTCGTGCTTCAGGTGGTGTCATGGTGGATGGACCGCGCCAACCCGGAGGCGGGCATCGCCTGGAGCGCCCATGTCGGCGGCTTTCTGGCTGGCGCCGGAATTACCTATGTGCTGCGCCGCCGCCTTTGGCTGCGCTTGAGCGCCTGAACGCGCCCCGCCACAAGGGCGCGAAAGCGTCGCATTCGGCCCGCAAGCGGCGTTGCCGGAATTGACTTGGGGGTCCGCCGTCACTAGGGTCCGGCCACTTTTTCAAGACCGCCTTATCGAGGAACGCTATGAAAGTCCTGGTCGCTGTAAAGCGGGTTGTTGACTATAACGTCAAGATCCGGGTGAAGGCCGATGGTTCGGGTGTCGAACTGGCCAATGTAAAGATGTCGATGAATCCGTTTGACGAAATTGGCGTCGAGGAGGCGGTCCGCCTGAAAGAGGCGGGCAAGGCCACCGAGGTGGTGGCGGTTTCGATCGGACCGGCCCAGGCCCAGGAAACCCTGCGCACCGCGCTCGCCATGGGCGCTGACCGCGCCATTCTGGTCAAGACCGACGATCTGGTGGAACCGCTGGCGGTGGCCAAGATCCTGAAGGGCGTGGTCGAGGCGGAAAAGCCGGAAATCGTGATTCTCGGCAAGCAGGCGATCGACGACGACTGCAACCAGACCGGCCAGATGCTGGCCGCCCTGCTGGGCTGGCCGCAGGCCACCTTCACCTCCAAGCTCGAGCCCGGTTCGGGCGAGGCGCAGATCACGCGTGAGATCGACGGCGGCCTGCAGATGCTGAAGGTGAAGCTGCCGGCGGTCGTGACGACCGACCTGCGCCTCAACCAGCCGCGCTATGCCTCTCTGCCCAACATCATGAAGGCCAAGAAGAAGCCGCTGGATGAAAAGACGCCCGCCGATTACGGCGTCGACACCACGGCGCGCCTCAAGGTCGTGAAGACCGAGGAGCCGCCGAAGCGCCAGGCCGGCATCAAGGTGGGCTCGCCCGCCGAACTCGTCGCAAAACTCAAGGAAGCGGGAGCAATCTGATGGCTGTCCTCCTCATCGCCGAACACGACAACGCCTCCCTCAAGGATGCGACCCACAAGGCGCTTACGGCCGCCGCCCAGATGGGTGGCGACGTGCATGTGCTGGTGGCGGGCAACAACGCCGGTGCCGCCGCTGCGCAGGCCGCGAAGCTGGCTGGCGTCAAGAAGGTTCTCCATGTCGAGAGCGCAACGCTCGAGCGGCCGCTGGCCGAGCCCATGGCCGCGCTCATCGTGTCGATGGCGGCGGCCTATGATCATATCGTCGCGCCCGCCACGGGCAATGGCAAGAACTTCATGCCGCGCGTTGCCGCCCTTCTCGACGTGATGCAGATCTCGGATATCGCCGAGGTGAAGTC
>NZ_JBJTER010000171.1:0-3081 GCF_046093005.1 Aestuariivirga sp.
CGGCTGATGTGCTGATGGCCCTGGGTGTGAAGCTGGACGTGCCGCCGGAGAAGATTTCAGACTGCATCGGAGAGGCAGGTGTGGGCTTCATGTTCGCGCCCTCGCATCATGTGTCGATGAAGCATGTGGGTCCCTCGCGCGTGGAACTCGGTACACGGACGATCTTCAACCTGCTGGGCCCCCTCTCCAACCCCGCCGGGGTGAAACGCCAGGTGACGGGCGTCTTCGCCCGCCCGTGGGTGGAGCCGCTCGCCCATGTGCTGCGGAACCTGGGCTCAGAGGCCTGCTGGATCTGCCATGGCGAAGGCGGCCTCGACGAAATCGTGCCGAGCGGCGCCACCTTCATCGCCGAACTGAAGGACGGCGAAGTCAGGACCTTCGAACTCACCCCCGAACAGGCCGGGCTGAAACGCGCCAGCTTCGAAGAGCTGAAAGGCGGCGATGCCGCGCACAACGCCGATGCGCTGCGCCATGTGCTGGCGGGCAAGCCCTCCGCCTTCCGCGATGCCGCGGTGATGACCGCCGCCGCGGCGCTGGTGGTGGCCGGCCGCGCCGCCGATTACCGCCATGGCATCGGTCTGGCGCAGGCGGCCATCGACAGCGGCGCCGCCGAGCAGGCGCTCACCAGCCTCATCAGGGTTTCCAATTCCTGATGGCCACCATTCTCGACAGGATCGCGGCCTATAAGCGGGAGGAAGTGGCCCGCGCCCGCCAGGCGCTGTCACAAGCCGAGCTCGAAGCCCGCGCCAGACAGGCGCCCCCGGTGCGCGGCTTTGCCAGCGCGCTCGACAGCAAGCTCGCCGATGGCAAATGGGCCCTCATCGCCGAGATCAAGAAGGCGAGCCCGTCCAAGGGCCTGATCCGCGCCGATTTCGATCCGCCGTCGCTGGCCCGCGCCTATGAGGCGGGCGGGGCCGCCTGCCTCTCGGTCTTGACCGATGCGCCGTCCTTCCAGGGCGCGCCGGAATATCTGACGGCGGCCCGCCAGGCCTGCGGCCTCCCGGCGCTCCGCAAGGATTTCATGCTCGATCCCTGGCAGGTGACCGAGGCCCGCGCCTGGGGGGCGGATTGCATCCTCCTCATCATGGCAATGATCGATGACGCGCTGGCCGCCGAGCTCGAAGCCGCCGCGCGGGACTGGCACCTCGACGTCCTCATCGAAGTCCATGACGAGCCGGAGCTGGAACGCGCCCTGAAACTCCGCTCGCCGCTCATCGGCGTCAACACCCGCAATCTCCCCACGTTTGAAACCTCGCTCGCGACCACCGCGCGGCTCGCCCCGCTGATCCCGAAGGACCGCGTCGCGGTGGGCGAGAGCGGGCTGTTCACGCCGCATGATCTGGCGAGGCTGGCGCGCTCCGGCGTCAACGCCTTCCTGATCGGCGAAAGCCTGATGCGCCAGCCGGACGTGACCGCCGCCACCCGCGCCATTCTGGAAAAGCCATGAGCCGCCTTACCCATCTCGACGCCGAAGGCAACGCCCATATGGTGGACGTGTCCGAAAAGCACGTCACCAGCCGCTCCGCCACGGCGCGGGCCAGCGTCGCGATGAAGCCAGAAACGCTGGCGCTGGTGCTGTCCGGCAAGGCCAAGAAGGGCGACGTGATCGCCACCGCCCGCATCGCCGGCATCATGGCGGCCAAGAAGACGTCCGATCTCATCCCGCTCTGCCACCCGCTGGCGGTGACCAAAGTGACGGTGGCGTTCACACCCGACGAGCCCTCCGCCACGATTGATGTCGAGGCGACCGTCAAGGTCGACGGCAAGACCGGCGTCGAAATGGAAGCCCTCACCGCCTGCGCGGTCGCCTGCCTGACGCTCTACGACATGCTGAAAGCGGCCGACCGCGGCATGAAGATCACCAACCTCCGGCTTGTGGAGAAGACCGGCGGCAAGTCCGGGCATTTCACGGCGGAGTGACGGTGGTGGGGCTGCAACACCCAAATGGCCACCATCCTCGCGTCACCCCGGCGGAGGCCGGGGTCCAGCTTTCTTGCAGAAAGGAAAGCCGGAATGAGCTGAAAAGGTCATCAAAACCATGTGATTTGGAGTTGTCGTTTCCCTTTATTTTGTTACCAAACTAGAAAACCGGTGAGAACTTACAATGACTGACGACGAAATAAGGAACATATTCTTAAATTTGTTTGACGACTCGGGACCGTCAGACTTAGAGAGCGTTCCACTCTTGGCGCACTACACCAATGCAGAGGTCCTCGAAAGTATTCTTAAGAATGAAGAAATATGGCTGGCCAATCCGCTCTACATGAACGATCAGCAAGAAATCCGGTTTGGGGTGATAGAAGGTCGCGATAAAGTATTGGCGAGTATTGAAATCAAGAAAGCGTTCTCGAGCGCCGCACTCTACAAGACCTTTACTGCCAGCTTTGAATACGCCTACAAATCATTTGCCGACGAGCAGGCTCTCGATGTGTTTGTACTCTGCTTCAGCGCCCATCGAAAGAATGATTATGATGGGAGACTTTCGATGTGGCGTGGCTATGGTGGAAATGCATCTGGAGCATGCATCGTATTTGATCCAAAGAAAGTTCCAGAAGCTGAGGGAGTACCGTTTATATTCTCAAGCGTTGTTTATGCGTCAACGGTTGACCGATTCTTGTGGATCGATAAATTAATTCAGAGATTTTGCGATCTTCTTGTTGGCACCTCGTTGACGGAGACAGTCGCCTTGCATGCTGGACATTATCTGTTTGAGCGGCTGAAGCTGTTCTCTCTATTCAATAAGCACATTGGATTCTTTGAAGAAGAAGAATGGCGGTTAGTTTATCGTCTAGATATGGACACAAGCGGAAAATACAAAGAGATGATCGACTATAAGGTTGGCGCTCGGGGACTGGAACCGAAATTGAAACTGAAGCTAAGAGCACTCACTGACTTCGGATCAGACGGAATCATAATCGAGAACTTGATTGATCGAATAATACTAGGTGGTGTTGACAAAGTGGATTCACAAATCACGTGATTTCTGATTCAAGGCTGTTCTTTGCGGAGAACAGCGATGGTTCGCGGGTTGATGTCGGACAAGGAATGGGCGTTTTTCGAGCCATTTGTCATCGAGAGGGG
>NZ_JBJTER010000172.1:0-20284 GCF_046093005.1 Aestuariivirga sp.
CGGCCATGAAAGCCAGGGCCCGGCGCGCCGAACGCCCCCAGCGCCAGCCAGGCCAGCACCGTGGCGGCGCCGAGCCGCGCCCCCGCCGTGGCGGCGATCAGCAGCACGGCCAGCGTCTGCAGGGTCATCGGCACCGGCCAGAACGGCACCTGAAGCTTGGATGCCAGCGTCAGGATCACGATGCCCAGCGCCACCAGCGCGGCCTTGTGCAGCGCCTGCGACCGCGGCCAGAGAGTTGAGAGAAGATAGCCGTTCATGATTATTCTCATAGAGAGATGCCTTGAGCTTGTCGTAAGATTTCGCCTCGTCCTTGCGGGCCTTGAGCGCCTGCGCCATGGTCACTTCGACGAAGCGGGCCGGCGTGTGCGGCTGCAATTGCCCGATCAGGTCCATGTCGGCGGAGATCACGGTACCGACCATGAAATAACCGCCGCCCGACACCGCGTCACGGTGCAGCACGATGGGCTCGGTGCCGCCCGGCACCTGGATCGAGCCGTAAGGGTAGCAGGCGTCGACGATGTTGGACGGGTCCGAGCCAGCACCGAAGGGCTGCTCGCGCGGCACGAATTCAAGGGGCTTGCCGCCCTTGAAGCGGTAGCCGATGCGGTCCGCCTCCGGCGCCACCTTCCAGACATCCTCGAAGAAGCGCTTGCCGGCCGCCGCGGTGATGCGGTGCCAGTAAAGGCCGGGCAGCATGCGCAGCTCGGCGGGCGAGCCCGGCGCGCGGCGCAGCTTCTCCGGAATGCTGCGGCCTTCGCGGGCGCCGCGGCCCTTGCCCACCGGCAGCTTGTCGCCCGCTTCCAGCTTGCGGCCCTTGAAGCCGCCGAGCGCGCCCAGCGTGTAGGTCGAGCGCGAGCCCAGCACCACGGGCACGTCGATGCCGCCGGAAATGGCGATATAGGCGCGGGCACCCTTCTTGAGGAAATCGAAGGACAGGGTCTGGCCCTTCTTCACCTTGAAGGCGGTCCAGGTTTCCCGGGGCTCGCCATCGACGCGCGGCGGCAGCTCGGCGCCGGTCACCGCCACGGTGGCGTCCTCGGTGAACTGCAGTTCCGGCCCCATGAACACGGCTTCCAGCACCGCAGCACCTTCGCGGTTGCCGACCAGCAGGTTGGCGGCCTTGAGGGCCAGCCGGTCCATGCCGCCCGACAGCGGAATGCCGATGTGATAATAGCCAGGCCGGCCCAGGTCCTGCACGGTGGTTGAAAGGCCGGGCTTGATGACTTTAACGGCCATTGAGAGCCCCCATCAGCTTGGCGTTGTAGCCGTCCATGTCCTTCTTGAATTCGGCGAGATCGAAGGTCACGTCCTTCATGCGCAGGTTGAACTTGCCCTTGTCCACCGCGGCCACCGTCGCGTCATATTCGGCGCGGTCGATGGGCTTCCACTTCACGATGTCGCCGGGCCGGAACAGGCACATGAAATCGCGCAGATGCTTGATCTTCTGGTTGGGGTCATAGATCGGCACCGGGGTGATGCCGAACATCTGGTAGCCGCCCGCACCCCGCACCGAATAGATGCAGCCGAAGCAGCCGCCATGGCCCACCGTGAGCTTTGGCGTATCGGTGCGCGGGCGGAGATATTTGGGCGACTGGATCTGCCGCTTGCGGTCCACCATCTGGTAGAGGAACGGCAGCCCCGCCACGAAGCCCACCATGGACACGAACCATGGCGCGCCGGAATGCGCCTTCACGAAACCATCGACACCGTCAAGCTTGTTGATGCGCGCCGTATATTCGATGTCGGTCGATTTCGGGTCCTGGTGGCGCTCACGGAAGCGCATCAGCGTCTCATGCGTCCACGGATCATTGTAATAGACCGGGATTTCGATGATCCGTGACTTGATCACGGGCTTGGCCTTGGCCGCCGCCTTCTCGATCGCCTTCAGCTCCTTCAGCATGTCGGCGGGCTTGATCACGTCGGGATCGAACTTCACCTGCATCGAGGCGTTGGCGGGGCAGATTTCGGTGACCCCCTTGATCTTCGCTTTCTTCACCGCCGTCGCCATCGACAGCGATTTGAAGAAGGCGTCGAGCGACATCTCCTCGTCGCATTCGACGAAGATGTGCTCGTCGCCTCCATAGGAATACCGCGTCTTCATTGCAGCGTGATCCTCCTCATTGCGTGAGCCGGTGGGCGTTGGCTTCGAGCCAGGGCTCCAGCCAGCGCGTGTGGAATTGGGATTTGCGGACATTGTCATCCATGGCCAGCAGCTGATGCAACGGCTTTGTCGTCGCAAGCCCGCCAACCTCAAGCTCGGCCAGCGCCCGCGCCATGCGGGCAATCGCGGCGTCGCGCGTCTCGTCCCAGACGATGAGCTTGCCCAGCAGGGAATCATAGAAGGGCGGCACCTGATAGCCCTGGTACAGCATGGTGTCGAAACGCGTGCCGGGCCCGCCGGGAACCCGCAGCGAGGTCACCGTGCCGGGCGCGGGCATGAAGTTCTTCGCCGGGTCCTCGGCGTTGATGCGGACCTCGATGGCATGCCCGCGCATCGCGACATCGGGCTGCGCCAGGCGGAGCGGCTCGCCGCCGGCGATGAGGATCATTTCGCGGACCAGATCGATGCCGGTGATCATCTCGGTCACCGGATGCTCGACCTGGATGCGGGTGTTCATCTCGATGAAATAGAAATGATGCGTCTCGTCGTCATAGAGATATTCGAGGGTGCCCGCGCCGCGGTAGTTCACGGCCTCGGCCAACGCCACGGCGGAGGCGCAGAGTTTCTCGCGCACCGCCTGCGGCAGCACCGCCGAGGGCGCCTCTTCCCACACTTTCTGGCGGCGGCGCTGCAGCGAGCATTCGCGCTCGAAGCAATGGATGGCGCGCTGGCCATCACCCAGCACCTGCACCTCGATGTGGCGGGCCTTCTCGATCACCTTCTCGATATAGAGCCCGCCGTCGCCGAAGGCCGCCTTGGCCTCGGCCGAGGCCTGCGGCATCAGGGTTTCGAACTCGCTCATGTCATGGGCGATGCGGATGCCACGCCCGCCGCCGCCCGCCGCCGCCTTGATCATCACCGGAAAGCCGATGGCCAGTGCGATGGCCCTGGCCTGTTCGGGATCGTCCACGCGGCCATCCGAGCCCGGCACCACCGGAACCCCGGCCGCCTCCGCCGCCACGCGCGCCGCCACCTTGTCTCCCATCACCCGGATCGAATCGCCCCGGGGCCCCACGAAAATGAGCCCCGCCGCCTCGACGGCATCGGCGAAGCCCGCATTCTCGGCCAGGAAGCCATAGCCGGGGTGCACGGCGTCGGCCCCGGTGTCCCGCGCGGCCTTCAGGATATTGTCGATGTTGAGATAGGATTTCGCGGCATGCGGCGGGCCGATGTTGACGGCTTCATCCGCCATCTTCACCGCCAGCATCTCGGCATCCGCCGCCGAATGCACCTGGACGGTCTTGATGCCAAGCTCCCGCGCGGCGCGGATGATGCGCACCGCGATCTCGCCACGGTTGGCGATGAGGAGCTTGGTGATGGCCATGGGGCGTGTCTTCTCTTTTCGCCGTTCAGCCGATGTCCGCCAGCGGCTGGCCGGCCATCACCGGCTCTTCGTTCTCGGCGATGAACTTGATCTTGCCGGCGGCATCCGCCTTCACCTCGGTGAAGGACTTCATCACCTCGATGAGGCCCACCACATCGCCCTTGGCGACCTTGTCGCCATCGTTCTTGTAGGGCGGTTTGTCCGGCGAGGGCCGGCGGTAGAAGGTGCCGGGAAGCGGCGAGAGAAGCTGGGGCATGGTCTGTCCTCGTAGGTTGGAATTGCTCAGGCGGCGTCGATATAGGGCTTGACCGCCGCGCGCACGGCCTCGGCGATCGCCACCGCGTTGGGCGTGTCGGAATGAACGCAGATCGCGTCGGCGCGCACCGCCACGTCCTGGCCGCCCACGCCCCTCACCTTGCCTTCGCGGATGGCGCGCAGGCAAAGCGCCGCCGCGTGGCCGGGGTCCTTCGCCTCATGTTCGCGGGTGATGATCAGCGAGCCGTCGTCGCGGTAATCGAGATCGGCATAGAACTCGGCGATGAATTTGTGGCCGCGCGCCGTATAGACCTTTTCGTGGAAGGTGTTGATCATGCCCATCAGCGGCACCTTGAACACATCCGCCGCGTCGCACACCGCATGCGCCACCTCTTCCATGCGCGCCGCCATGCCATAAAGCGAGCCGTGCGGCTTGATGTGGTTGAGCCTCATGCCCTCGGCCTCGAGAAAACCCTTCAGCGCGCCGACCTGGTAGATGATGCAGTTGGCGAGCTCATCGCGGCCCATCTTCATCTCGCGGCGGCCGAAGCCCTGGAGATCGGGCAGCGACGGATGCGCGCCCACCTTCACGCCGTGCTTCTTCGCCAGCTGCACGGTGGCGCGCATGTGGTTGAAATCCGAGGCGTGGAAGCCGCAGGCCACATTGGCCACGTCGATGAGCGGCATCAGGCCCGCATCATCGCCCATCTTGTAGAGGCCGAACGCCTCGCCCATGTCGCAGTTGATGACCGTCATCGGCTGACTTCCCCTTCCCTTCCCGGACGCAGATTGCGGCAGGATTGGACCATTGTAAATTCCGAAAATCGGCGGCGAGCAAGAGACGGCCGGGGTCACGCAATGGCGCAGATGGGGACGAGCCCCGCCCGCCTACAGCCGCTCGCCGGTCACCGGATCGAAGAACACCGCCTGGTCGAGATCGAAGGCCAGCCTGCTCACCTGGCCGGGCTGCAGCTTGGCATCGGCGCGGAGCCTGGCCACCGCCTCGCGGCCGCCGAGGAAGGTGAGCACATAGGTGTCGGCGCCGGCGGGCTGCACCACTTCGATCAGGCAATCGGCCGTGACGATGTTCTGCGACTGGCGGTCAGCCCCATCCGGATCGGTGATCGATTCAGGGCGGATGCCAAACACCAGTTTCTGGCCGGCCCGGGCGGCGAGCCGGGCATCGCTCAACGGCAGGATGAGCGGGGGGCCGTCGCGCCGGGCCAGTTCGACGGCGAGGTCCGGCCCGCGTGCCACGAGGGTGGCCTCCAGCAGGTTCATGGCGGGCGACCCCATGAAATCGGCCACGAACATGTTGGCGGGCGTCTTATAAATTTCAGCCGGCGTTCCGGCCTGTTGCAGCAGGCCGTCCTTCAGCACGGCGATCTTGGTGGCCAGCGTCATCGCCTCGATCTGGTCATGCGTGACATAGACGATGGTGGTCTTGAGGCGGGCGTGCAGGCGCTTGATCTCGGTGCGCATGTCGACGCGCAGCTTGGCGTCGAGGTTGGACAGCGGCTCGTCGAACAGGAACACCTGCGGCCGCCTGACCAGCGCCCGGCCCATGGCGACGCGCTGGCGCTGCCCGCCCGACAGCTGCGAGGGCTTGCGGTCCAGAAGGTGGCCGATCTGCAGCATGTCGGAGACATCGCGGATGGCCTGCTCGCGCTCGGGCTTCGCCACGCCGCGCATTTCCATGCCGAAGCCGATATTCTCGGCCACCGTCATGTTGGGGTAGAGCGCGTAGGACTGGAACACCATGGCGATATCGCGCTGCGAGGGGTGAAGGTCATTGACCCGGCGGCCATTGATGCGGATTTCACCCGCGGTGATCGATTCGAGACCGGCGATGGTGTTGAGCAGGGTCGATTTTCCGCAGCCCGACGGCCCCACCAGCACCAGGAAGCCGCCCTCCTCGATGTCGAGCGTGATGCCCTTCAGCACCTCCACCGTGCCGAACTTCTTTTCCAGACTGTCGATTTCAAGAAAGGCCATGCGCTAACCCTTGACCGAGCCCGCCATCAGACCACGCACGAAATAGCGGCCCGACACGATGTAGACAATGAGCGTGGGCAGCGCCGCGAGCACGGCGCCGGCGAAATGCACGTTGTATTCCTTAACGCCGGTCGATGAATTGACGAGGTTGTTGAGCGCCACCGTCATCGGCATCGAATCGGCGTCTGAGAACGATACGCCGAACAGGAAGTCGTTCCAGATGTTGGTAAACTGCCAGATCACCGTGACGATGATGATGGGCCCCGAACTGGGCAGCAGGATGCGGCGGAAGATTTGCCAGAAGCCCGCCCCGTCGATCATCGCGGCGCGGATGAGCTCGGTGGGGAAGGCCTCGTAATAATTGCGGAAGAACAGAGTGGTGAAGCCCAGCCCATAGACCACATGGATCAGGATGAGGCCCGGCAGCGTGCCGGCGAGGCCCAGAAGCCCAAGGATGCGGGCGGCGGGAATGAGCGCAATCTGGAACGGGATGAAGCAGGCGAACAGCATCAGCGCGAAGATGATGTTGTCGCCCGGAAAGCGCCATTTGGTGAGCACATAGCCGTTGAGCGCGCCGAGCAAGGTGGAGATCGCCACGGCGGGGACGACCATCATCAGCGAATTGGCGAAATAGGGCTTGAGCCCGGTGGGCTGCACGCCGATCTGGGCGGTGGACCAGGCGCTGCCCCAGGGCTCCAGCGTGAACAGCAGCGGGAGCGAGAGCATGCGGCCCTGCTGGATTTCGGTGAGCGGCTTCACCGAGTTCACCAGCATCACATAGAGCGGCAGAAGGTAATAGACGGCGAACAGGATCAGCAGCGCATAGATCGCGGCGCGCGCGAAGGCGCCGGTGCGCACCGCGGTGTCCTGGGCGCCGCCGCTCACTTGCGGTTCCCCGCGGCGAGCTCGGAATAGAGATAGGGCACGATGATGGCGGCGATCATCATCATCATGACGATGGCGGAGGCGGCGCCCATGCCCATTTCATTGCGCGTGAAGGTGAAGTTCTGCATGAACAGGGCGGGCGTCCAGGTGGCGGTGCCGGGGCCGCCGCTGGTCATCGCCACGACGAGGTCATAGGACTTGATGGCGAGGTGGGCCAGCACCACGAAGGCCGAGAGGAACACCGGGCGCATCATGGGTATGATGATGCGGCGGTAGAGCGTCCAGTTGGAGGCGCCGTCGATCTGGGCGGCCTTGACGATCTCATTGTCAACGCCGCGCAGGCCGGCGAGGAACATGGCCATGACGAAGCCCGAGGACTGCCAGACGGCGGCGATGACGATCGTATAGATCGCCATCTTGCCGTCCTTGATCCAGCGGAAGGAGAACCATTCGAAGCCCCAGGAATGCATGACCTGCTGCAGCCCGATGCCAGGGTCGAGAAACCATTTCCAGGCAACGCCGGTGACGATGAAGGACAGCGCCATGGGATAGAGATAGATGGGGCGCAGCACGCCCTCGCCCCTGATCTTCTGGTCAAGCAGAATGGCGAGGCCGAGACCGATGGCGCAGCTCACCGCGATATAGAGGGTGGCGAAGATCGCCAGGTTCTTGAGCGAGGTGATCCAGTTCGGGTGGTTGAACAGGCGCACGTAATTGTTGAGGCCAACCCAGCTTGAAAGATCGGGCAGGATTTTCGATCCGGTGAGCGAGAGAAGCCCGGTGAACAGGATGAAACCGTAGACGAACACCAGGATGAGCGCGAAGCTCGGCGCCAGCACGAGGCGCGGCAGCCAAGCCTGGAGCGTGGCGCGCGGAGCGGCAAGGGCGTTCACGGGGCGTTGGTCCTCTGGGCCGGCTGGCTTGAGAAAAAATGGAAAGGGCCCCGGCCGGTGCCGGGGCCCTCGTGACGTATCAGCCCTTGGCGGCCGCGACGGCCTCGGCCAGCGCGGCAGCGGCGGCAGCCGAGTCCATCTCGCCGTTGAAGTGGCGGGTGACCACGTCATAGACGGCGTTCTTGACGGCGGCCGGCGCGGCATGGCCATGCGCCATGGAGCCCATCAGCGTGCCCTTGGTGTTGGCTTCCGCGAGATCCGCCATGCCCTTCTTGCCGCAATCGTCGAAAGCGTCATTCGGCACGTCGGTGCGGGCCGGAACCGAGCCCTTCACCACGTTGAAGGCCGACTGGAAGGACGGATTCTCGATGGCCGAGGCCATCAGCAGCTGGGCCTTCTGCTGGTCAGCGCCGACCTTGAACATCATGAACTGGTCGGAGTTGAAGGTCACCGCGCCCTGCGTGCCGGGGAAGCGGATGCAGACGAAGTCCACGCCCGGCTTCTTGCCGGCCTTGAGGAATTCGCCCTTGGCCCAGTCGCCCATCATCTGCATGCCACCCTTGCCTTCGATGACCATGGCGGAAGCGAGGTTCCAGTCACGGCCGGAGAAGTTGTCATCCACATAGCTGCGGAGCTTGGCCATGCGGTTGAACACTTCGACCATCTTGTCGCCGGAGAGCGCCGCCGGATCGAGGTCGATCATCGCGGCCTTGTAGAAGTCGGGGCCCATGGAGAGCACCACCGCGTCGAACATGGTGGCTTCCTGCCAGGCCTGGCCGCCATGGGCCAGCGCCGTGATGCCATTGGCCTTCATCTTGTCGAGCACCGCGACCATTTCTTCCCAGGTCTCGGGGGCCTTGCCGCCGGCCGCGTCCAGCGCGGCCTTGTTGATCCACACCCAGTTGGTGGAGTGGACGTTCACCGGCGCGGCGATCCACTTGCCGTCATACTTCGAGAAGTTCTGCAGCGCGGTGGGGACAACCTTGTCCCAGCCCTCGGCGGCGGCAACCTCGTTCAGGTCGCCGAGCGCGCCCTGCTTGGCCCAGTCGGTGATGTCAAAACCAAGGCCCTGCACGGCAGTCGGCGGGTTTCCTGCGGTGACCCGGGCGCGCAGCGCCGTCATTGCGGCCTCGCCGCCGCCACCGGCGACCGGCATGTCTTTCCAGACGACGCCCTTGGACTCGAGGTCCTTCTTCAGCACGTCGAGCGCCGCGGCCTCGCCGCCCGACGTCCACCAGTGCAGCACTTCAACTTCGTCGGCATGCGCCATGGCGGTGATCCCGACCAGCGCGGCGGTGGTAAGCAAAAACTTGCGCAACATGTTCTCCTCCCTTGGTTGCATCGAAAAAGCCAGTCAACGCATCAATTAAGTAACCAGCTCGTTACGACTTTACAGGGTTGCGGGCCATCCCGCAACGGGCATTTCGCGGGGGATTCAGAAGGACGGCGTCCGTTTGCCGCGAAATGCGGCAAGCCCCTCCTGGAGTTCGGCGCTGGCCGCGGCGACGGCCCCGGCCAGCGCCTCCAGCGCCCGTTCCGTCTCCTCGCCCTCGGCGGCGTTGATCAGCATCTTGGTGGCCTGGGTGGCGAGCGGCCCGCGCCGCGCCACGCGTTCAGCCATGGCGATCGCCGCCGGCATGCCCTGCTCGCGGGGCACCACGGCATCGACGAGACCGAGCGCCAGGCCCTCCGCCGCCGTGAACACCTCGCCCGCCAGCGCCATGCGGCGCACCGTCTGCGGCCCGAAGCGGCGCACGGCGCGCTGGGTGCCGGACCAGCCCGGAATGATGCCGAGCCCGGTTTCCGGCGCGCCCAGCTTCACATGCTCCTCGGCGATGCGGAGGTCAGCCGTGGCGGCCAGTTCCAGCCCGCCGCCCAGGGCATGGCCGTTCAGCACGGCAATCAGCGGCTGGCGGAGCCTTGCCAGCGCGTCGAAAGCGCGGTGGCCGTGGCGCACCCAGGCGAGCCCGAAATCGGCGGGCGACAGCGCCGCCCAGGCCTCGATGTCGCCGCCGGCACAGAATGACTTGCCGCCCTCGCCAGTGATGATCGCCACCCTCACGCCGGCTTCGGCCTCGATCGCCAGCGCGGCGCGCTCCAGCGCCTGCACCATGCCGTAATCAAGCGCGTTGAGCTTCTCGGGGCGGGCCAGCACGATGGTGGCGATGGCCCCGCCGATGCTGAGCCAGACCCTGCTGTCGCCGGTGTCAGCCATCGAGCGCCAGCCCCATCTTCTCCGGCTCGAACAGGCGGCGGTCCATCTCGCGAAGCTGTGGTGACACGATCAGCGGAAACTCCGACTGGTCGAGGATGTTGGCCTGGAGATCAACCCCCGGCGCGATCTCGGTGAGCACGATCCCGTCCGGCGTCAGCTTCATCACGCAGCGCTCGGTGACATAGGTCACGTCCTGGCCCTGGGCGACGCCGCGGCGGCCGGAGAACGACACCTGCTCCACCTCATTGACCAGCTTCCTGACCTTGCCTTCCTTCTCGATCCGGAGCTTGCCGCCCACGATCTCCATGCGGGCGCCGGCATTGTAGAAGCCGGAGAACACGATCTTGCGGGCCCGCGAGGTGATGTCCACGAACCCGCCCGCTCCCGCCGTCACATGCGGCCTGGCGCCCAGCTTCGAGACATTGACCGAGCCGTGCCGGTCGATCTGCAGGAACGACAGCAGCGAGCAATCAAAGCCCGCCGCCTGAAAATAGGTGAACTGATAGGCCGAGGGCACGAAGGCCTCGGCATTGGCGGCACAGCCGAACTGGAATTCGAGCAGCGGCACGCCGCCAACAGCACCCTGCTCGATCACCCAGGTGGCCTGGCCGTGCAGGCCCTCCTCGATGAAGATGCGCGGCACATTGGCGGACACGCCGAAGCCCAGGTTCACCGCCCAGCCCTTGCGGATCTCCCGCGCCACCCGCCGGGCGATGGCCTTGCCGGTGCCGAATTCCATGAGGCCGAAGCTCGACACAGGCTTGAACACCTCGCCGGAGATCGCCGGGTCATAGGGTGTCTGGGTGGTCTGCCACTGGTCGGGGTCCTCGACGATGTAATCGACCAGAATGCCCGGCACCCGCACCTGGTGCGGCTTCAGCGTCTCGTTCTCGACCACGTTGCGCACCTGGGCGATGACGATGCCGCCATTGTTATGGGCGGCGAGCGCCAGCTCCATGGCGCCCAGATAGGCGCCTTCCTGATCGAAGCTCAGATTGCCGCGCTCGTCGCAGGCGCTGCCGCGGATGATAGCCACCTTCGGCACGATGGCGGGGAAGAACAGCCACTCCTCGCCCTCGAAACGGATCTTGCGCACGATGGGCTGGGCCGCGGCCTTGGCGTTCATGGCGCAGCCTTCGCGGTCAGGGTCGGCGAAGGTGTCGAGTCCCACCTTGGTGATGACGCCGGGGCGCTTGGCGGCGGCCTCGCGCATCAGGTCAAACATGATGCCCGACGGCACGTTGTAGGCCGGCATCTCATTGGCGCCCAGCATCTGCCAGATCATCGGCGGTTCCGATGTCGAAGGACCGGACGGATAGGACCCGGCGATGATGCGGCCGATGAGGCCCGGCTTGGCAATGTGCTCGATGCCGCGGATGCCGAACATGTCGCCCGCCGCGATCGGATGCAGCATGGTGAGATTGCGCGGATGCGCCTCGCGGTCGAAGCGTTCGCCGATCGCCTTCAGCACGGCATCCGGGCAGTTGAGGCCCGAGGAGGAATTGACGGCAACGGCGGCGCCATCCGGAATGGTTCTGGCGGCTTCGGCGGCGGAAACGATCTTCGGCATCATTCACCTGTTACCGCGGATCATGTCCGCGGCCTTTTCTGCAATGGCGATGGTCGGGGCATTGGTGTTGGAGGAGACGACCTCCGGCATGATCGAGCTGTCGCAGACCCGGAGACGCTCGATACCGTGGACGCGCAGCGCCAGATCGACCACCGCCATCGGATCGCGGCCCATCTTGCAGGTGCCGACCGGATGGTAGGAGGAGCGGGCGTTGGCGCGCGCGCAGGCTTCGTAATCCGCCTTGGTCTTGACTGCGGGACCGGGGAAATGCTCGGCGGCGACGAATTTCCGCATGGCGTGGGTGCGGCCCACCTCCTGGGTGATCCTGATGCCGTCGATGTGGCGCTCGAGGTCATAGGGCTCGGCGAAAGAGTTGGGGTCGATCAGCGGCGCGTCCTCCGGCCGGGACGAGCGCAGCCGGACGACGCCACGCGAGCGCGGCCTCACATGATAGGAATTACAGGTGGCGCCATTGCCGCCCGGCACGCTGCCCACCCCCTCCTCGACGCCGGCGCCCGCCAGGAAATGGAATTGCAGATCGGGCGTCTTCTCCGACCGGTCACTCCACCAGAAGGCCCCGGCCTCGACGATGTTGGAGGCCACGGGGCCCGAGCGGAACATGGCATATTGCAAGCCGGCCCACAGCTTCCAGCGGGCCTTCTTGTATTTGTCGTAGGAATGAGGGCCGTTCAGCACCCAGGTGACGTCGGTCGAGAAGTGATCGTGGAAGTTCTCGCCCACACCGGGAAGATCATGCACCACGGGCACGCCCACCTCGCGCAGATGCGCGGCGGGCCCGATCCCCGAAAGCATCAGCAGCTTCGGCGAGCCGATGGCGCCGGCCGTAACGATCACCTCGCTCGCCGCCTGGATCATCTCCACACCCTTGTCCGAGACGATTTCGACGCCGGTGGCGCGGCCGTTCTCGACCACGATGCGCTTCACCATGACGCCGGTGCGCAGCTCGAGATTGGGCCGCCGCAGGGCGGGGCGCAGATAGCCCACCGCGGCGCTGCAGCGCCGGCCGTTGAGCGTGGTGGTCTGGTAGAGGCCGGCCCCCTCCTGGCGGCCGGAATTGAAATCGGCGTTGTAGGGCATGCCAAATTCCATGCAGCCCTGCACATAGGCCTGCGACACCCGGTTGGGGCTCTGCAGGTCGGAAACGCCGAGCGGGCCATCGATGCCGTGCTCCGGACCGCCGAGCCGGGTGTTGCCCTCGGACTTCACGAAATAGCTCTTGAGATCGCGCCAGCTCCAGCCGTCGCAACCATGCTGGCTGGCCCAGCCGTCATAATCCTCCGGGCAGCCACGCGTGTAGATTTCGGCGTTGATCGAACTGCCGCCGCCCAGCACGCGGGCCTGCGGATAGACCGCGACCCGGCCATTGGCATGGCGCAGCGGCGCCGTCTCATAGCCCCAGATCAGCGAACCCGAGGTCATCTTGAAGAAGCCCACCGGCATGTGGATGTAGGGGTTGGTGTCGCGCGGACCCGCCTCGATCAGCAGCACCCGGGCCGCCTCCATTTCCGAAAGCCTGGCCGCCAGCACGCAGCCGGCAGAGCCCCCGCCCACGATCACATAGTCATACATCGCCTTTTTGACGCCTCTTGCTTCGCCGCCATGGACCCGCTTATAAATAACCAGTTGGTTATTTCAAGAGTGGAATCTTGCCCCGCGCCCTGTCTTTCAAAGCCCGCGATCCCGATGCCACCAAGGCGCGGATCCTGAAGGCCGCCAAGGCCGAGTTCGCGAAGAACGGGCTGTCTGGCGCCCGGGTGGACGACATTGCGGCGCGGGCCCGCACCAACAAGCGCATGCTCTACCATTATTTCGGCAACAAGGAAGAGCTGTTCCGCATCACGCTGGAAGACGCCTATGCCGGCATCCGCGAGGCCGAGGCCAAGCTGGAAATCGAGAAGGACGATCCGCTGACGGCGCTGAAGCGGCTGGTGCGCTTCACCTGGGGCTATTACCTGGCGAATCCCGAATTCATCACGCTGGTCAACAGCGAGAATCTGCACAAGGCCCGGCACATCAAGGTGTCCTCGCGCATCAAGGAGCTGAGCAGGCCGTTCGTGGGCCGCATGCGGGCGCTGCTCGAGCGCGGCGCGGCGGCAGGCGTGTTCCGCCGCGATCTGGACGCGGTGCAGGTCAACATCACCATCGCGGCGATCGGCTATTACTACCTCACCAACCGCTTCACCGGCTCGATCGTGTTCGAGCGTGACCTGATGAGCGGCAAGGCGCTGGGCGACCGGCTCGATTTCAACATCAAGACGGTTCTCCGGCTGGTATGCACGCCGGAAACGCTTGCCAGACTGGAGAAAGGCGAATGACACAGGCAGCACTGGTCACCGGCGGGCGGCGCGGCATCGGCAAGGCCATCGCGCTTGCCCTCGCCGAACAGGGCTTCGACGTGGCGGTGGCGGATGTCGTTGCCTCGGATGAACTGACCGCCACCGCCGCCGAGATCGCCGCCAAAGGCCGCCGCGCGGCCGCCATCGCCGCCGATATCGGCCGCATCGAAAGCCATGCCGCCCTGCTCGATGAGGCGGAAGCCAAGGTGGGGCCGCTCACCACGCTGGTCAACAATGCCGGGGTGTCAGTCTTGAGCCGTGGCGACCTGCTCGACGTCTCGCCCGAGAGCTATGACCGCTGCCAGTCGATCAACACCCGCGGCACCTTCTTTCTCACCCAGGCCTTTGCGCGGCGGCTGATGGGCCGCGCGGCGGATGGCCACCGCGCGATTATCACCATTTCCTCCGCCAATGCCGTGGCCCCGTCGATCGCGCGCGGCGAATACTGCATCTCCAAGGCCGGGGCGGCGATGATCACCAAGCTGTTCGCCACAAGGCTCTCCAACGACGGCATCGGCGTCTATGAAATCCAGCCCGGCTTCATCGAGACCGACATGACGGCGCCATCGAGAGCGAAATACGACGCGCTGATCGAGGGCGGCCTCACCGTCATCAAGCGGTTCGGAACGCCCGCCGAAGTGGGCCGCATCGCGGCGACGCTGGCCATGGGCCTTCTTCCCTATACATCGGGCCAGGTCATCCAGGCCGACGGCGGCCTCTTGAGCGTGAGGTACTGAGAAATGAAGATCACTCTTCCAGACGGCGCCTACAGGCTGCGGGCCGAGCCGCTGGCCATCCGCAAGCCCCGCACTGCCTTCAACCGCGTGGCCTTCGCCGCCGCCCATGTGGTGGCCGATGCGCGGACCGCTGCCGACCCATCCGGACCGCCGGCGCTGGACTGGGACCGCACCCTTGCCTACCGCCGCTACCTGCTCGATCTGGGCTTCGGCATCGCCGAGGCGATGGACACATCGCAGCGCGGCATGGGGCTGGACTGGCCGCGCGCGCTGGAACTGATTACCCGCTCGCTGAAGGACGCCGGCCCCCGGGCCCAGCGCATCTATTCCGGCTGCGGCACCGACCAGCTGAACCCGGCGGAGGCGCGCAACCTCGATGATGTGGTGAAGGCCTATCTCGAGCAGCTCGCCGCCATACAGAAACTCAATGGGCGCATCATCCTGATGGCCAGCCGCGCGCTGGTGCGGGTGGCGAAATCGCCCGATGATTATGTGAAGGTCTATTCGCGCGTGCTCTCAGAGGCTGCCCATCCAGTGATCCTGCACTGGCTGGGTGACATGTTCGATCCGGCCCTCAAAGGCTATTGGGGCAGCACGGACTTCGCGCCGGCGATGGAGACCTGCCTCGCCGCCATCGCCGCCAATGTGAAGAAGGTCGACGGCATCAAGATCTCGCTCCTTGACGACGGCAAGGAGATCACCATGCGCCGCCGCCTGCCGAAGTCTGTGAAGATGTATACCGGCGACGACTTCAACTATCCCGCGCTGATCGCCGGCGACGCGCAGGGCTATTCGGACGCGCTGCTCGGCATTTTCGACGCCATCGCGCCCGCCGCCTCGGCGGGCCTCGCGGCGCTGGCCCGCGGCGACATGAAGAAATATTCCGAATTGATGGAGCCCACCGTGCCGCTGTCGCGGCTCATCTTCCGGGCCCCGACGCAATATTACAAGACCGGCATCGTGTTCCTCGCCTGGCTCAACGGCCATCAGGATCATTTCGTGATGGTGAACGGCGCGCAGGCGATGCGGCCGCTGCCTTACTTCATCGAGGTCTTCAAGCTGGCCGATCAGGCAAGGCTGCTGTCGGACCCTGAGCTGGCGGTGAAGCGGATGAAGACGCTGCTCGCCATGTATGGCGCGTGATGCGCGAGCTTGCCGCGCAACCCGGCGCTTGCGCCATCAACACCGCGACGCTGGGCTTTCAGGCGCCGCTGACGGACGTGATCGACGCCGTGGCGCGGGCCGGCTTCGGCGGCATCGCGCCGTGGCGGCGCGAGGTCGAGGGCCAGGATGTGGGCGCCATCGCGCGGCGGATCAGGGAAGCGGGGCTGAAGGTTCCGGGCTATTGCCGCAGCACCTATATTCCGGCCACGGACCGCGCCGGTTTCCTCGCCAACATCGAAGCGAACCGCCGCGCCATCGCCGATGCCGCGACGCTCGGCGCCGCGAGCTTCGTCATGGTGGTGGGTGGGCTTCCCGCCGGGTCCAAGGACATCGCCGCGGCGCGCGCCCAGGTGGCGGAGGGAACCGCCTTGCTGCTCGCACATGGCAAGGCCCATGGGGTGAGGATCGCGCTCGAGCCGTTGCACCCGGTCTATGCGGCGGACCGCTCCTGCCTGTCGCTGGTCTCCGAGGCGCTGGCCATCTGTGACGCCATCGAGGGCAAGGCGGATGATCCGTGGCTGGGCGTCTGCCTCGATGTCTATCACATCTGGTGGGACCCCGGCCGCGGCGCCGCCATCGCCAGAGCGGGGGCGGAGCGCCGCATCTTCGGCTTCCACGTCTGTGACTGGCTGGTGCCCACCGAGGACGTACTGAACGACCGCGGCATGATGGGCGACGGGGTGATCGACGTGCCGCAGATCCGCCGCGAGGCGGAGGCAGCGGGCTACACGGGTTTCATCGAGGTCGAAATCTTCTCGGCCAGGAACTGGTGGAAGCGGCCCATCGGGGAGACGCTCGCGGTGTGCCGGGAGAGGCTTGTTTCCGCAACCTGAGCTCAGGGCTCCCAACGGCCTGCCATCCAGCTGGGGTTGATGGTGCGTCCATGCCGCGTGCCAAGGCCGGTTATGGCCGCCATGTCTTCCGGGGAAAGTTCGAGGCTCAGCGCCGCGATGTTGGAGAGCGCGTTCTCGCGCTTCGTGGTCATCGGAATCGCTACCACGCCCTGCTGCATGATCCAGCGCAGCACGACCTCCGATGGCGGCCGCCCAAGCCTGGCCGCGATGGCGGCGATGACGGCGGGCTTCATCGCCGCGCCGCGGGCCAGCGGCGAATAGGCTGACAGCACCATGCCCTGCTCGCGCGCCGTGGCGAGCACCGCCTGCTGGTCAAGCAGCGGGTGGAACTCCACCTGGTTGTTGATGAGTGCGCCAGCGCAGCGCTGCTGGGCGCGGCGCATCATGGCGGGCGAGAAATTGCTGACCCCGATGGCCTTGGTATTGCCTTTGGCGCGCTCGGCCATCAGCCGGTCCAGGGTGGCGTCGAAATCATCCTCGGGCGGCGGCCAGTGGATGAGCAGGAGGTCGGCGGGGCCGCCGAGATCGTCGACCGAGCGCGCAACACTGTCGGCGAAACGGGCAGCGCCCAGATTGCCGGGATCGACCTTGGTGACCATGAAAAAATCGCCGCGCGGCAGGCCAGAGGATGCGACAGCCCGGCCGATCTCGCGCTCGTTGCCATACATCTGGGCGGTGTCGATGTGGCGGATGCCAAGGTCGATCGCCATGCGCACGGTGCGGAAGGCCTCTTCGCCGGTGAGAGGATAGGTGCCCAGCCCGAGAAGCGGGATGCCGCCTGGCGCGGGCATGGAAATTGCGGTCATGTAAGGCTCCTATTTGATGACCAGCACTTTTGTGCGGTCCATGGTCACCGCCACGGCGGCCACCAGAATGACGCCGAACACGATTTGCTGGGCGAAGACGGAGACGCCCATGAAGGTCATGCCGATGCGCACCACCTGGACGATCAGCGCGCCGACGAAAGTGCGCCACACCGAGCCGACGCCGCCGGTGATCGCCGTGCCGCCAACCACGATGCAGGCGATGGCGGGCAGCAGGAATTCATTGGCGAGGGTGGGAGAGCCGGAGCCGAGGCGGGCCGCCATGACCACGCCCGCCACGCCCGCCATGGTGCCGGAGAGCGTGTAGGCGGCAATCTTGATGCGGTCGACATCGATGCCGGATGCGATCACCGCGCGTTCCTGCGCACCGATGCCGCGCACCAGCCGCCCGAACGGCGTGAGGCCGAGGAGCAGGCTGAGCAGCAGCAGGAACACGACGCCCACCCAGATCTCGTTGGGAACCCCAAGACTATCACCCACCGCCCAGAACAGATACTGCTTGCTGAGATCACCCGGGATGTTGACGGAGCGGGTTTCGGAAAACCAGTAGCCCGCACTCAGAACCACGCCGCTCACCGCCAGCGTGGCGATGAAGGACGGAATGCGGAGCTTCGTTGACACATAGCCGCCGAGGAACCCGGCGATCACCCCGCCCAGCACCGCTGCCGGAATGGCGAAAAAGCCAAGATGCGGCAGATAGACGGCCAGGATGCAGCTGGTCATCGAGGCCACCGCCTGCACCGACAGATCAATGCCGCCCATCATGATCACCAGTGTCACGCCCGAGGCCATCAGGAACAGCGTCACGGTGTCGGCCGTCACTTCCAGAAAATTGCTGGCCGACAGGAAGCTGGGATCATAGACGCCCACCGCCAGCACCAGCCCAGCCAGCACGATCAGCGGCAGGAGGGCGTCGTATCGTTTCAGGAGATCGCTCATCTCACACCATGTGCCGCAGAAGTTCGACCTGCTGCGGCTTGGCGCCGGGCGGCGCTTCGAGCCTGGCCGTCACCTTGCCGTCGCGCATCACCAGGATGCGGCTCGACAGCCCGATCACCTCTTCCAGCGTGTCGCCGAGCAGCACGATGGCGAGGCCCTCCGCGGTCATTTCGCGGATCAGATCATAGACATCTTCCTTGGCGCCGACATCAATGCCGCGCGTCGGATGATCGAGGATGAGCACCTTGACACCGGCGATCCGCCATTTGGCGAGCACCACCTTCTGCTGGTTGCCACCGGAGAGCGACCCCACCATGGTGGCCGAAGACGGCGTCTTGATCTTGAGGCGTCCAATCCAGTCCTGCGCCGTCTGGCGTTCCGCGCCGAAGCGGATGGCGCCCCCCGGAGAGGTGAAGCGCGGCAGCGCCGCAAGCGTCATGTTTTCAGCAACACTGAACGGCGCCACGAGGCCTTCGACCTTGCGTTCGGCCGGCAGCAGCCCAACGCCGTCCGCGGTGGCGTCATGTGCCGAATGGAAATCCACCGCCTGGCCAGCGATGCGCACGCTGCCCCGGCTCGGGCGGGCGTGGCCAGCGAGGCAGCGCGCCAGGTCCTCGCGGCCCGAGCCCACGACGCCGGCGATGCCGAGCACCTCGCCCGCGTGCAGTTCGAAGCTCACATCCGCAAAGGACCCGTCCTTGCTCAGGGCCTCGCAGGACAGAACCACTTGCGTGGAAGGCGTGGCCTGGCGGGCCTCGCGGTAATATTCGTGGTGCAGCTGGCGGCCCACCATCAGCTGATGCAGGTCCTTGACCGTGGCGCCGGCGGCGGGCAGTTCCTTCACCACCTTGCCGTCGCGCAGCACATAGACACGGTCGGAAATACCAAGCACCTCCTCCAGCCGGTGCGAGATGAACACGAAGCTGGCGCGGTCACGCAAGTCACGGATGATGCGGAACAGGAGGTCCACTTCCTTCTGTTCGAGAACCGAAGTGGGCTCGTCGAGCAGCACCGTGACATGGCCTTTGATACGGCTGTTGAGCGAGAGCGCCTTGGCGATTTCCACCATCTGGCGGGCCGCGAAAGACAGATCGGCGCAACGCAGGCCAGGGTCGATGTCGAGATGGACCTTCTTCAGCTCTTCGGCGGCGGCGGCCTTCATGCGCGACTTGGAGATCAATCCAAACCGCAGGAACTCCTCCTCGCGGCCGAGGAAAATGTTCTCGGCCACTGTCAGCGTCGGCAGGATCGACTGTTCCTGGAACACCATGGCGATGCCGGAATCGAAGGCCTGGCGCGGCGAGGCCACGCTCACCTTCTGGCCATCGACATAGATTCCGCCGGAATCGGGCTGATAGACGCCGTTCAGGATCTTGAGCAGCGTCGATTTGCCAGCGCCATTCTCCCCGACGAGACCCACCACCTCGCCGCGGTTGATGGCGAAGCTCACATCGTCCAGCGCCTTGACGCCGGGAAACGACTTGGACACGCCGCGAACTTCCAGCACCGGTACTGTCATTTGACGACATCCAGCCGCGAACGGTCGAGCGCGAGGGCCACCGCGGCAATGATCAGCAGACCCTGCACGCCCTTCTGCACATAAGGTTCGATTCCCATCAGCACCATGCCATTGGCCAGCACGATGACGATGAACACGCCGATCACCGAGTTGATCACCGAGCCCACCCCGCCCGAGAGCGCGGTGCCGCCCACCACCACCGCGGTGATGGCGGTGAACAGCCGGTCCTGGGCGATCAGCGCATGGCCGCGGCCGATCTGCGCCGCCGACAGCGCGCCGGCGAGGCCATAGAACATGCCGGCGATGCCGAAGATCAGGATGCGGGTGCGGTCCACCGGAATGCCGGAGTTGCGCGCCGTCTGCTCGTCGGTGCCGATGGCGTAGAGCCAGCGGCCGATGCGGGTGCGCTCCTGGATCAGCCAGGCCGCGGCCACTGCCACAGCAGCGATCCACACTGCAGCCGGAATGCCATAGAGGCGCCCGAGGGACAGCCAGTTGCGAAAATCATTGTCGCCGATGCGGACCATGACGCCGCCCAGTATGGCGGTGGCGATGCCGATTCCGGCAAAGCCCATGCCCAGCGTGGTCATGA
>NZ_JBJTER010000173.1:0-22985 GCF_046093005.1 Aestuariivirga sp.
CCGTGCCCCTCGACGCCCCAGCCCCTCCTCCTCCCGGGCGGCTACACGATGTCCCACGCCTCCCAGAGCAGCGCGGCGCGGGTCAGGGCCGATGGCTCCATCGCCTGCAAGGATGCTTCAGGCTCCATCCACAAGATCGGCGCCCATGTGCAGGGCGCCGAGGCCTGCAATGGCTGGACGTTCTGGCATGTCAGGAAGGGGCCAAACCTGGTTCCCATCGACATGCTGCGCCAGCAGCTGCGCGCCGAGATGGCCCCGGCCGCCTGACTGGCGGCCCACCAGGTTGACTCGCCCGCGCCGCCTGTCTAGAACCCGCCCGGTTCACGAGACGGCAGGTCATGGCTTTGAAGTTCGCCGATAACTTTTGTTTTCGCGCCCTGCGCCTGTCCGCGGCTGTGAAACGCCCGAAACAGACCACGAAATCGTAAGCCTTCCCCCGGCCTTTCCCCGCCTGGGTGGAAGGCAAGACCCCTCTATGACCAGGCGGAGCCCTCGCGGCTCCGGGGGAAAGGACAGAAGGCCCTCAGGAGTATGAACATGGGTTACAAGGTTGCGGTTGTCGGCGCCACGGGCAATGTGGGCCGCGAGATGCTGGCGATCCTCGACGAGCGGCAGTTTCCGGTCGATGAGTGCCACGCCATTGCCTCACGCAAGTCGATGGGAGTCGAGGTATCGTTCGGCGACCGGACGCTCAAGTGTCAGGACCTCGAGCAGTTCGATTTCTCCAAGGTCGACATCTGCCTGATGTCGGCGGGCTCAGCCGTTTCCAAGGAATGGTCGCCGAAGATCGGCGCCAGGGGCTGCATCGTGATCGATAACTCGTCCTGCTGGCGCTACGACCCGGACGTGCCGCTGGTGGTGCCGGAGGTCAACGCCCATGTGCTGGCCGACTATATGGCCAAGCCCAACCGCCGCAACATCATCGCCAATCCTAACTGCTCGACGGCGCAGCTCGTCGTGGTGCTGAAGCCTCTGCACGACGTGGCCCGCATCAAGCGCGTGGTGGTGGCGACTTATCAGTCCGTCTCGGGCGCCGGCAAGGAAGGCCTCGACGAGTTGTGGAACCAGACCAAGGGCATTTTCGTCACCGATACGCCGGAGCCCAGGAAGTTCACCAAGCAGATCGCTTTCAACGTCATTCCGCACATCGACGTGTTCATGGACTCGGGCGACACCAAGGAAGAATGGAAGATGACGGCCGAGACCAAGAAGATCCTCGATCCGAAGATCAAGCTGACCGCCACCTGTGTGCGCGTGCCGGTGTTCGTCGGCCATTCGGAAGCCGTGAACATCGAGTTCGAGAAGCCGATTTCAGCCGAGGAAGCGCGCGAGATCCTGCGCGAGGCGCCGGGCTGCATGGTGATCGACAAGCGTGAGAACGGCGGCTACATCACGCCGGTGGAATGCGTCGGCGATTTCGCCACCTTCATCTCCCGCATCCGCGAGGACGCGACCATCGAGAACGGCCTCAACATGTGGGTGGTCTCGGACAATCTGCGCAAGGGTGCCGCGCTCAACGCCGTTCAGATCGCCGAGAGCCTGATCAACCGCGGCCTGATGAAGAAGGCGGCCTGAGCCGCCGCGCCTCATCCGCTCACCCGGCCTTGGCGAGGTTGCGCAGCACGTAGGGCATGATGCCGCCGTTTCTGTAATAGTCGAGCTCATCCAGCGTATCGATGCGGCAGAGAACCTTGACCTCCGCCGCAGACCCATCGGCCCGCGTGATGCTCACCGTCAGCGTGGCGCGGGGCTTCAGGCCTTCGGCAAGCCCACGGATGGTGACCGTCTCGTCGCCCCTGAGGCCCAGCGCCTGCCAGCTCTCGCCGTCGCGGAACTGCAAGGGAACGACACCCATGCCGATCAGGTTGGAGCGGTGGATGCGCTCGAAGCTCTGGGCGATCACCGCGCGCACGCCGAGGAGGCGCGTGCCCTTGGCCGCCCAGTCACGCGAGGAGCCGGTGCCGTATTCCTTGCCCGCAAAGATCACCAGCGGCGTTCCCTCGGCGGCGTATTTCATGGCCGCGTCATAGATCGGCATGGTTTCGCCGTCCGGGTAATGCCTGGTCACACCGCCCTCGACGCCCGGCACCATCTGGTTCTTGATGCGGATGTTGGCGAAGGTGCCGCGCATCATCACCTCATGATGGCCACGGCGCGCTCCATAGGAATTGAAGTCTACTTTCTCGACGCCGCGCGCATTCAGATAACGGCCGGCCGGCGAGGCGGCCTTGATGTCGCCGGCGGGCGAAATGTGATCGGTGGTGATCGAGTCGAGGAACAATCCGAGGATACGCGCGCCAGCGATGTCCTTCACCGGCGCGGGCTTCATCGACAGGCCCTCGAAATAGGGCGGGTTGGCGACATAGGTGCTGTTCTGGTCCCAGGCGTAGTTCATGCCCTTGGCGACCTTGATCGCGCGCCACTGCGCATCGCCCTTGAACACGTCCTTGTAGCGCTTGGCATAGGCCTTGCGGGTGACATTCTTGCGCACCTCGGCGGCGATCTCCTTGGACGACGGCCAGATATCGCGCAGATAGACGGGTTTTCCCTTGCGGTCATGGCCGAGGGGATCTCTGGTGAGATCAGCGCGCAGCGAGCCGGCCAGCGCATAGGCCACCACCAGCGGCGGCGAGGCGAGATAGTTGGCGCGTACATCCGGGTTCACGCGGCCCTCGAAATTGCGGTTGCCGGAGAGCACCGCGGCGGCCACCAGATCATTCTTGCGGACCGCATCAGCGATGTTCTGCGGCAACGGCCCGGAATTGCCGATGCAGGTGGTGCAGCCGTAGCCCACCAGGTTGAAGCCCAGCCTGTCGAGGTCCTTCTGCAGGCCGGAGGACGCGAGATATTCCGTCACCACCTGCGATCCGGGCGCGAGCGAGGTCTTGACCCAGGGCTTGGTGGACAGGCCGGCCTTCACCGCGTTGCGCGCCAGAAGCCCGGCGCCGATCATCACGCTGGGGTTCGAGGTGTTGGTGCAGGAGGTGATGGCGGCGATCACCACGTCACCGTGGCCCAGGTCGAAATTGGCGTTCTCGACCTTGAAGCGCTTGCCGAGTTCATCGGCCTTCTTGAATTCATCCGCCATGACCTTGGCGAAGCCCGCGGCGGCGTTGCCCAGTTCGACGCGGTCCTGCGGGCGCTTGGGGCCGGCCATCGAGGGTACGACGGTGGCAAGATTGAGCGCCAGCGTGTCGGAGAACACCGGTTCCTCAGCTTTCGCTGTCCAGAACATGCCCTGCGCCCTGGCATATTTCTCGACCAGCGCCACCTGGGCGGCGGGGCGCGCCGTGCCCTTGAGATAGGCAAGGGTTTCAGCGCCGATCGGGAAGAAGCCGCAGGTGGCGCCATATTCCGGCGCCATGTTGGCGATCGTCGCCATGTCCTCGAGCGACAGCGTGCTGAGACCCGGCCCGTAGAATTCGACGAACTTGCCCACGACGCCCTTCTTGCGCAGCATCTGGGTGACGGTCAGCACCAGGTCGGTGGCCGTGGTGCCCTGTGGCAGCGCGCCATCGAGCCGGAAGCCGATCACCTCCGGAATGAGCATGGAAATCGGCTGACCGAGCATGGCGGCCTCGGCCTCGATGCCGCCCACGCCCCAGCCCAGCACCGCGAGGCCATTGACCATGGTGGTGTGTGAATCAGTGCCGACCAGCGTGTCCGGATAGGCGTAGGTGACAGTCTTGCCGTTCTCCCTGGCGGTGCTCGTCCACACGGTTTTCGCCAGATATTCGAGGTTCACCTGGTGGCAGATGCCGGTGCCGGGCGGCACCACGCGGAAATTATCGAATGCCCCCTGCCCCCATTTCAGGAATTTGTAGCGCTCGCCGTTGCGGTCATATTCCAGCGCCACGTTCTGCTTGAAGGCCTTCGAATTAGCGAAGTAATCAACCATCACCGAATGGTCGATGACCAGATCGACGGGTGCGAGCGGATTGATCTTCTTCGGGTCCTTGCCCAGCGCCTTCATGGCGTCACGCATCGCCGCAAGATCGACCACCGCCGGAACGCCGGTGAAATCCTGCATCAGCACGCGGGCCGGGCGGAAGGCGATTTCCTTTTCGGCGCGGCCGCGATTGCTGAGCCACTTGGCGATGCCCTCGATGTCGGCCTTGGTCACCGACCGGCCGTCCTCGAAGCGCAGCAGGTTTTCCAGCAGCACCTTCAGCGAATAGGGAAGCCGCGAGATGCCCTTGAGCCCGTTCTTCTCGGCGGCCTTGAGGCTGAAATAGGCATAGGTCTTGCTGCCAACCTTGAGGGTCTTGCGGCATTTGAAACTGTCGAGTGACATCGGGGCCTCTTCTTACGGTGTGGGTCGGCGCGGGCTATAGTCGCTTTCGCCTGGGCCGACCAGTTGAACCAAGGGCGGACGTGCCGGGCTTCGCTACACGCGGCGTTCCACCATCATCTTCTTGATCTCGGCAATGGCTCTGGCCGGCGACAGGCCCTTCGGGCAGGTCTTGGCGCAGTTCATGATGGTGTGGCAGCGGTAGAGCCGGAACGGGTCTTCCAGCGTGTCAAGCCGCGAGCCCGTGCCCTCGTCGCGCGAATCGATCAGCCAGCGATAGGCCTGCAGCAGCGCCGCCGGGCCCACGTAGCGGTCGCCGTTCCACCAGTAGGACGGGCAGGAGGTGGAGCAGCAGGCGCACAGGATGCATTCATAGAGGCCGTCGAGCTTTTGCCGGTCTTCGGGGCTCTGCCGCCATTCGGTCTGCGGCTCGGGCGTGACCGTCTTGAGCCAGGGTTCGATGGCCCGGTGCTGGGCATAGAAGCGCGTGAGGTCCGGCACCAGATCCTTGATCACCGGCATGTGCGGCAGCGGATAGATGCGGATGTCGCCCTTCACGTCGCCACAGGACTTGAGGCAGGCCAGCGTGTTGACGCCATCGATGTTCATGGCGCAGGAGCCGCAGATGCCTTCCCGGCAGGAGCGGCGGAAGGTCAGCGTCGGGTCCTGCTCGTTCTTGATCTTGATCAGCGCGTCCAGCACCATCGGGCCGCATTTGTCCATGTCGACCGTGTAGGTGTCGATGCGCGGGTTCTGGCCGTCGTCCGGATTCCAGCGGTAGACCTTGAAGTCACGCAGGTTCTTGCCCGGCGGCCTGGGCCAGGCCTTGCCCTGCTGGACCTTGGAATTTCTGGGAAGGGTGAATTCGGCCATGCTCAGTTGTCTTCCACTTCGTCGATTGCAGCCATGAGATCGTTGTTTTCCTCAATCCTCAGCATCCTGATGTCGCGCACAGAGGCCTTGAACCAAGGATACTTCCTTGCAAGCCTTTGGACCACGGTCACGCACCTCACGGCATCAACCGTGTCATTGCCGAAGTAGGTGCTGCCCTGCTTCCATTCAAAACCACGCTCGGAAAGAAAGTTGCGCACATCTGTGTAGGCGTTGCGCGAGGAAGCGTTTGGATAGGTCTGCTCTAGTGTCTGGGTGTCGAAATCAAACACGATTGCGTACATCCTCGATCCTCCCGCGCCAGGGGGCCTGTTATGCCCGATAGAAGTTTGCGCCATTGCTCGCCTGTCCCACGCTGAATGCAGCTAATAAACCCTCGCCTTGGGCTTGATGTAGTCAATGTCGTCGGTCAGCGTGAAGTCATGCACCGGCCGGTAGGCAAGCGTCACGCTCTTGGCGCCGGAGTCGGTCCAGGCGAGCGTGTGCTTCATCCAATGCGCATCATCGCGGTTGGGGAAGTCTTCCCGCGCGTGGGCGCCGCGGCTTTCGGTGCGGGCCTCCGCGCTGACCACGGTGGCCGCCGCCTGCAGGATGAGATTCTCGAACTCCAGCGTCTCGACGAGATCGCTGTTCCACACCAGCGAACGGTCCGAGACACGGATATCGTCGCCGGCTTTCCAAACCTCCATGAGGCGCTTCACGCCCTGGGACAGGGTCTCGCCAGTGCGGAACACGGCGGCATCCTCCTGCATGATCTTCTGCATGCGCAGGCGCAATTCGGATGTAGGTGTCGCGCCATCCGCAAAGCGGTAGCGGTCGACGCGCGACACCGCCATTTCGCCGGCATCGGCGGGAAGATCGGCGTGGGGCGAATTGGGCTTCACCAGTTCGGCGCAGCGCAGGGCTGCGGCGCGGCCAAACACCACGAGGTCGATCAGCGAATTGGAGCCGAGCCGGTTGGCGCCATGCACGGAAACGCAAGCCGCCTCGCCCACCGCCATCAGGCCGGGCACGGTTCTTTCGGGGTCGGCGGGGTCTCCGGCCAGCACCTCGCCGTGATAATTGGTGGGCACGCCACCCATGTTGTAGTGCACCGTCGGCAGGATCGGAATCGGCTCACGCGTGACATCGACACCAGCGAAGATCTTGGCCGATTCGGAAATCCCCGGCAGCCGCTCATGCAGCACCTTGGGGTCAAGGTGTTCGAGGTGCAGGTAGATGTGATCCCTGTGCTCGCCCACACCGCGGCCCTCGCGGATTTCCAGCGTCATCGAGCGCGAGACGACGTCGCGCGAGGCGAGGTCCTTGGCGGAGGGCGCATAGCGCTCCATGAAGCGCTCGCCCTCGGAATTGGTGAGATAGCCGCCCTCGCCGCGCGCGCCCTCGGTGATGAGGCAGCCAGCGCCATAGATGCCGGTGGGGTGGAACTGAACGAATTCCATGTCCTGGCAGGGAAGCCCCGCACGCAGCACCATGGCGTTGCCGTCGCCGGTGCAGGTGTGCGCCGAGGTGGCGGAGAAATAGGCCCGGCCATAGCCTCCCGTGGCGAGGATCGTCTGATGGGCCCGGAAGCGGTGGATCGACCCGTCTTCCATGCACATGGCGGTGAGGCCGCGGCAGGCGCCATCCTCCATGATCAGGTCGAGCGCGAAGTACTCGATGAAGAATTCAGCCGAATGGCGCAGGCTCTGGCCGTAAAGCGTGTGCAGCATGGCGTGGCCGGTGCGGTCGGCGGCGGCGCAGGTGCGCTGCACCGGCGGGCCGGCGCCGAAATTCATCATGTGGCCGCCGAACGGGCGCTGATAGATCTTGCCCTCTTCGGTGCGCGAGAACGGCATGCCGAAATGCTCAAGCTCATAGACCGCGGTGGGAGCGTTGCGGCAGAGATATTCGATGGCATCCTGGTCGCCCAGCCAGTCGGCGCCCTTGACGGTGTCATACATGTGCCAGCGCCAGTCGTCCGGGCCCATATTGGCAAGCGAGGCCGCGATGCCGCCCTGGGCGGCCACCGTGTGCGAGCGGGTCGGAAACACCTTGGAGATGCACGCCGTCCGGAGGCCGGCCTGCGAAGCACCGAGCGCCGCGCGCAAACCGGAGCCGCCGGCGCCGACGACGACCACGTCGAAGCTGTGGTCGGTCACCGGATAGGCACGGCCGCCGATCGAAAAGCTCTTCGGGGCGTTCTTCTTGGTCTCGACCACGGCCATCACAATCCGAAGCTTATCTTGAGAATTGCATAGAGCGCCGCGACGCCCATCGCCACGGCAAAGAAGGTGTTGAGCAGCAGCGCCGCGTATTTGCGCGTGGGGCTATGCACATAGTCCTCGATCACCACCTGCAGGCCCAACCGCATGTGCCACAGCAGGTTGATCATCGTGAGACCAAGCAGGATCGCCACCAGCGGATTGCGCAGGCTGGCCACCATCTCGGCGCGGCTGGCGCCCAGATGGCTGAGGATGAAGACGACCAGGAACACCACCAGCGGCAGGCCGGCGATGGCCGTCACCCGCTGGGCGAGGAAGTGTTCGGTTCCCGACTTCGCGGAACCAAGACCGAGAACCTGGCCGAGGGCCGTCTTGCGCAGCATCACATCACCCCATAGGCAAACGCCCAGAGGGCGATGGTGATGATGATCGACGAGGCCAGCGCGATCCTGGCCGAGGCCTCGACGGAGACGAGATCAAAGCCACGCCCGGTATCCCAGATCAGGTGGCGAATGCCGCCCGCCGCGTGGTGGACGAGCGCCCAGGTAAAGCCGAACAGCACGATCTGGCCGATCCAGCTTCCGAACACCCCCTGGACCATGTCGAAATAGGCGTCCGAGGTGGCGGCGGCGGTAAGCCACCAGACCAGGAGCAGGGTTCCGGCATAAAGCGCGATGCCGGTGGCGCGGTGCATGATGGACATCATCATCGTCAGCGTGCGCCGGTAGATCTGCAGGTGCGGCGAGAGGGGACGCCCTGATTTTCCAGTATTTGCCATGGTGCCTGTTCCCGTTCCCGGCCCGGTATCTAGCCTGTGCGGCGGTTGATCGCAAATAAGTCTAAAGCCATAGAATGGTTTGCCCTTGAGACGGCTTGACGCAGATCATGGAGCATGCGCTCCGGACGCCATACAGGCGGTTAACAACGCCAGGATGTCACATGCCGCAAATCGTCTGTCCGGCCTGCGGGGCCATAAACCGCATCCCGCCCGGAAAACCTGCCGAAACGGCCCGGTGCGGGAAATGCCGCGAACCCCTGTTCCAGGGCCGGCCGGCTGACCTTGATGGCGCGGGCCTTGCCCGCCACATCACCCGCGACTCCATTCCGCTGGTGGTCGATTTTTGGGCAGACTGGTGCGGCCCCTGCAAGATGATGGCCCCGGAATTCGTGAAGGCCGCCCAGGCGCTGGAACCGCTGGTGCGCTTCGCCAAGCTGGACACCGAGGCAGCCCCGGAGGCGGCGGCAGCCCATGGCATCCGCTCAATCCCGACCATGATGGTGTTCAGAAACGGCCGCGAGGTGGCCCGCCAGTCCGGCGCCATGCCGGCGGGGCAGATCGTACAATGGCTGCGCGATGCTGTCCTGGCTCTAGGTTCGTAACAGAAAATTAACCATCTCGGGCAATCGTCGTCATGTGATCGAACCACGACGGATTCGCCCGATGTCCGAGGACACTATCTGCCAACTCGAATCGTTCAAAGCCTATGCCACATCCGGCCGCGCGCCGCGCTGGACCATGGCGCCGGACGATCTTCACGGCTTCCTCACCGGACTGGCGATGGCAGGCCCGCTTCCCTGCGCCAACTGGACGGACTGGATCTGGTCCGGCGAGACGCCGCGGTTTCTGTCCGAGGACGAGGAATGGAAGGTCATGAACGACCTTCTGTCTTTCGAGGAGGAGGTGCGCTGTGCGGTGGCCGAACACCCCCGGCTGGACGCGGCCATCCTGCCAAAGACCGAGGATGGGCTGTTCCTCGCCGCCGACTGGGCGGAGGGCTTCATGCAAGCGATCGAAGCCAATCCCGGCCCCTGGCAAAGTGCGATCCATCAGGTGGAAAGCTCGCTCGCGGTGGTGCTCTGCGCCTGCTATCACAATCATGATGCGTATTTTTCCGGACTGGTCAGCCCTGAGCAGATCGACAACATCAACCAGCATCTCGACTACCTGGCCAGTGTCATACAGGCTGAGGCGCGGGGCGGCTTGCAGGCCGCCTGACGCAGCCCGCCCGGCGCGGCATGGCAGATCCAGGCGCCAGCGGGCCACAACGCGTCTTTGTTATCGGCGGCAGCGGAACCATCGGCATGGCCGCAGTCGAGGCGTTGTGTGAACAGGGCCATCAGGTTGTGTGCCTGGTACGGCCGCAATCAGCCCAGAAACTTCATTCCAGCGCCGAAGTCCGTCCGGGTGAAGCGGCAGACCCGGTCTCGCTGCGCCGTGACGGTTTCCGCGGTGAGCGTTTCGATGTCCTGCTGTCCTGCCTGGCCTCACGCAGCGGTGCGCCCGCCGATGCCTGGGCCATCGACCACCGCGCCCATGTCGAAGCGCTGGCGGCGGCGCGCGAGGCGGGTGTCCGCCATGTGGTGCTGCTTTCCGCGATCTGCGTGCAGAAGCCACGCCTCGCTTTCCAGCATGCCAAGCTCGCCTTCGAGAAGACGCTGATCGAGTCGGGCCTTACCTATTCCATCGTGCGGCCCACCGCCTATTTCAAATCATTGTCGGGCCAGATTGCCCGGGTGAGGCAAGGCAAGCCCTTCCTGGTGTTCGGCGATGGGCGGTTGACCGCCACCAAGCCGATCAGCGACCGCGATACGGGGCGGTTTCTTGCCCGCTGCCTCAGCGACCCCGCCTGCCATAACAAGATCCTGCCCATCGGCGGGCCTGGCGAGGCGATCACGCCGCGCCAGCAGGCGGAGCTGTTGTTCGACTTGCTGGGCCAGCCGCCGCGCCTCCGGCAGGTGCCGGTGGCGCTGCTCGACGCCATCGTATTTGGCCTCAGCACGGCGGGGCTGGTCTCCTCACGCCTCAAGGCCAAGGCCGAACTGGCGCGCATCGGACGCTACTACGCCACCGAATCGATGCTGGTGTGGGACGAGGACGCCGGCCGCTATGACGCTGCGCTCACGCCGTCATTCGGGACCGACCGCCTGGCGGACCATTACCGGCGCGTGCTGGCGGGCGAGGC
The DNA here is from genome assembly GCF_046093005.1 of Aestuariivirga sp. Lineage (GTDB taxonomy): Bacteria > Pseudomonadota > Alphaproteobacteria > Rhizobiales > Aestuariivirgaceae > Aestuariivirga. The sequence continues at coordinate 10,350 of NZ_JBJTER010000173.1, forward strand.
CGAAGCCGGCCTCGGCGCGCACAGCGTCTTCTAACGTCCCTCGCCTCAGGCGATATCGAAGCGGTCGGCGTTCATCACCTTGGCCCAGGCCTTGACAAACTCGTGCACCAGGGCCTTCTCGCCGTCGCCCTGGGCATAGACTTCGGCCAGCGCCCGCAGCTGCGAGTTGGAGCCGAACACCAGGTCGACACGGGTTGCCGTCCACTTGATCTTGCCGGTCTTGCGGTCGCGGCCCTCGAACACGTCCTCGGCGGGCGAGGTGGCTGTCCACACCGTGCCCATGTCCAGCAGGTTGACGAAGAAGTCATTGCTGAGCGTTTCGGCGCGCTTGGTGAACACGCCATGCTGCGACTGGCCGTGATTGGCGTTGAGCACCCGGAGGCCGCCGATCAGCGCCGTCATTTCAGGTGCGGTGAGGGTCAGGAGCTGCGCCTTGTCGACGAGCAGTTCCTCGGCCGAGAGCGAGTATTTGGTCTTGAGGTAGTTGCGGAAGCCATCGGCCGTCGGCTCCAGCACCGCGAAGGATTCGACGTCGGTCTGATCCTCGGTGGCATCGGTGCGGCCCGGCGTGAACGGCACCTCGACCGCGTGCCCGGCCTTCTTCGCGGGGGCTTCCACCGCCGCGCCACCGCCCAGCACGATCAGGTCAGCAAGCGAGACGCGCTTCTTGCCTTTCTGCGCGGCGTTGAATTCCTTCTGGATCGCTTCCAGCCCGGCAAGCACGGCAGCAAGCTGGGCGGGCTGGTTCACGTCCCAGTCCTTCTGCGGGCTGAGCCGGATGCGCGCGCCATTGGCGCCGCCGCGCTTGTCCGAACCGCGGAACGTCGAGGCCGAGGCCCAGGCGGTGGCCACCAGCTGCGCGATCGACAGGCCGGACGCCATGATCTTCGCCTTCAACGCCGCGATGTCGGCGGCATCGATCAGATCGAAATCGCGGGCCGGCAGCGGATCCTGCCAGATCAGGTTTTCGGCGGGCACCTCGGGGCCGAGATAGCCGACCTTCGGTCCCATGTCGCGGTGGGTGAGCTTGAACCATGCGCGCGCGAAGGCATCCGCGAAAGCCGCCGGCTCGGCCAGGAAGCGGCGCGAAATCTTCTCATAGGCGGGGTCCGCGCGGAGCGCGAGGTCGGTGGTCAGCATCATCGGCGTCAGCCGCTTGGCCGGGTCATAGGGATCCGGCACCGTGCCCTTGGCCTCGGCATTTTTCGGCGTCCACTGCCAGGCTCCCGCCGGGCTCTTGGTCAGCTCCCACTCATAGTTGAGCAGGTTCTCGAAGTAGTTGTTGCTCCATTGGGTGGGCGTCGTCGTCCACGCGCCTTCGAGACCGCTGGTGATGGCGTCAGCACCCTTGCCGCTCTTGTAGGAGGAGGCCCAGCCAAGGCCCAGCATCTCGACAGGGGCGCTCTCGGGCTCGGGGCCCACATTGTTGGCGGGGCCAGCGCCATGGGTCTTGCCGAAGGTGTGGCCGCCGGCGATCAGCGCCACGGTCTCTTCGTCGTTCATCGCCATGCGCGCGAAGGTCTCGCGGATGTCGCGGGCCGAGGCAACAGGGTCCGGCTTGCCATTGGGGCCTTCCGGATTGACATAGATGAGGCCCATCTGGACGGCGGCCAGCGGGTTCTCGAGGTCACGATCGCCGGAATAGCGCTTGTCGCCGAGCCAGGTGTCTTCCTTGCCCCAGTAGACGTCCTCATCGGGCTCCCACATGTCGGCGCGGCCGCCGCCGAACCCGAAGGTCTTGAAGCCCATGGTTTCGAGCGCGACATTGCCGGTCAGGATCATCAGGTCCGCCCAGGAGATGCGGTTGCCGTATTTCTGCTTGATCGGCCACAGCAGGCGGCGGGCCTTGTCGAGGTTGGTGTTGTCCGGCCAGCTGTTGAGCGGCGCGAAGCGCTGCATCCCGTGGCCAGCGCCACCGCGGCCGTCGCCCGTGCGGTAGGTGCCGGCGCTATGCCAGGCCATGCGGATGAAGAACGGGCCGTAATGGCCCCAGTCGGCGGGCCACCACTCCTGCGAATCGGTCATCAGCGCCGCGAGATCCTTTTTCAGCGCCTGGTAATCGAGTTTCTTGAATTCGTCCGCATAGCTGAAGGACCTGGCCATCGGGCTCGACAGCGAGGAATGCTGGTGCAGGATCCTGAGGTTCAGCTGGTTCGGCCACCAGTCGCTGTTTGAGCGGCCGGAAAACGAGGCATGCTTGGGCGCTCCGTGAAACGGGCACTGGCTGGCAGTTTCGGTGACCTTCTTGTCCATGAATTCTTTCTCCACTCAAATCTTGATTTCTCAGTCCTTTTACGCAGCGCGGGGCGCGGCGGTTTTGGGCCGAGGCTCATTCCCCGCCGGTTTCTATAGCAGAAATCAGCGCAGAAACAGCCTGAATCTCCGAGCAACAGGACAGAAAAAATCCATTTAATAACATCGGCTTGGATATGTGCGGCAGTTCGAAGCAGCCATCACCGACGGGCCGTCTGGCCGCGCCAGGACGGCAACCGATTGTGCGACGCAGCCTCCCCCGTTAGAGTAACGGCCGTGAACACCCTGCTCTCCGATCTCTCCCGCCGCGCCTTGATTTCCGAGGAGCTGGCCGCGCATCTGGGCCGCCAGGCTGCCACGGGACAGGACACCGCCATCCGGCTGCTGCTCCGCCAGGGCAGCATTGATCAGCAGGTGCTGGCCTTCGAGCTCTCCCGCGTCTTCGATGTACCCATGGCGTCACGCTGGCCGTCGGGCCGGGTTCTTCCGGACGCCATCTCGCTGCGCTTCATGCGCGAGCGCCATGTCCTGCCGGTTGCCGTCGAGGGTGGCGTCCTGAGCGTCATCATCAGCGATCCGAGCGACGAGGCGACCCTGTCAGCGCTGCGGCTGGCGACCGGCATGGACCTGGCGCTGGCGGTGGCGACCGACAACCAGATCCTCTCGGCCATCGAACGGCTGGATGACGTCCGGCAAGGCGCCGGCGCGGCGGGGCCGGGGGCGGGTGTCGAGGATGCCGACGCACTCAAGGATCTGGCGCTCGATGCGCCGGTCATCGATCTGGTCAACCGGCTGTTCCGCGAGGCCTCGGCGGCGCGCGCCACCGATTTGCACATCGAACCGGCGCGTGGCCAGGTCGTGGTCCGGCAGCGCGTCGACGGGCTGCTGGAGGAGCGCGAGCGGCTGCCGCCGGAACTCGGCCGGGCCGCCGTATCGCGCCTGAAGATCCTGACCAACCTCAACATCGCCGAAAAGCGCCTCCCGCAGGATGGCCGCGCCCGCCTCAAGATCGCCGAGCGCGATTACGACATCCGCGTCGCCACCATGCCGACGATCCACGGCGAAAGCATCGCCATCCGCTTTCTCAGCGCCAATACCCAGGCGCCGGAGATCACGCGGCTCGGTCTTTCCGATGCTGACCTTGCCCGGCTGCGCCATGAGATATCCCACGCCCACGGCATGATCGCCGTCACCGGACCGACCGGCAGCGGCAAGACCACCACGCTGGCCGCGGCGCTTGGCGTACTCAACGATCCGCGGCGCAAGATCGTCACCATCGAAGACCCGGTCGAATACCAGATCCAGGGCGTCAACCAGATCCAGGTGCATCCCGAGATCGGGCTCACCTTCGCGCGTTCGCTGCGCTCGCTCCTGCGCTTTGATCCGGACATCATGATGGTGGGCGAAATGCGCGACGCCGAGACCGCCAGTATCGCGGTCAACGCGGCCCTCACCGGGCATCTCGTGCTGACGACGCTTCACACGAATTCGGCGGCGGGCGCCATCGTGCGCCTGCTCGACCTCGGCGTTCAGGCCTATCTCATCGCCTCGACGCTGCGCTGCGTCGTGGCCCAGCGCCTGGTGCGCAAGCTGTGCACGCACTGCCGGGTTCCCTATGACGCGCAACCTGATCTGCTCATGCAGCTGCCGGCGGGGGTCGTGCCTGCGGGGGAGCCGGGTCTGCGGCTCTATAAGCCCGGAGGCTGCACCTACTGCGGCGGCACCGGTTTTGCGGGCCGCGCCGCCATTTTCGAAGTCCTTGCCATCGACGACGAGTTGCGGCGCCTGATCAAGCCCGGCGTATCCGCCGACGTGCTCGTCGAGTCAGCGCGCCGGGCCGGCGTCGGCAGCATGATGGCCGATGGTTTCCGCAAATGCCGTGAGGGCCTCACCACCGTGGAGGAACTCGGCCGCGTGACCTCGGAGGATTGATGGCGAACTTTCGCTATCTCGCGGTCAAGGACAGCGGCGAACGGGTGGCGGGCACCATCGAGGGCGCGGACAGGTCACTCGCCATCAGCCGTCTGTCCGACCAGGGCTTGCATCCGATCGACATCAGCGAGGAAGGCCAGGACCAGGGCGTATCCTCGCTCCTGAACCTCGGCGGAACCGGCATTGCCAGCAAGGAGATCACCGCCTTCACCCGCCAGCTCGCGTGGCTGCTGCAGGCCGGAACCACGCTGAACCGGTCACTTGAGATCCTAGCGCGGGAAAGTTTCTCGAAGCCGTTGTCCAGGGTTCTCGGCGAGGTCCAGGGCGAGATTCGCAAGGGACGGAACTTTCATGATGCTCTGGCGGCCACCGGCCTCTTCCCGCCCTTCTATCTCAGCATGGTGGAGGCCGGTGAGGCGACGGGAACGCTGGCCGCGGCGCTCGACCGGCTGGCCGCGGCCCGGGAGCGCGAACAGAAAGTGCGCGGCAAGCTGATTTCCGCCCTGGTATACCCGATGATGCTGGTCGTCCTGTCGATCGGCGTCGTGATCTTCCTGATGATTGCGGTGGTGCCCGGGATCAAGGACATGATCTCCAGTAGCGGCGCGCCGGTGCCCGAAAGCGCCCGGGCGGTGATCGCCGTATCCGACTGGCTGGTGGCCAATGGCATCGCCTTCGCGGCGAGCCTTGCTGCTGCCGCGCTGGTCATTGCCCTGCTCTGGACGCGCGGTCCCTTGCCGCGGCTGCTGCGCGGCGCAGCCCTGCGCCTGCCGGTGATCGGACGGCTGCTCATGAAATCCGAGGTCGCGCAGTTCTGCCGGGTCCTGGGCTCGCTCGCCGCGGCGGGCATGACGCTGCCGGCAAGCCTGAAGCTGATCGCCGGCTCGACACCCAACCGCCGCGTCCGCGAAACGGCGCAGGACATGGAAACAGCACTGCGCCGCGGCGAGGACTTCATCGCGCCGCTCGAAGGCTCAGGCATCCTGTCGCCGCTTCTCGCCCGGATGATCAAGGTAGGGGCGGAGACCGGCAATCTCAGCCCCAGCATCCTGCGCGTGACAGACATCCTCGAGGACGAGCTTGACCAGCTTTCGGATCGCGCGGCAGCACTCCTCGGTCCTGCCATTATTCTGTTGTTGAGCATATTCGTGGGTTTCATCATAACCTCCCTGATGGGAGCGGTCATCAGCATCAACGATCTCGCAATTTGAGCGAATTCCGTCACAAGGGTGTTTGGCATGAAGTATTTCAGTTTCGGGAAGCCGCGGCGCGGCAAGGGCCGCCGCAAGACTGACGGCGAGGCTGGTTTCACCCTTGTCGAACTGCTGGTCGTGCTGGTGATCCTTGTGCTGCTGGCCAGCATCATCGGTCCGCGGGTGATCGGTTATCTCGGCAGCTCGCGCGCCAAGACGGCGCATGTGCAGATCGAAAGCCTGGTCACCGCCATGGAGCTCTTCCACATCGACGTCGGCCGCTACCCCACCTCTTCGGAAGGCCTGCAAGCGCTCGTCAAACCCACCGGCAACATTCCTGGCTGGAATGGGCCCTATCTGACGAAGGGCGAGGTGCCGCAGGATCCCTGGGGCCGGCCATTTCTTTATGGTGCGGGGCAGAACGGCGCCTCCTTCGTGATCAAGAGCTACGGCGCTGATGGCAAGGAAGGCGGATCGGACGAGGATGCCGATATCTCAAGCTGACCGCGAGGCAGGCTTTACCCTGCTCGAGCTGCTGGCGGTACTGGCCATTCTCGCCCTGACCGCCTCTGCGGTGATCTATGGCGGCCAGCGCAGCGGCGAATCGGCGCGCGTGCGCGCCTTTCTCATCAATGCCGAGGCCATGTTCCGCGATGCCCGCACCGCCGCGATCGAAAGTCAGAAGGAAACCGCCGTGCTGATCGAGGCGGATGGCCGCCGGCTCAGCTTTCCAGCCGCCGAACGGGTGCTGGACGTGCCAAAGGGCGTTTCGCTGGACGCCAAAGTCGCCGCCGCCGCTGGCGGCGAGACGCCGGGCGTGCGGTTCTTCCCCTCCGGCAGCTCCTCCGGGGGCGAACTTTCATTCGCGTTCCGAGGCCGCAGCTATCAGCTGCGGATCAACTGGCTCACCGGCCGCACCCATGCCGAAACGCTCTGACGCCAAACGCGAAGCGGGCTTCTCGCTGGTCGAGGCGCTGTGCGCCGTGGCGATCGCCGCTTCCGCCATCGCCGTGCTGACAAGCGGCATCGGCGGATCGCTGAAAGGCGCGCAATCACTGGACAAGCATCTTGGCGCACGCATCCTGCTGCAGTCGATCCTCGAAGACGAGTTGGCATCGGACACGACCGCACCGGCGCTGCGCGAGGGCGATTCCGCCGGCTACCGCTGGCGGCTCGAAATCGCCCCCGCCGATGTCGTCGATGGACTTCCCGCTCCCTATGTCACCTACCGGCTGACCGCCACCGCCATGTGGGAACCAGGCGGCCGCCTTTCGGCTGAAGCCCTGAAGCTCGGCAAATGACAGGGACCCACACAAGGTCTCGGGAGGCAGGCTTTACCCTGCTTGAAGTGCTCGCAGCCCTGGCGCTGGCATCGCTGATTCTGGTTTCGCTCAATCTTGCCATGCGATCGATCGGCATGGGCGTCGATCGTACCCGTCAAACCCTTGGCCAGCAGCAGGCGATTGCCGCCGCGGTGGATCTGTTCGGGCGCGACGTGGCGCAGATAGCCAAGATCCGCCGCCCGGGCGCCGAAGACCTCGAAGGCTATATATTCGACGGACAGCCGGACGAGATCGTCTATGTGCTGCGCGAGGACAAGGGCACGGATAGCCCCGGTCTCTATTTTGTGCGCCTGAGCCTGCGGGACGGCGACGGCGGCAGCGAACTGGTCCGCGAACGCGCGCCAATGCCGTTTGATGGCGCCGCCCTTGGCGCTCCGGAATGGCGCGATCCGGTGGTCCTGCTGAGCGGCCCCTATGACATCGGTTTCGCCTATCGCGCGCAGCGCTCCGGTATCCGGGAGTGGAGCAGCCGGTGGTCGGTCGAGCGCACGATGCCGGAGCAAATCCGGCTGACGATCATTGATACCAAGACCGGTGAGCTCCGGGTACCCGGCTTCGTGCAGTCGCTGGCGATTGATGCCGAAGCCGAATGCGCCGCTGAGACGAAGCCGCCATGCGGCGACGCGGCACCCGGAGAACAAAGCCAGTGAGCAAGATGGCACGAGACCATGGGCAGCGCGGCATTATCCTGATTGCCGTGCTGTTGACCGTGGCCATCATGGCGGTGATGGTGGTGGCGGCCACCGCGCTGACCCGGTCGGGAATCGGCAGCGAGAGGCTCGACCAGCGCCGCATGGCAACGCATTTCGCATTGCGTTCAGGCCTTGAGGCGGCGAAAGGCATGATCCTGGCGGCAAAGCCGGAGGACCGGCTGTTCTTCGATGGTGAGCCGTTAACGCTCGATGTGGGGCAAGGCGTCCTGATCAGCGCCAGCATCCGCGACGCCGCAAGCTTCATTGATCTCAACCGGTCAGATCCGGAGCTGATCGAAGCGCTGGCGCGGCGGACGAAAATCGATGACCCAAGGGTCCGGGGCCTGGCCAAGCGCATCGCCAGGCTGCGTGAAGAGGCAACGCCGGAAAAAGACAAAGCCCCAGCCGCCGCGCCCGCCCCCGGGCAGGCGGGACAACCCGTCAGCCCGCCATCGCCCAACTCCGCCCTGCCGGGCGATCAGCCTCCGCCCCCGCCGGTGATCTTTCTGGCTGTGGAGCAGATCGGTGAACTGCTGAATGCCAATGCGGCGCCGGGCCAGGCCTTCACCGCGAACCTCACCATTTTCAATCCGACAGGCAAGATCAATCCCATGGCCGCAGACGATGATGTGTTGCAGGCTGTCCCCGGTCTGACAAAGCCCGATCTTGAAGTCATTGCCGAGGCGCGCCTGCGCCGCGAGGCAAAGGACGATGCCAGGTTGCAGCAGGTGCTGCAGCGGACCAAAGACCATTTGAGCATCGCGGAACCAAGAGCATTCGTGATCGAACTCCGGCTTGAGGAAGGGCCCAACCTGCTGGCGGGAAGCCAGTCGCGCGCCGTCGTGCTGCTGGCCAGCGGGCCGCTGCCGTTTCGGACCCTTGCAGCCGGCGGCGAATGAAGGCAAGGAACGCTCAGCGATGACGCGCGACGCGACGAGAATCATATCGGCCGCCGCTCTCTGGCGAAGCCTGCGGGACCCTGTCCTGGCGCTGGCCGAAGAGCTGGCGCTGCGGCGCGGCGGCGCTGACAAGCCGCCAGTGGTGTTCAAGGTCCGCTCCGGCGGCATTGACCTCGAAAGGGCGGACGCCAGCGGCCGCGAGCCGGCGATGTCCGCGTCCGGCCGCCCTGCCGAGGCCATGTCCGCGATTATCCAGCGTCTGGGCGGGAAGCCCGGCGGAGACGCCGGCATCGAAATCTCCGCCGATCAGGCGGTGACCCGGCAGCTCATGCTTCCCGCCGAGTCCGAAACCGTGCTGAGGGCCATCACCCGCAACAAGGTCGAGGGCCTCGCGCCCTGGCCTCTTGCCCAATGCCTGTGGGGCATGCGGGTGCGGCCTGCAATTGGCGAGTCGCGCCAGGTGACGATCGACGTAGCAATAGTGAGCCGCGCGCTGTTTGAAGATCTGGCTGGAAAGCTGAGGCAGGCGGGCGCTTCGGTGAGGACGCTCGGCGTAGAACTCGCCGACGGCGGGAGGCTGGCCATCGACTTCGGCGGCGAAGATCAGCGGCGCAAGGCACGGATGAAGGCGGCGCGGATCGCGAAGGCCGCAGCCGTGGTGGGCCTCGCCGCCCTATCCTATGGCGGTTATGAAGTTTACCGCTCATATGCGCTGTTGTCCCGGCTGAGCGCTGAAACCGCCGAAGCAGCCGCGGCGCTGCGCGCGCCCGCTGGCGGCGGGGCAGCCGAAACGCCACTCGTTGCCGCCGCCAACAGCCTGCGTGAGCAGCGGCTCCAGCGGCCGCCGGTGGTGGCGCTGCTCAACGATGTTTCAGCTTTGCTGCCCGCCAACGTCTACCTCGAAGCGCTGGTGCTGAACGGCGGCAAGCTGGAACTCAAGGGACAGGGCAGCGGCATCCCAGCGCTGATCGCGGTTCTCGAATCGTCGCCGCTTCTGAAGGATGTGAATTTCGCAGCCGCGACCGAACGCGACCAGGACAGCAACGCCAACGCCTTCACCCTCAACGCGCGCTTCGAGCAGGATGCCGCCGCCGGAGCGGCTCCATGACGGCGCTGAGGCTTTCGGCGGAGGCGCGCAGGGGCCTTGCAATCGTGGCGGGGGCTATCCTGATCGCGGGCGTCTCCGCAGCGGGCCTTGCGGCATGGCATGGCAGTCTCGAAGAGCGGGTTGCGCAACAACAGGCGGAGCGCGATCTGCTTGCCGCGCGCGTTGAAAAGAAGGTGCGCGACGGCGCGGGACGGCTGACCGCCGCCGATGGGCCCGAGCGCCTGTTTCTGACCGGCGCCACGCCCGGCCTGACCATGGCCGGCTTCCAGGAGTTGGTTGGCGGAGCGGCGGCGACCAGCGGCCTCAGCGTTTTGCGAATCCAGCCTTTCGAGGCCAGCGATGGCGAAGGCTCGTCCATACCCGCCTATCGCCTCGGCATCGACGCCGAGGGCAGCCTGGAGCAGCTGCGGGCATTCCTGATCAGCATCGAAGCAATGCTGCCGCTGATGTTTGTGACCGGGCTTGAGATCCGGCCTCAGTCGGCCGCCGGCGCTGCCGATCCGTATCCGTCGGAGGCGCTGCGCGCCTCATTCAGGGTCGAGGCGCATGGCTGGAGTGAGCAGCCATGAACCGCCGCCTGGCTTTGCTTGCGGCGGCGGCGATGGCGCTGGGCGTCCTGGCGTTTCAGCAGTACAAGCAATTGCTTCCGGGCTTTGACGGCAAGGACGGCGCCACGGCGCCCGCGCCGGCTGCAACGGCGGCACGCGGAGCAAAGACAGTGGATCTCAATCCACTCCAAAACCTGGGGTCCAACACCTATGCCAGCATTGTTGAGCAGCCACTGTTCAACCCTGGCCGCCTGCCGCGGCCGCCGGAAGCAAAGCCCGAAGAACAGCTAACGCCAGAACCGCCGCCGGAACCGCCCGTTGCGCCTCCAGAGCCGCCGCCGGCCGGTCCCAATGCCGGTGACTACCGGCTGCTCGGCGTCTCCGCCGGGCCTCAGGGGCGCCTGGCGGTACTCGAACTGACGGCGTCATCGGAGATTGTCTATGTGCGCGAGGGCGATGCGGCTGGCCAGTGGACCGTGCTTGAAGTCGGCGACCGATCGGTGGTCATCGGGTCCGCTGGCGAAGCGGTAACGCTTACTCTATTCGAATACACGGGCAACGAGCCGCCGGAACAGGATCGGGTCCTGCCGCAAGATGAACCGGGTGAACCAGTCCCTCCGGATGGTTCGCCCGTGCCGATGGTGCCAGGTGTTGCGCCACCCGGGACTGACGCGGATGCGGGTGGCCCTGCACTCAATTGAACTGAAGGTTCTTCATCTTGTTGCGCAACTCCTGGGATTCGCGCGCCGCGTCCTTGCCATCGCGGATGATCTTGGGCGTGATGAGAACAATAAGTTCCGTGCGCCTCGCGGTATTGTCGGTGGTGCCGATCAGATCGCCGATTACCGGCACCTTGTCGGAGCCGGGCACGGTGGTGCGCGTGCCATCCTCGGCGCCTGAGATCAGACCGCCCAGCAGCACCGTCTGCTGATCATTCACCGACACCTTGCTGGTCAGCGAACGCTGCGTAAAAGAAGGGTTGTTGCCGACGCCCGCCGCACCTTTCAGCACCGCCGAAAGTTCCTGGCCAAGGTCGATGGTGACGACGCCATTGGCGTTGACCCGGGGCTTTACTCTCAGGATCACGCCAGTATCGCGATATTCGAACGAATTCACGAAATTGCCCCCGTCGGTAGCCACCGTCTGGCTCTGAATGGGTATCTGGTCGCCTACCCGGATGGTCGCCACTTCGTTTTCCAGAACCAGCAGCGACGGCGAAGAGACGATGCGCACCTTGGTGATGCCGGAAAGCGCGTCAAGCACCAGTTCCGGATCGGATATTCCGCCGAGCAGGAAGTTGAGGCCCGGAAACTGCGGGCTGATCACCGGGCCGTTGGGCAAAGGCTTGCTGCCAGCCAGCGCGATGGCAATGTTGTTGTTCTTGAAATAAGCCTGCACGCCATAGCGCAGCTGGTTGTTGAGCGATACCTCAGCGATGGTGGCGGTGATCAGCACCTGGGTTGGGGCGGCGTCGATCTGGCGGAGCGTCGCCAGGATCTTCCGGTACTCCTTCGGCGTGGCGCGGATGACGATGGTGTTGTTCGACGGATTGGGCGTGATCCGCGTGATGTTGCCGATGGCGTAAGTGGCGGCCCCGCCGCTGGAACCAGCCCCGGCGCTGCTGGTGCTGCCGGTGGTGACGGGCGGCGCCGCATCCGGCTGTTGCTGGCCTGGCTGCAGGGCTTCCGGCGGCTGCGATCCGGACTGGTCTGAAGGGTTGGTGTCGGTGCTTTCGAGTGAAACATCCATGGTCTCGGTATCGGGCGCGACGTCAGCGGTTGGCCCCGCATCGCTGCCCCCGGTTCCGAAAGTGGCGTTGAGTATCCTTGCGAGTTCTACCGCGTTGCCGTTCTGCACGGCGTAAACATAGAAGTTTGGTGCGTCGACGCTCTCCCGGTCAAGCCGGCGTATCCAATTGATGGCCCGCTTTACCTTCGCCTGGCTGTTGGCGATGACGATCAGACCGTTAAGGCTTGGCACCGGGATAACCTTCAGCGCATTGGGGCCGGCGTTGGCGGAGTCTTCGGCGAAGACTTGCTCGATCCTGCTGGCGAGATCCTCGGCGCGGCCATTTTCAAGGCTCACAATGCTGGCGGTCTGGGTCTTCATCCAGTCGACGTCAAACGATAGCACAACGTCGACAAGCGCGCGGCGCTCTTCCGCAGGACCGCGGATCAGGATCATGTTTCCAGCTTTGCTTGCGCGCACCGTGCCCGACCGGGCGATGAAGCTGTCGAGCAGCTCCATGAGATTGCCGGCTCCAATATGGCGCAGGGGAATAGCATTGACGCCGTAACCCGGCGAAACGCCCTTTCCAATATCGGCGGTTCCCATCTCGCCATCCAGCACTTCTTGCAGCGCCACGATCTTGAAATTGCCATCCGATTGAATGAGCGCCGCCCCACTCAGGCGCAATGCCGCCTCGAAAGCGCTGAGCAATTCGCGGGCGCTGAGTGGCCGGTTGGAGACCAGCGTGATGCTGCCCTGCACACGGGGATCGATGGTGTAGTTGTAGCCTAGGGTTTCGCCGAGTATCAGCCTCGCAGCTTCGGGCAGTCCCGCCTGGTCGACGTTCACGGTGAACTTGCCGTCGTCGAGGGCGCCCACGCCAGGCGGCGGATCTCCACCATCCTCTGTCCACTCGGCGCTGGCGCCCGGGAATACTTCG